>JAKSNM010000002.1 GCA_024399785.1 Paludibacteraceae bacterium
TTACATTGATAATCAAACTTTTACCAATACGGATAAAGGTCTTACCCATATCAGGTAATTGGTCTGCTATCATTCGCTCAATTTGCCCTAGCTGAAAGGTAACCATACGCATCTCGCCACCTTGCAAAAGAAGGTTGCTATAATTGCCGTCCGATGAGATATAAATGATATGCTTCGCCGGTACGCGGAGCAACTCATTAGCGGTTGATATGACCAAGTGCGTATTTGCCATTTTCTAAATCGAGTGCAAAAGTACATTTTTTTTTGCACATACGCAAATATTGGGAGGACATTTGTATGAAATATAGGAATTACTGTATGAAATTGGCGCAGGGCTGTCACCGCTCCGAAATGTCGGAGTGGACAGGGGACCCACCTCAGTCCTCCCTCATAGGGAGGAGGAAGGATTGAGGATAGGAAGGACTAGGAGGGACTAGTATTGAAAAAAAACGGCTCATGGTCATTATAAAAAAATAGCTGCATAAAAATGGTCATGACCAAATGACCATTTTATTGCGAGAGCCGATGAATAAAGGGAATAACAAGAAATGGTCATTTGGTCATGACCATTTCTTGGTGTATGGTGTACGGTGTATGGTATAGGGTATACTCATCCTATACTCATCGTATACTCTTTGTGTTGCTATTTCTTTGGAGAGTGTCGAGAGAGTGTCGAGCGACCCTCGAAGGAATATCGGAGCACACAAAACAACCCAGGAGTGGCAAAAAAGTACAACTTTTTTTTGATATGTGCGAAAAAAAGTGTACCTTTGCAAATCCAAACTATATCCATTATGAAAAATATCCTTTCTCTCTCACTATGCTGCCTGGCTATGGTCTGCTCCATACACGGCAACGCACAAACAGCCGACGACTATCTCGACATGGCCAAAGAGAACCTCTTTCATTGGCAACCTGACCAGGCTATCGCACACCTCGAACGTTGCAGCCAACTATCCGCAGCCGACACCGCCATGCTCATGACCTGCCTCGACTACACCGCAGCTGCCTGGTGCGAAAAAGGAGACGTGTTCTTCTTCAACGAATTCGGACGACAAGCTCGAGATCTCTGGGACGAGTGGCAACCCGATAGCGAAGCTATGATTCCCTGGATCAGCTCATCCATAGACGGATGCCTGGCACAGATACTCAACTGGGGCGCAGACATGCCACTGGACGAACAACAGCGCGTACGCGAACAAGCACGACAAATGATGGAACGCACCTTTGGACCACAAAGCGACCACTATCGCAACTGGCTCAGCAGCTGGCAAGAACAATAAACACACATCTCCTATTATACTATGCAAAAATACTTATCCCGTTGGTTTGGCTTTGACGCCCAAACCATGTCCGTAAAAAAAGAAATCATCGGCGGCATCACCACCTTCCTCACTATGGCCTATATCCTGGCCGTCAACCCCGCCATCCTGGCTGACGCAGGCATGGACAAAGGTGCTGTCTTCACCGCCACCGTCGTCTCTGCCGTGATTGCTACACTGGTCATGGCTATCTATGCCAAACTACCCTTTGCCCTCGCACCTGGTATGGGACTAAATGCTTTCTTTGCCTACACCATCGTTATCGCTATGGGTTATAGTTGGCAGTTTGCCCTCACCGCCGTGTTCATAGAAGGTCTGCTCTTTATCCTGCTCACCGTCACAGGCATACGCGAACAGATCGTGCGCCTGCTGCCCGCCGAACTGCGCAAAGCCATCAGCCCGGGTATAGGTCTGTTCCTCGCCTTTATCGGCCTGAACAACGCTGGCATGCTGGTCACCAACACAGGCTCACTCCCCATGCTCTCCTCCCTCTGCTCCCCCGCCGCTGCACTCACCTGCTTTGGCATCGTAGTCACAATCATCCTGCTGATTAAGAACGTGATGGGCGCCATGCTGATAGGCATCGTAGTCACCGCCTTGGTAGGCATTCCCCTGGGACTCACCCACTTTGGCGGCATAGTAGATACACCTCCTTCTATGGCTCCTATCTGCCTGCAACTGCAATGGGACGGCATCTTCAGTATGGACATGCTCATCTGCGTAGCTACCCTCCTCTTCCTGGATATATTCGATACCATCGGCTCACTGGTGGGCGTGTGCAACCGCGCAGGCATGGTAGATGAGCAGGGCAATATACCTCGTCTGGGCAGAGCCTTTATGGCTGACGCCATCGGCACCACCATGGGCGCCCTGTTGGGCACCAGCACCGTCACCACCTTCGTCGAGAGCGCCTCAGGCGTGAACGCAGGCGGCCGAAGCGGCTTAACCGCCTTCACCACCGCCATCTGTTTCGCCGTGGCACTGCTGCTCTCACCCCTGTTCCTCGCCATCCCCCCTCAAGCTACCGCTTCAGCACTCATCCTGGTGGGCGTGATGATGATGCAAGATATCCGTAAAGTGGATTTCACCAAATTGGAAAACGCTATACCCAGTTTCATGTGCGTGAGCATGATGGCCTTTACCAGCAGCATATCCGATGGCATCATGCTGGGCCTGATCGCCTACGTACTGATACGCATCGCCATGCGCAAATGGCAGGACCTGAACGTGGGCATGTGCATACTAACCGCCCTATTCATCCTACGGTATATCTTCCTATAACCATACACCCTACACCGTACACCCCATGAAAACACATCTGCTACTAATCACCCTTGTCCTCGCCACCAGCGTCTCTGCACACACTGTGCGCTACGTGAGCGACAACACCAACAACTTCCCCAACCCCGAGCGTGGTTTCTTTTATGGGGCGGGATGGGACGTATGTGACACCTCCACCGTATCGATGCTAACCGACGCACAGTTCACCGCCGATGCAGGGCATTCGCTGGTGCAGATGGTCTATACCCTGGTCGGCTTCCGCAACGACTCGCTATCCACCACAGTGCTGCAACTCTTCGACAACGACTTTGCCAAGATACGCCAACATGGCTATAAATGTATCCTGCGCTTCAGCTACACCTATTCAGAGGACGAACGCGTAGATGGCAAATACGCCGACGCCAGCCCTCGCATCTGGAAAAAACACCTGGAGCAACTCAAACCTATTCTGCACGCCAATGCCGATGTCATAGCCTGTGTACAAGCAGGTTTCTTAGGCGTATGGGGAGAATGGTACTATACCGCCGTTGGACGCGATTCACTACAACTGGTCAAGAACAACCTCATCAACCAACTGCTGGACGCTGTGCCCCAGTCACGCACCATCCAACTGCGCACACCTGCCTATAAACAAGCCTATATAGGAGACACCATCCCCCTGAGCAGCGAAGAAGCTTTTACAGGCACCCCTCGCGCACGACTCGCCCACCACAACGACGCTTTTCTCTATCAAGCCGACAACATGGGCACCTACCAGAACCGCAAAAAAGAGATGTACTACCTCTCACGCGAGTGCCTCTACCTGCCCATCGGTGGCGAAAGCGATGTGTATAACCAACCCGTGTATGACCGCTGGGCCACAGGCGAACAAGCCAAAGAGGAAATGGCCTATCTCCACTATTCATTTCTCAACCAAGGCTACCATCAGCTTGTTATCAGCAACTGGCGCAGCGAAGGCGTCTTTGACGAAATAGCCATGAAACTGGGCTACCGCTTCCAACTGGACAGCACGCGCATAGCAGCCTCAGCAATCAAAGGTAACCCTCTGGATATACACCTCAGTCTACGCAATGTGGGCTACGCACCTCTCTATAACGAACGCCAAGCCTATATCGTATTACGCAGCAGCGACACCACCTGCATCTTCCCCCTGGCCACCGATCCACGCCGATGGCTACCGAACGGAGCATTAACCGAAATAAACGAAACCATCACCCTGCCACAAGACATGCCAGATGGCACTTACGAGGTATGCCTGTGGATGCCCGACAAGGCCGAAAACCTACGGCACGACCCACGCTATGCCATACGCCTGGCCACCGACCGCGTATGGGAACCACAAACAGGCTACAATAACCTGCGCACCACCGTTATAGTAGGCACAACCTTGCAACCCGAACCTATCGCAGACGACCCGCAACCCCAACCCAACGTGCAAGCTGTGACCCACCTGCAAGGCTTTGCAGGAGTCAATCATGCCCTACTGAAATGGACCAATCCTCCCTATGGCATCATCCGACATACTCAAACGGTAGATCTCAGCCAAGGCTTCGCAGATGTGTCCTATGATGGCCCCTCGGCGCAAGTCACCTACGCCAACAACCAAACAACAGTGAACTACACCACCACCGACAACTGGCAGTGGGCAGGCGTACAATATCCTGTATCCCAATTCATACCCGGCAGCCAAGTGTATTTTGAATATCAAGGCAATGGACAAGGCGTGGCTATGGTGGTATATGCTTACGACGGCATGAACCGCTGGTCCAATTCCCCCTATGCTTATATGCTCAGCAGCTCCATATGGTTGCAAGATCACTACACCCCCGCCAGTATTCTATGGACCCCAGCACCCGACTATGCTTTTGGTGATCACCCCATCACCCATCTGAGTTTTGTAGCCAATCCTGCTACCGCCCAATCGGGAAGTTTTGCCATACGCAAAGTGACTATCGTAAAAGAGGAAGACCTGCCCTCTGATTTTGCAGGCGTACAACTGGTACGGAAGCAAGGCAGCGCCCCTACCTCACCCAGCGATGGCGAAACCGTGTATTACGGCCGAGACTCGATGTTCGTAGATACCCATGTAGAATATGGACAAACCTACTACTATGCCGCCTATGCCTTTAACCAGCAGGACGAGATAGCCTTGCCTGCCATCTGCGCAGTGACCATAGACGGCAGCGAAGCACCTGTGGTGCATCGCACAACGCCCTCTGCCGAAAAGCAATTACTGCATGGGCAGATACGTATCCTCCGAAACGGGAAAGTATATAACTTAATGGGCTTCTAGCCAGTTGGCACCAACGCCACACTCGGCAATCAGTGGCACACTCAGATGCACCACGTTCTGCATCTGTTCCACCACAATCTCCCGCACCCTGTCCACCTGCGCAACAGCTACGTTGAAATTCAACTCATCATGCACCTGCATAATCATTTGCGCCTGCAGACCCTCAGCCTGTAACTGATGGTCAATATTCACCATCGCTATCTTGATGATATCTGCCGCCGTACCCTGAATAGGCGCATTCACCGCATTACGCTCGGCAAACGAACGCACCACCGAATTATGGCTGTTGATATCAGGCAAATAACGTTTGCGACCAAACATAGTCTCCACATAGCCCTGCTCGCGCGCCAGTACCTTCTGTTTCTCGATAAAAGCTATCACTTTGGGGAAGGCCTCAAAATAGCCATCTATCAACGCTTTGGCTTCGCCCCTGGAGCAATCGAGTTGCTGCGCCAAACCGAAAGCAGAGATACCATATATAATACCAAAATTGGCAGTCTTGGCCTGACGACGCTCCAGCTTGCTAACCTCCTCTATCGGCTTATGGAAGATCTTAGCCGCCGTAGCCGCATGTACATCCTGACCCTGCAAAAAAGCCTGTATGAGGTGTTCATCACCCGACATGTGCGCCAATAAACGCAATTCAATCTGCGAATAGTCGGCACTGACCAACACACAACCCGGGTCTGCTATCACAGCACGACGAATCAACTGCCCACGCTCGCTGCGGATAGGCAGGTTCTGCAGATTGGGGTTGGACGAAGACAAACGACCTGTGGCTGTAACCGTTTGGTTATACGTCGTATGGATCTTACCCGTTTGCGGATTGATATAGTTGGGCAAGGTAGAGACATAGGTCGAAATCAGTTTTTTCAACTCACGTTGTTCCAGAATCTTGGACACAATCGGGTGCGTATCCTTTATCGCCAGCAGCACCTCTTCAGACGTGGAATACCTGCCCTTCGCACTCCGTTTGGCTTTGGGGTCAAGATGCAGTTGGTCAAACAGAATATCGCCTACCTGCGAGGGAGAATTGATATTAAACTCCCCTCCTGCCATAGCATATATATCCTGCTCTATCTGATTGAGTTCCTGCGAGAGTTGTTGCTCCGCCTCGTGCAATATATCCACATCCAAGCGCACCCCTGCTTGCTCCATCTTACGCAACACAGGCACCAAAGGCAGCTCCACCTCCTGGTATAAGTTCCACAACATCGGGTCCGCTTTCAGGGCTTGCCAATTAGGCTCCACATACGGATTGAACGACACCTCGGGATTCAGCAAATAAGCACACAGCCTGTTCTCAATCGTATCATACTGAGCTACCGCAGGAGCAGCAGCCTGAGACTCGTCCAATTGAGCAAACAGATCCAGTTGGTTGGGATCAGCAGGTTTGGCTGATTTGGCAGATTTAGTCGGTTTGGCAGATTGAGCAGATTTGGCAGTCAACAACAAAGAGTTGAACTCCAACTCTTGATAGATAGGCGTCAACAAATCCCAGTTCTTATCCTTTAATACCAACGCCTCTATATCCAATTCAACAGGCACATCGGTGCGAATCGTTGCCAGGAACTTAGAGAAACGTATCGCCTCTACCTGGCTCTCCACCTTATCCTTGAGTGCGCCTTTTAACTGATCTGTATGGTCTAGCAAAGTCTCTATATTCCCAAACTGTTGCAACAGGGCCACTGCCGTCTTCTCCCCTACACCCTTGCACCCAGGTATATTATCGCTGGCATCACCCATCAATCCAAGCAGGTCGATCACCTGCGTAGTAGCCGTCAGGCCGTATTTGGCGCACACCTCATTAGGACCCATATCCTCAAATCCGCCTGTGTGACGCGGACGGAACTGATGCACCTGTTCGGTAACCAACTGACCATAGTCCTTATCGGGCGTAACCATCCAAACCTGCATACCAGCCTGCTCCGCCTTGCCTGCCAACGTACCTATCACATCGTCCGCTTCAAAACCTGCCTTTTCCAACACAGGTATATTCATAGCCTCCAAGATATGCTTAATCACTGGCACCGCACGGCGTATATCTTCTGGCGTTTCTTCACGCTGCGCCTTATACGCCTCAAAAGCTTCGTGACGAAAAGTAGGACCCTGCGGATCAAAAGCCACACCCAAATGAGTAGGTTTAAGCTTCTTAATCAGATCTTCCAGGGTAGTGACAAAGCCATAAATAGCACTCGTATTCTCTCCTTTGGAGTTCATGCGAGGCACACGAATAAAAGCATAATAGGCGCGATAGATCATCGCATAAGCATCGATTAACAGAAGTCTCATATTACCAGTTGATGGGAGATTGTCCATGATTGATTAAATACGCATTCGCCGCCGAGAAGTGTCCACAACCAATAAAACCACGATAGGCAGAGAGCGGACTGGGATGCGGCGCAGTGAGCACCAGGTTCTTACGACGGTCTATCCATTGCCCCTTTCGCTGGGCATAACTACCCCAGAGCATATACACCAACCCCTGCCGCTGCTGATTCAGTGCCATAATCGCCGCATCGGTCAGTTCTTCCCATCCTTTATTCTGGTGACTGCCCGCATGATGTGCCTGCACGGTAAGCGTAGCATTCAACAGCAACACACCCTGTTCGGCCCAGTGTTGCAGATTGCCCGAAGTGGGAATAGGTAAACCTAAATCGCGATTGAGTTCTTTATAGATATTTTGCAGCGAGGGCGGCACCTCTACGCCGTCGTTCACCGAGAAACATAAGCCATGTGCCTGACCTGGCTCATGATAAGGGTCCTGACCTATAATAACAACACGCACCCTGTCAAAAGGGCACGCGTTAAAAGCATTGAAGATAAGCGGTCCAGGAGGAAAACACACATGCGCAGCGTACTCACGACGGACAAAAGTGGTGAGCATCTCAAAGTACGGTTTGTCAAACTCTGATTGCAGTACTTGGCGCCAACTTTCCTCTATCTGAACCTTCATCAATCAACTATGAGCATGGCGTCGCCATAATCACCAAATTTATAACCCTCCTTCAGCGCCACATCATAGGCGTTCATGGTATATTCAAAACCTGCAAACGCCGCTACCATCAGCAACTGCGACGACATCGGGAAGTAGAAATTAACGAAGAACGAGTTAGCCACTGTGAAATCATAAGGCGGGAAAATAAACTTATTGGTCCAACCATCATACGCTTTGATTTGCCCGTCTGTGCCTACCACATGTTCCAAAGCACGCATCACCTCTGTACCCACAGCACACACGTTTCGCTGCTGAGCATGCGCCTTATCCACTGCCGTAACCAATGACTGAGGAATAGAGATCTGCTCCGAATCGGTTCTATGCTTGGTCAGGTCCTCCACATCAATCGGCTTGAAATTGCCTAACGCCATATTAGACGTAACGAAGTGAGGTTCTATACCTGCTATCTCTAAACGTTTCATCAGTTGTTTGGAGAAATGCAAACTAGCCGCTGGAGCTGCTACTGCACCTACCTTATTGGCAAAAATCGTCTGATAGCGTTCCTCGTCCAGTTCCTTCTCCGTTGTTTCAGGATAAGCCGCCTCAAAGGCCACACGCGTCTGCTCATCCATGGGGCGACGGATATATTTAGGCAACGGCATATTACCCAGACTATACAGATACTGCGTAAATTCCGCATTATCATAGTCGGTTAAAAAGCGCAAGGTACGTCCACGAGAAGTGGTATTATCAATCACCTCGGCTACAATCGTTGTATCCTCGTCCAAAAAGAGTTTATTGCCTATGCGGATCTTACGTGCAGGATCTACCAGCACATCCCAGTAACGCATATCGTGATTCAGTTCACGCAAGAGGAAAATCTCGATATTAGCCATCGTCTTCTCCTTCTTGGCATACAGTCGAGCAGGAAATACTTTGGTATCATTGAGAACAAAAAGATCTCCTTCTCCAAAATAAGTCACTACATCCTTTACCAATTTATGTTCTATCTCGCCACTCTTGCGGTGCAAGACAAGCAATCTAGCCTCGTCTCTATAGGGGCTAGGAAACTGCGCAATCTGCTCGTCCGGCAAGCGGAACTTGAATTGACTCAGTTTCATGTTGTACTGATCAAAATGATTCATTTATCTTTTGTATAAAGTCGTCTATCGTAATACAATCCTCTACATGTATATCCCCCACTCTGGTGCGACGAAGCGCAATCAAATGCGCCCCACTATGCAACCGCTGCCCTATGTCGCGTGCCAATGCGCGGATATACGTTCCTTTGGAACATACCACACGTATTTGAAGTTGCATCGTGTCCGCATCAAAGCGCAGCACCTCAATCTCGTCGATTGTCAGCAACTTGGCTTTCAGTTCCACCTCCTGGCCCTGACGTGCCAGTTCATAGGCGCGCTTACCTTCTACCTTGACGGCCGAAAATACAGGGGGCACTTGCCATTGCTCGCCCAAGAAAGTAGGCAAGACCTGGTCTATCAACTCCCTCGTAATATGTGCCGTAGGATAAGTCTGGTCTATCTCCTTCTCCAAATCAAAACTGGGCGTAGTCGCTCCCAACTGCAAGGTAGCTATATATTCTTTTACATGCTGCTGGAGTTGGTCTATCAGTTTGGTTTTCTTGCCTGTACACACCACAACTACACCCGTAGCCAATGGATCTAATGTACCCGAATGCCCCACTTTCAGTTTCTTCACACCCAACGCATGGCATAGCACCCAACGCATCTTCCCAACTACATCAAACGAAGTCCAATGCAGAGGCTTATCAATTCCAATTACCTCACCCTCAAGCCAATCCATAGCACAAAGCGAAACAACCCATCAACAGGCAATAGATAGCAAAATAGATCAGTTTTTGGCGTTTCACAATCGATATCATCCACTTGCACGCGGCAGCACCAACCACCAGCGCGCTAACAAAACCTACTACCATTGCCACGGGGCTTAAATGAGTAACTATCTCGCCACGCAACACATCCAACATATCCAACAATGCTTGCCCCAAAATAGGCACCAGCACCATCAAGAAAGAGAATTGCGCCACCTGCTCTTTTTTATTGCCCAACAGAATACCCGTAGCGATTGTTGTACCACTGCGACTCAAACCTGGCAAAACAGCAATAGCCTGCGCTATGCCGATTACCAAACTATCCCACCAGCTTATTTGTTCCTTCTGACGGGGTTTGGCATATTGAGCAAATGCCAGCAGGCACGCTGTGACTAGCAGGCATGCACCTACTACCACCAAACCGCTACCGAAGATTGCCTCAACTTGATCTTTGAAAAACATGCCCACCACAAACACAGGTAGCATAGAAAGTACTATTTTACCCGCATATTCCTTCTCAGCGTTCCACTGAGTAGTAGTGAATGTTCCCTTGAATATCCAGCACACTTCCTGCCACAAAACAATCAGCGTAGCGCACACAGTAGCCGCATGCACCAACACATCAAAAAGCAGCATATCGCCTTCTTCAAACTCAATTCCCAAAAGTGTTTGACCTATGGTCAGATGTCCCGACGAGGATACGGGCAGGAACTCCGTCAACCCTTGGATAACACCTAATATCAACGCTTGCCACCAACTCATTTGCTCTTCTTCTTAAATAATATCGCAAAAATCATTAATACAAACCCTGCCAACGATATCATTGGACCCACTGTGATACGGCGAGTAGAGAAAATATCAGGATTATATTCGGTGGCACCACTGGGTTCACCTACCATCAAGACCAGTCCAATCAATATGACCAACGTAGATGCTGCAATCAGCACCAGGTTGATTTTATCCATGTTATATTTCATACATTCTATCTTTATTCATTCGTATATACTTACCCGTAGCAATCATCGAAGCGATAAAGGTAATTAGTTCGCCACCCAATATTACCACAAGCACGACGAACAGTATATTTTGCCACGTCATCGCGAACAGCCATACCCCCAAGCGCTCATGGATTAACCACAAGGCACCTGCTAATGCTACCAAAGCACCTAACGCTGCCTCAAAACCCAAACGCAAGTTGCGGCGAATAAATGGCGCACGTATCACCCACGATGTAGCACCTACCAACCGCATGGTATGAATCATAAACCGCTTGCTATACACATGCAAACGTACAGTATTGATTATCAGCACCATCGATATGAGAAGCAACACCAATGCCACCAAAATCAACGCCAGGCTGATCTCACCGACATGCAAATCTATCAAAGACACAATCTCCTGGGGATAATCCACCGACTCGATATAGGGAGACAGAGACAACTCATCCTCTATCACCATAATGCTATCTTCATTGGCATAGGCAGGATTTAAATTAATCTCAAAACTATTAGACAGCGGATTGTAACCCAAAAACTTCTCTGGATCTTCTCCCAAATTGGCAATATGGTCCTCTAACGCTTGCTGTTTAGATACAAAACGAACCTGATAACTAAACGATGCATCTTCCAACATAGACTGCAACTGATGAATCTGTGTAGAATCTGTGCTGTTTTTCAGCAACACAGTCACGGCCACATCTTCCTTCAATTGACGGATAAGTTGGTGTGTACCCAAGCTTACCGCACATTCCAGACCCATCAACAGTAGCACCAGTGCTACGCTGATGGTGGTTGTTAAATACATATTTAGAAATCTATGTTTCATTGCTCTCGGATATTAAATAAACCCAAAAAAGGCAGGCACGAGCCTGCCTTTTTAATGGAAGCAATATTAATACTCCCACAAATCTTGCTCGAAGGTCAGCAACTCATATTCAATACGAGCTTGCTCCTGCTTAGCCTCTTTCTCGGTCAGGCAATAATCGAGAATCATACGGTTATACATATTGCCTTCTCCTACAATGTAGTTGGAGAATAGACGTTTCTCAAAGAACTCTTCAAAAGTGACACGTTTAGCCTCGTTTTGCGTAGGAATCATATACTGCGAAGCCAAATATGGACGTAATTGATCGTATAACATCCAGAACTTGACAGACTCACGCATGAAACGAGCAGGCTCTTCGGGGCCACCTGTAGCTTGATCAGGTTGCAATGGAGCTATTGCTACAATCTTGCGATACATACGCGAGGTCGCACGGCTAAAGAAAACAACTTCATACACTAGATATTTCAGTTGATTACGCACATACGTGCCATAGTTATATGGTTGGAAACTCAGTTGATCAGATATACTGTCATAGTTCAATATATACGAGGTCTCATCCTCACGATCCAATTCACCAATGCCACCTACCACAAACTGATCTATTATCTTGTCCTTTGGCACGATATTATCCATAGTCAACAAAGGTTTAAGAATACGCTCACTGGGGTAGAAAATGGTCAATCCTTTTTGTACAGCATCCACTACCAAGCGATACATACTCATATAAGTAGGATCGTCGGGCTCAACAGGGAAATAGAGCTGGAAGTTTTGCTTCTGACGCATATCTATCACACGATAGATATCTCTACGCCACACTATATCCTCCGTTCGGTGGAAAACCGTCACAATTGAATCGGCAGCCTCATTCAGTTCTTGCGTTTCCAAACGAACAGTACCGTCTGGAGCAAAGAATGAATTGATTTGATGTTGTGCCTGCACTGCAACAAATGCAAACATACAGAACACAAATACACTAAGTTTCTTCATATTCCAATTTTTTTGATATTTCAATTACTTGAGACCCAAGGTCAAGTTTGGCAACGTATTTACTTTACCACTTGGCTCACGATATTTAATGGTCATGATGCTCAATACATCATTGGCACGTAGTTTACCAATAGCAGTCTTCATATCGTTACTAAACTTATTACCCTCTGCTTTTAGATAACGTCCACCAGCATAAATCTCGAAACTAACAATGGTAAACGGCAGATCTAGTACACCTTCTGGACCATAGCTAGCCTCCAGGTGAGCATCAGCACTTTTCAAAGCCTTCAAACCTATCTTGGCAGTACCATCATAGGTATCAGCACCCGAAATCAAGAATGCACTTGGTTTAGGCAGTGGTTTCACCTTATACTCATTCGAACCCATCAGCATAGTCTTGCCATCTACTTCAGCATGAACTGAAATCTTTACAGACTTGGCACCCTCGCTAGGTTTGATAACATACAAACCACCTTTTTGCGATACAGAAGCACCCGATGCGCTCACGCGAATCTTATCATTACCCATACCTGGTACAGAGATATTAAATTTGTTCTCATAGCCCATATAGATAGTGTTCATATCCACGTTAGACATAGATGCAGAAGGAGCACCTACAGTATAATGACCTTCAAAGTTATAGTGCGTAGTGTCACCAGGCATCAACATATAACCTGTATAAGTGTGCTGACCTACTTGGTTGGCTACCAAATCATATACACCATCTGCATACTCTTGACCATTGATATAAACCATTGGCAAGTTAGTGGTATCCACAGCAGCCGACACGATGCGTGCGCGATAGTGGTTACCTTGCATGATATACTCACCATTGTCAGGCAATACCAAAGCTTGCACCGAGTTGATCACAAAGTCGGACGAACCTGCCGATTTGAATAGGAAGGTCAAGAAATCGTTCTCAGCCAAACGGATATCGCTTTGATACTTAGTCAACATAGCAAATACGGCACCAGCTGGCATCTCTTCAAAAATGGATTGCTCCCAAGGAATAGTCTCACCCTCTTGGTTGGTAAGTGTTCCTGTAGAGAACAACGAATTGTACATCTCAACCTTTTGATCCCACTCATGTTTGAACAGAGGGTCTTTCATTTTGTTTTGCAGACACTCAGAATCAGCAGAAGTCATGTACTGACGGAACATATCCATTCGTGCGCGCAATTCTTCTGCATGCGTTTTTCCGTTAGGATCTTTTTCATTGATAGCGTATTGGTGAGGTTTATTGGTATCTGAACCATTTTTAATCTCACTAGGCATAGATGTGTACTGTTCGCCTTCAACCATATTCACAATGTCCAATTTGAACTGCTCAATATAGTCGTAAAACTCATCACACATTTTTTTGTTGGCCTGAGCAATTGCCCACCAATCACCATATTTGGCTTTTCCACCTTCATCTTTGGTATAAGCAGCCTCAAAGGTTTTCATCAAATCTTCTGTTCTACTATCTGTCGATTGTATAGAAGATTCCATCGAATGACGCAACTTGTTGAAACCGTTCAAGATATCGGCACTGACATTCAGGGCCAACATGGCGGTCAACACCAAGTACATCATACCTATCATTTTTTGTCTCGGGGTTTCCGGACAGTTTTTTGCTCCACCCATGATCTATTAAATTAAGCGAGTGCGTTTAGCATATTACCATAAATCTTGTTCAAATCAGCTACTTGTTGAGCCAATTTCTGTTGAGCAGCATCAAATGCTTCTTGTGATTTAGCAGTAGCGGTAGCTGCAGCTTGCATCTTATCATAATCTGCACCGATAGCTTGAATCTTCTCAGTAGTAGATTGAGCCGCATTCATTTGCAACTCATAGAGAGAATTCAACGAACTGAGGCGTTTGCCTAGCTCATTCATCTCGTTTTTATAAGCTTCGCTATCACTAGCTACGTTTTGCATATTCGCAGCAATTGCGTTATAAGCTTCGTTCACAGCAGCAGTCTTATCACCAAGAGCGATAGCACTTTCTGCATATTTGGCAGCAGCCTCGCTGGCAGCTTCCATCTTCTCACCCAATTTATTGCTAGAGGTGGCCAATTTGCTCAATTCGGTCAACTGACCTGCAGCTTTAGCCAAATCGTTCATAGAACCTTTTAAAGCCTCCATTTCGCTATCACTCAAAGCAGAAACACCAGCTTTAGGAGCCTCGGCTGCACCATTGCTGCGAGCAGCAGGAGCCAAACCCATTTGCTCACGTGAGCGAGCAACGCGCTCGTCTGGTGAACCATATTCCAATAGTTCTGGGAAGACATTGGCCCAGTGGAATTCCTCGTGTGGAGCTTCCAATACACCAATTAAGAACAAGAAAGCCTCAGTAAACATACCCAGCATCAGCACAATACTTGCACCTGGCCAGTGAAGAATTTTAAACAATGCACCTACAATTACGACGGATGCACCTGCGGAATAGATAGTGTTAATTGCTTTTTTACCTGCATAAGAGTGATACCAAGTCATAAATTTACCTTCACTCTTACCTTCAAACGACTCATACCAGCTTTCGTAAGCTTTCTGATTTTGTACTGTTGCCATGATAATTTTTTTTGAGTTAATTATGATATTATGTTTTTGTTAATTAATCGCCAATAAACGAACGGACACAACGGAATCCAATATAAGGACGACTCTCAAATTCATACTCAAATGTACGAACGCCACATTGCATGTAGTAACTAATGTCTTTCCAACTACCACCACGAATCACCTTGCGTTTCAGCATGTCGCTATCCTCTTTACGCGCCATATATTGGAACTCTGGATTCACATCACTCACGTATGTGTTAGCAGAAGGATTATAACTGGACGACGTCCATTCAGCCACATTTCCTGCCATATCGAACAAACCGAAATCATTAGGACGGAATTGGGCTACTTTCATTGTCATCGTTCCAGTATCATCGTTGTAAGCACCACGATAAGGTTTGAAGTTAGCCAAGAAACAACCTTTGGCATCACGTGCATAATTGCCACCCCAAGGATACATCGCCATTTTTCTGCCACCACGAGCTGCATATTCCCACTCAGCCTCGGTCGGCAAACGATAGGCCTGGAAATCTACATCGTTAGCAGAACCAAAATAGTTGGTACGCCAATGGCAGAAAGCGTGTGCCTGCTCCCATGTAACACCAACAACAGGATAATCAGCATAACCCGTAAAAGCAAAGTAACCTACCAACATAGGATCGTTGAATGCAAATTGGAAATCACGAATCCAAACCATAGTATCTGGATAAATACTGATAATCTTGTTGGTCAATAGATCCTTAGGCTCTCTTAATGGACGAACAATTGTACTATCACGAATATAGCCATTTTCGTCTACCCAAAACGAGTCTACACGAGAAGTAGCATTCTCGGGATAACGTCCCTTAGCTACATCAAATTTATTTTGAGGCAATTGGGCTTGGTCATAGTTCATCCATGTGTAATTATAGTGCAACGCAATAGTGCGCAAACCGCCACCTTCGTAAAACATGGGAGCCAAAGCCTCTTGTTCCTCCTCATCCTTGCTATTCCAGGGCACTTTTTTCTTCCAATTAATACGGAAGTTCTCCTCATCAAAATCCTCGTTACGTGGTTGAATAGCATAATCGGTAAGACCAGCATTCACTAATAGTGTGTATGCTATCGAGTCACGTACCCAATTCACGAACTGCTTGTACTCATTGTTGGTAATCTCCGTTTCATCCATCCAGAAAGGCTCTACTGTTACCATCAGAATATTGTCAGGCTGATGGAAAATAGCCGATTGGGTATTCTCACCCATCATAAAATTACCTTTCTTGATAAAAACCATACCATAAGGATTGGCTTCTTTGAAATTAGTAGACTTAAGGACACCTACCAACTCTCCAGCAGGGCCATTGCAAGATGCCATCAGCACAACTGCTGCTACTACATAAAGAATTTTACTGAGTTTCATATATGTGTTTTTGTTTTTTAGTTCGTTTTTTATAAATATCGTATACTTTTGTATTTATTTGTTCTATTAGGCTTTAACACGTTAAATCCATACGCAAGGTATAATTCGTGTGATCCATAAGTAGCTTTCAGCAATCGATTGGCTGGCAACTCATAGGTGTAACCCAATTGCAATCCACTGATAATATCCACCCCAAATAGCAAATTAACACTACCTCCTATACGATATCCTGCACCAAATCTAAATCGTTCCTTCACTTCGGCCAGCATGGTGAGGTTCACATCCCAGTTCACAAAATCTGTCATCACCATTATACTAGGTTTCAATACCCAATCTCGATTATGCTTCAATCGCCAATTATATCCTCCTCCGATATACATTGTCCCTACCAACTTAATAGAGGCCAAATCGCTCCACTCTACTTTAGGTTGCGTAAGGTGACTATAACTAACACTTGCCCACCATGTAGGAGCGCTATAATATAATCCCACTCCCATATCAAAAGTCATTCCATTGCTTCCTTCCTTACCCGTACCCTTAGGTATTGCATTGTCATTTTCGCTAAAAAACCCTTCCCCCACCTCACTGACAATTTGGTCTAAGTTTAGGCTATCGGTTTTGAAACTCATGTTTACAAAGCCCAAATCGACACCGGCACTCAAATAACCTTTACCTATTTTATGACGATACGCGTATTGCACGTGAAAAGTTTGGTTCATAAAAAAGCCATACTTATCATTTAGGAAGCGTACGCCCACAGCATGTTTCGTCTTTTTTATTTCAAAAGGTGATGAAAATGTAAAGTAGGTGGACATCGGCATATTGCGAATACCTGTGTACTGCATGCGATGCATACCCGCCACGCGCATCAAATCACCTTCTCCTGCCGCTGCAGGATTGTATGTGGTTTGCAAATGCATATATTGACCTATTTGTGGATCTGTCTGCGCCATCAGCGTTGTGGCAGAGCACACAAAAACAGCCAAGATTAATCTATTAATTGCATTTTGCATTCCTAAGTTTCAACCTATCAACAATTGGTCCCATCAATACTCTTCTTCATCAAAGAAGAAATCGTCTTTGGTAGGATAATCTGGCCACAAATCCTCTATGCTCTCATATATCTCCTCTTCATCCTCAATTTCTTGAAGATTTTCTACCACCTCCATGGGAGCTCCAATACGATTGGCATAGTCCAAAAGTTCGTCCTTTGTTGCAGGCCAAGGAGCATCCTCAATTTTTGAAGCCAACTCTAGTGTCCAATACATAGTTTTTGGTTATTTTAGGTACATTTTATCAAAATTAGCGTGCAAAGGTACTAAAAAGTTTCAATACATGCAAATTTTTTTTCATTTTTTCCACAAAAAGAGTGCAATTCCTGCATTTTTTCCGCATTTTTGCCCCAAAACGAACCAAAAATCACTCAAACGGTTCACAAATTTGCGGATTTCGTTACTTTTACACTCTTCTTGCTCACACCAACCAATAATTTGACGTTCCAACCTGCGTGTGACCGTACGGCATACATGACACAAACTGATAGTTTCATTACCTCCTGGCAACACAAATCCGTGCGTTGTCGGCAATTGCGATTGTATATCATCAATCCACTGTTCTAATTGTGTCACATCCTCATCACTCAACCACTGTCCAGGTGCACATGCCAGAGCTGCACCTAGATTGAACAGTTTATTTTGAATCCACTCTGTTTGCTGGTATGCAGAATCATCTTCCGTCAAATGACAACGCAATAATCCCACAAACGCATTCAATTCATCTGCTGTGCCATATGCCTCCAATCGCGCATCGGTCTTGCTCACACGTTGCCCATTGGCCAGGGAGCTGGAACCATCATCTCCTGTTTTAGTATATATTTTCATGCGCGTAAACGATATAATTTTTTTTCTAATTGAGGATAAAAGAACACCAATCCCATTCTGCCTAGATCCATTGTGGCAGTTACCTTAGGATGAGACACTATCTGCTGCCAAGCCTTGTACATATCCATTGATAGACGTATATCATCCACCACAAGCACTCCATTTTCATCCATATGGGGCAACAACCATTCAAAATACCTCAGCGTAGCCTCACCTGTATGGTTAGCATCCATTAGCACAAAATCAATAGGATTAGCCAGCTCGCGCGCGTATGTATATAAGGTGTTGTCTATATTCCCCAGTTTTAGCGTTATATTTTCCACACCCAATTTTTCCCAATTTTTCGTAGCGACTGCCGCTATTTGTTCACTTCCCTCAAACGTCACCACCATATTCTGATCACTTGCAGTAGCCATGTAGGCCGTTGTCACTCCCAAACTTGTGCCAAGCTCCATCAATAACAAAGGTCGTTTTCGTCCAACCACATATTCCTCACCACTCATATAATGCAGTAGGCGAGCTAGCAGCTGGGCTTCATGTCTTCCCATCAAACTGCGTTTGGCAATATGCATCACCAACTCATCCCTATCGCAACCTGTGCCATAATCGTTTATATGTACCAATTTTGGAGCACGCAACATAGCTTGCCGTCTTTGTTCAATAGCAGTCCAGCTATACAAACTAGATGTGTCGTAAAACAAATGACGCACAATATAGAACAATCTTGGCGAGTGAACACCCTCTCCTCCTGTGTTCCACGCTGTAACATGATGGTGAAACATGGTAAAAATTTGAAAAATTTTATTCCCTTTCATCTATATTGTGCGGCAGGTGTTGCAAAATTACTACATTTTTTTCAATTTTGCAAATTTATTTGCATATTTCCGAAAAAAGTTGTAATTTTGTGGCATGAAAAAGATTTTTTACGTTTTATTGATAGCTATTACCACCTCTAGTTGTGGCCTTTATAGCAAATACAAGCCAGTAGACACCATCAACGATCACGTATATGGAGATGTCCAGTTGGGCGACACTGCCGACCTGTTTTCCAAAGCCGATTGGCGCCAAGTATTCACCGATCCCCTTTTGCAATCACTTATAGAAAAAGCGCTTGTGAATAATGTTGATCTGCGCATTGCCCACGAGCATGTCGAGCAAGCCAAAGCTGCCTTGCTTGGAGCCAAATTGGCTTATTTACCCAGCATTCAGTTGCAACCAGCAGGAGAATATAATTTAACGGGGAGCTCCTCTATGTGGACCTACAATCTAGCCGCCAGCGCATCGTGGGAAATCGATATATTCGGGCGAATATGGAACACCAAACAACGTGCCAAGAGTGCCCAAGCTATGGCAGAAGACTATGAACAAGCTGCACGCGCCGATTTAATTGCCAACGTGGCTGAGATGTACTACACATTGCTGATGCTAGACGAAGAGAAACGTGTAGCTATTGCCACCCAAGCCACTTGGGAAGAGACGGTTGATATCATCAAACAGATGAAGCAAGCTGGCATGGCCAACGAAATAGCCGTTAGCCAACTAGAAGCTTCTTGTTATGAGATTCAAACTACCGTTATCACGCTCACGCATCGTATTCGTGAAGTAGAAAACGCTATGCGTCTCGCCCTAAACGAAGCAGGTGTTCCCATTGTACGTAGCAGCCTATACGACCAGACTATGCCTACCGAATTTAATGTCGGCATCCCCGTACAAATACTCTACAACCGTCCAGATGTTATGGCTGCACAAGAAACCATGGCACAAGCGCATTACTCTCGCCAATTAGCCACAGCCAATTGCCTTCCCAAACTTAGTTTGTCTGGCTTGCTCGGTTGGACCAATGGTGCCAACGGAATAGTACTAGACCCCTTTACCATGATTGCCAACGCAGCAGCTAATCTATTTGTGCCTCTATTCCAAAGTGGCAGAAACATCGCACAAGTTCGGGCAGCCAAGAGCCAGCAAAAAGAAGCACAGTTACAATTTGCTAAGGTGGTGCTTAACGCAGGTAACGAGGTAAACGAAGCATTGTCCAAATACCAAAGTTGTAGTCAAAAACAATCGCTCTACGAAATGCAAGTTGAGGCATTGGTACGTGCGCACGAGGCCACTGGTCTAATGATGAAATATGGTTCAGCTACCTATTTGGATGTGTTAAATGCCCAAAACACCTTGCTCAATGCCCAGTTTACTCAGATTACCAATCTCATGGAGAAACAGCAAGCCGTAGTTGCTATCTACCATGCTCTTGGAGGAGGTAAAGAATAAAAAAAAGAGTCACCTGAATTTACGTTTCAGGCGACTCTTTTTGTGATCCATGCAGGATTCAAACCTGCAACCCCCACATCCGTAGTGTGGTACTCTATTCAGTTGAGCTAATGGACCTTTCTCTCAAAAGAGCGTGCAAAGGTACTGCTTTTTTTTGACATAACCAAATTTTTTGTGTATTTTTTTGTAAAAATGTGTATATTTTAGAAAAAATATGCATTTTTGTTTGCACATATCAGAAAAAAAATGTAATTTTGTACCGCTTATCTCCTTGATAAAAGCAACAAACTACTAATACTATTAATCAACACTAACACATTTATGGCTAAAGTTTTTCACGCAACCGACATTAAAAACATCGCGTTGATGGGCGGCAGTGGCGCAGGTAAGACCACATTGATGGAAGCTATGCTATTTGAAGCTGGCATCATCAAACGCCGCGGTACCATTGAGTCACAATCTACAGTTTCTGACTATTTCCCCGTAGAGAAAGAGTATGGTTACTCCGTTTTTTCCTCTGTTTGTAACATTGAGTTCAATAATAAAAAACTGAACATTATCGACTGCGCAGGTAGCGATGACTTTGTTGGTGGTACTGCAGCTGCCCTACAAATGGTAGGTTCGTCTGTTATTGTGCTATCTGCCAACGAAGGTATCACCGTAGGCACACAAAACAATTTCCGTTTGGTGGAAAATGCAAAAAAACCTTGCGCTTTTGTTATCAACAAATGTGATCACGAGAACGCCAATTTTGAGAAAGTACTGGCCGACCTCAAAAATACTTTTGGTCCACGTTGCACTTTGATTCAGTATCCTTTGAACGCAGGCGCAGGTTTCAATGCTGTGATTGATGTTCTAAAAGGTAAGATGCTCGTTTGGGGTCCCGATGGTGGTGCACCCAAAGAGGAGGAGATTCCTGCATCCGAGACTGCTCGTGTAGAGGAAATGCGTGCTGCTCTGCAAGAACAAGCTGCCGAAGCCGATGAAACCCTATTGGATAAATTCCTTAGCGAAGGCTTGACCGATGAGGAGATTATGCAAGGCCTCAAGAGCGTATACGCTTCTGGTTCTATGTATCCTATCATCTGCACCAGTGCTGCAAAAGATATGGGTATTCGCCGTCTCATGGATTTCCTGAACGTGATGGCTCCTGCTCCTTCGCAATTTGCATACAAAACAGTTGATGGCAAAGAGATTCGTCCTACGGACGATGCTCCCGCCAGCTTATATGTATTCAAAACATCGGTTGAGCCTCACGTAGGCGAGGTTAACTACTTCCGTGTATTGCAGGGCGTAGTACGTGCTGGCGACGATTTGAGCAATATGGAACGTGGTTCTAAAGAGCGTATCAGTCAACTCTTCTGGGTGGACGGCTCTATGCGCACGCCTATTGACGAGGTGCACGCAGGCGATATAGCAGCTACCGTAAAACTAAAAGACACTCGTACGGGCAATAGCCTCAATGCCAAAGATTGCGACAATGTATATGCACCTATCGTTTATCCAGAACCTAAGTACCGTCGTGCTATTCGTCCCCAAAACGAGGCTGACAACGAAAAACTCGCTGCACTGCTTACTCGTATGCACGAGGAGGATCCTACATGGATAGTAGAGCAATCCAAAGAGTTGAAACAAACTATCGTTTCAGGACAGGGTGAGTTCCACCTGCGCACGCTCAAATGGCGTTTGGAGAACAACGATAAGATGATGATTGAGTTTGATGAACCTAAGATTCCTTATCGCGAGACTATCACCAAGTCTGCTCGTGCTGACTATCGTCATAAAAAACAGTCTGGTGGTTCAGGTCAATTTGGCGAAGTACACCTAATCGTAGAACCATACGAGGAGGGAATGCCTGTGAAGGAAGTATATAAATTTGGCAACCAAGAGTACCGCATTAGCGTGAAAGACACTCAAGAGATTCCTTTGGAGTGGGGTGGTAAATTGGTACTGATTAACTCGATTGTAGGTGGTGCTATTGATGCACGTTTCATTCCTGCTATCTTAAAAGGTATTATGGATCGTATTGAGCAAGGTCCTCTAACAGGTTCTTATGCTCGCGACGTACGTGTGATAATATACGATGGTAAGATGCACCCCGTAGACAGTAACGAAATATCGTTCCGTCTAGCTGGTCGTAACGCTTTTGCAACGGCCTTCAAAGAGGCAGCGCCTAAGATTCTAGAACCTATCTACGAAGTGGAGGTGCTAGTACCTGGCGAATTGATGGGCGACGTAATGTCCGATATCAACGGTCGTCGTGGTATGGTGCTTGGCATGGAAGCAGAAAAGAACTTCCAACGTCTAAAAGCTCTTGTACCTTTGAAGGAGATGGCAACCTACTCTACTACTCTAAGTAGTTTGACAGGTGGTCGTGCTACGTTCACTATGAAGTTTAAGAGTTACGAACTCGTACCCGCTGATGTACAAGATAAACTCATCAAAGAGTACGCAGCTTCTCAACAAGACGAAGATTAATGATTTTACTAGCCTTATTTTGGTTCGTACAATTTACGGATAAACTCGGTAGCGCGCCTATTCAATTCTCGGATCGCGCTACCGAGAATCGTTTGAAATGGGATATACCTACCGACAGTTTAGACTATGCGGTAGTGCCCGCTTATGTGGATAGTGTACGCAAAAAGGGCGCACAAATATGCCATGTCAGTCGTTGGATGAATGGTTGTACCATTGAGGCAGATAGCGCTACCATACAAGCTATCGAATTGCTGCCTTTTGTGCAGTCAATAGAATTGACCCGAGACAACTACGTGCCAACCTCTGCTTCTGCTTCCAAGCGTTTACTCGCCTCTTCGCCCGACCCTTATCAAGATAATGGTAAACAGTTGGATGTGTTCCACCTGCGCGAATTGCATCAACGAGGCTATGAAGGACAAGGCATTCGTATGGCGGTGATTGATGGCGGTTTTTGCTATGTAGATACGGCATCTTGTCTGGACTATGTGCGCGAACGTCTCATAGGAACCTATTCATTCAGCAGCGACACTTCCTCGTTCTATAGCACAGAAGGTAGCCACGGAGCGAATTGTTTAAGTTTCATTGCAGGCAAGACAGACACCTATCATGGCGCTGCCATTGAGGCGGAATATATCTTGATACGCAGCGAAGAAATGCATACTGAGAGCCCTAAGGAAATGGATAATCTAGTGGCAGCACTCGAATTATGCGATAGCCTGGGAGTGAATATCATCTCATGCAGTCTAGGTTATCGCCTATTTGACAATCCTGCGTTCAATTTCACCCACGAGCAAGTAGATGGGCATACACTACGAGCGAGCCGTGCCGCAGGTATAGCCGCCCAAAAAGGTATATTATGCTGTTTTTCTGCGGGTAATGACGGTAATAAGGAGTGGCATTATATAGGTGTCCCCACAGATGCAGATGGCATCTTGTCGGTAGGTGCGGTGTGTGCAGATTCGACCATGGCTTCGTTCTCCAGTTACGGCCCTGCAGCAGACGGTCGTGTCAAACCTGAGGTCTGTGCGGTAGGTTCTAATGCTATATATGTCAACACACAAACAGGCCTAGCAAAAGGAGGCAATGGTACCAGTTATGCCACACCTTTGTTGGCAGGTCTAGCAGCCTGTCTATGGTCCGCGCTACCCGATGAATCAGCGCAAGAGATACGTCAGCGCATCATCCAATCGGCACACTTATATCCAAACGACGACCCTCTTCACCAGATGGGTTACGGCATTCCTGATGCGTTAGAGGCTTATTTATCGCAGCCCACAGGATTGAGAGAGCGTGCCAATGTTGGCTCTAATCGTTGCGCCAAGGTATTGCGCAACGGACGTCTGTATATCCTCCGTGATGGGCAACTCTACACCGTCACAGGGTTTCGTTAAACATTCAGTTTTGCCAGTCTTTTGCAAGGCGGTGTCGGAAAAATGCAAATTGTCCTAGCCCGCTGGACGTAAAATAGCGGCAAATACATACACTAGCCACAACGTCAAGTGCCTCCTCGCAACTCCGTTGTGGCTTAATTTTTGGCATATTCCTCAAAGGTGTTTCAAAGGTGAAGATAAGGTGATGATAAGGTGATGATAGACTGATGTTATAGAGGTGCAAGATTCCCTCAATTGTTGGACTTTTTTATAAAAACTGAATTTTATTTTGCTCATATCAATTATTTTTTGTACCTTTGCAGTCGCAAGTTGCAAATATCAACGCCGAAAGAGTGCTTTCGACAGCAGGTGGAAGTCCTGCAAGACATAATGAAAAGAAAGCGTTTGTTACGCTTCGAATCTTGGCAGTTCTAGACCTAGGAAATTTAGATGCGATCCAAGGCGAAGTAATGATGAATCGCTGTAAGTGTGTATCAAATACATACGTAACACCTTGATGTATATTTAGGTGTGCGTGTGCGTATAAATACATACCCGCAGGTTCAGAGTTGCTTGTTCTGATCGTAGAAGGCAATTCCTAGGGCCGTGAACTGCAGGACGAGAAATTTCGGACCTGCTTTTTTGTATATGTATCAATCAAATATAAACGGCAACTGTCTTCTGCCATTTGTGGAGGCAAAACGAAAATCTAATCAATTATGGAAGAAAAGAAATTAGAATTTCAAGAAAAATGTTATGAGCACATTATCCATGCTCGTGATTTTCATTACGAACAATTTACACAATGGTCAAAGTATTTTTATGTGATTATTGGTGCATTATTCGTTGGATACTACTCTATTTATGATATATCCCAATCAATTATTCTTGCTTGGGTAATTTTAGGCATAGGATATGTGACTAGCATAGCAAACTTTTTGTCTATTAAAGGATATATGTATTGGTGGCAACATTGGAACATCTTGCTTGCCAATTATGAGAAAAAACTTTGTCAAGAAAATAATGGTGGAGGAAAAATACATGGTGTTTTTGCAGATAAGCATACTCTTCATCATCCATGTAGCTTAGTAAATGGCAGTAATATTTCCACATCAAAAGTTGCATTGTTGCTGGCAAGTTTTATCGTTTTAGCATGGAGTGTCTTATTAGGGGTGCAAATAAGTGGATGTTGTAATTGCGGGTGTGAAATGAATAATCAGTGTTATTTTATACTCTGTAGTTTATCTATGACTTTATTGTTCTATGTAATAGGAGTAGTTATAATGCCTTTATTGCCATGCTTGCAAAGTGACATAACATATCACGAGGATTTGGAATTAATGAAAAAAAATAAATAATACTTATGAAAAAACTCTTTTCTTTATTTGTAGCACTAACTCTTGCCACAACCTTAGTTGCCTCCGACATCCAAGTGGATGGTATTTGGTATGATTTTAATGACACCAAACTTACCGCTTCTGTTACCTATAGAGGTTCTGATTATTATAATTATGATAATGAATACACTGGCTCGGTAGTTATTCCTGCTTCAGTATCTTACAATAGCAAGACTTATTCCGTCACAACGATTGGAGATTATGCTTTCGGTGGTTGCAGTGGTTTGACCTCGGTAACTATTCCCAATTCTGTCACAACGATTGGAAATAGTGCTTTCGAATATTGCACTGGTTTGACCTCGGTAACTATTCCTAATTCCGTCACAACGATTGGATATAGGGCTTTTTATAATTGCGGCGGTTTAACCTCGGTAATAATTCCCAATTCTGTCACAACGATTGGAGATTATGCTTTCTGTGATTGCTTTGGTTTGACCTCAGTCACGATTCCCAATTCTGTTACAACGATTGGAAATTTGGCTTTCGATGGTTGCAGTGGTTTGGCCTCGATAACGATACCTTCTTCCGTCACAACGATTGGAAACTATGCTTTCCGCGATTGCATCAGTTTGACCTCAGTAACGATTCCCAATTCTGTTACAACGATTGGAAATGAGGCTTTTGGTCTTGTAAATAATATTGTCTATAATGGTACAGCCACAGGTTCACCTTGGGGAGCTAAATGTGTCAATGGTTATGTAGATGGCTATTTTGTGTATAGTGATGCTTCAAAGACTAAACTTTGCGGATGTTTTACTAATGCTATAGGAGAAATTGTTATTCCTAATTCCGTCACAACGATTGGAGATTATGCTTTCCGCGATTGCATCAGTTTGACCTCAGTAACGATTCCCAATTCTGTTACAACGATTGGAGAGGGTGCTTTCTATGAATGCTACAATTTGACCTCGGTAATGATTCCTTCTTCCGTTACAACGATTGGAGAATGGGCTTTTGGGGAAGTCAATAATATTGTATATAGTGGCACAGCCACATGGGGATCTTATGATGAATATTGGGGAGCAAAATGTATGAATGGTTATGTAGATGGCTATTTTGTGTATGGTGATGCTACAAAGACTAAACTTTGCGGATGTTTTACTAATACTACAGGAGCAATTACCATCCCCTCTTCTGTCACAACGATTGGAGATTTTGCTTTCTATCATTGCTTTGGTTTGACCTCGGTAATGATTCCTTCTTCCGTTACAACGATTGGAAAGTATGCTTTCTATAATTGTAGCGGCTTGACCTCAATCACTATTCCCAATTCTGTTACAACGATTGGATATTCTGCTTTCGGGGGTTGCAGCAGTTTGACATCGGTAACTATTCCTAATTCCGTCACAACGATTGGATATTATGCTTTCGAAGATTGCAGCGGTTTGACATCGGTAACGATTAATTCAAACGCAATTTGTAATAAAACATATACATATACTTTCAATATCGGTAGTATCTTTGGTTCTCAAGTTAAAGAGTATATCATAGGAGATTCTGTTACAACGATTGGAAAGTATGCTTTCTATAATTGTAGCGGTTTGACATCGGTAACTATTCCCTCTTCTGTCACAACGATTGGAGATTATGCTTTCGAAGATTGCCGTGGTTTGATATCCATTGATGTAGATATTGCTAATACACACTATACTTCTGTAGATGGTGTATTGTTTAATTATGCGAAGGATATATTGATTCAATATCCTGTAGGAAATACACAAACCACATATTTTATTCCCTCTTCCGTCAAAACGATTGAAAATTATGCTTTCAAATACTGCAGCAGTTTAACTTCCATAACTATTCCCTCTTCTGTCACAACGATTGGGGATGATGCTTTCTATAATTGTAGTGGCTTAATCAAAACAAATTACACTGGCACCATTGCCGATTGGTGCAAAATAAAGTTTGGTGATAATAGATCCAATCCGATGTGTTATAGTCATAATTTCTATATCAACGATGTAGAAGTCAAAGATTTGATTGTCCCTGAGGGTGTAGATACAATTAGAAATTATGCTTTCCGCGATTGCATCAGTTTGACCTCAGTCACGATTCCCAATTCTGTTACAACGATTGGAGAGGGTGCTTTCGAATATTGCCGTGGTTTAACCTCGGTAACTTGTTATGCCACTACACCTCCAACTTGTAGTAGTTCTTGTTTTTCTGCTGTTTCTAAATCTATCCCTGTTTATGTGCCTGCTCGCTCTGTAACTGCTTATACGAATGCGAATGCTTGGAAAGATTTTTATTATTTGCAAGGTAATCCCAATGACTATGCTATAGTAACTTGCTCCGCCACAAATGGAACAATAAAAGGAGGAGGAAAATACATTAAGAATGATGAATGTATTATAACTGCTACTGCCAATGATGGCTACTATTTTGTTCAATGGAGTGACGGCAACACCGACAATCCGCGCAGTTTCGTCCTCACGCATGACACCGCATTCACTGCTGAGTTTGCCAAAAATAGTTATTCATTTGAGGTAAAGGCCAATGATAACAAACGCGGTAGCGTAGAAGGAACTAATGGTATTTACGAATACCAAACCTCATTGACGATGTCCGCTACAGCTCGCATTGATTTAGGTTATCACTTCGCCCAGTGGTCAGATGGCAACAAGCAAAATCCCCGAACCTTGACATTGACACAAGACACAGTTATTGTTGCCCAATTCGATGAAAACAAATGTGGTGACAACTTGACTTGGAAATACAATGATGGTATTTTGGTTATCTCTGGCACTGGTGCGATGTACGACTATACACAAGGTACGGCACCGTGGACCTTGTTCCAAGACTCTATTAGCAGTCTCGTTATCAACAATGGTTGTACTTCTATTGGCAACTTTGCCTTCTATGGTTTATCCAACAAGAACCTCAAAACAATAGACATCCCTAATAGCGTTGAGCAAATAGGGCAGTATGCCTTTGCGAATTGCGAGTATGTGAAGAACCTATATCTTGGTCTTTCTCTTGAAAAAATTGCTGCCAATGCATTTACCAATGATGAGCGTCTATTGTATATCACCTGCTATGCTATTGAACCTCCACTATTAGACGAATCGGCATTTGTGAATTATGATATATACGTAAGTGTACCTTGTGAATCATTGGCAGATTATAAAGTAGCCAAAGGTTGGAAGAAATTCAATAAAGAGAATATGCTGTGTATAGGAGCTGAGCAACAATCTGTTACTAGTGATGAAGTGACTGTTGTTCCATCTGACAATCAAGCCACCTTAACTTGGCCAGCAGATGACCAAGCAGCTGGATACTCGATTGAGATTACCAAAGATGGTGTAGTGTTCTGCACGCTCAAGTTTAATGCCCAAGGACAATTGACAGGCATCGCCTTTGCACCTAGTCGTGGCGGACAAGCACGTGAAATGGCATCTGCAGAAATGACCGCCAACGGTTGGCAATTCACCGTAACAGGATTGACTCAAGCCAGCAAATACAACTACACCATCGATGCCATCAATGCCAGCCAGCAGTCTATCAAGCATTACGAAGGTGAGTTTATTACAACAGGTGGCATCATTACCGACCTCTACACCTTGCCCTATGAGGGAAAGGATGGGATAGGTTCCACTAAATTCATTCGCAACAATCAACTCTTCATTCGCCACAACGGCAACCTCTATAATGCCCTCGGTGGCAAAGTGAGATAATACCACGAAGCCTATATATCTCGACATGGTGTTGTACACGAAAAAGTGTACAACACCCTTTTAAAATCGTCAATTTTCGAGCAGAACGAATGGTGAACGAAACGTGGGCGAACGGTGGACGAAGGGTTTAGAAGCCAATTTGCATCTGCATTTTGGCTTCTAATTCTTAGAAATAGTAATCTTTACAAATATATCTTTTTAGAACTATACTCACCCTAGTAAGTGGTAACGTGGTGGTATCGTGAAGGACCCGAATTTACCTTGCCGACCCTCGACCGACTGTCGAGAGACTCTCGACTAAAAATTTTGCTACCTTCTGCATATTTTATTTGCATACATGAAAAAATAGTAGTATCTTTGCATCGCGAAATACAACTACACAATTATGGAACAGGCTATATTAGTGGGACTAATCACTCCCACGCAACCTGAGGAACGCACCAATGAGTACCTCGATGAATTGGCTTTTTTGGCTGACACGCGTCACATCACTCCCGTGAAGCGTTTTGTGCAGCGTGTGCCCAATCCCGATATCAACACCTATGTCGGTTCGGGCAAGATAGTGGAGATACGCGACTATATCAAAGCACATCAAGAAGATCCCGATGGACCTATTGACCTTGTTATCTTCGACGATGAACTATCGCCCCGTCAGTTGCGCAATATAGAGCGCGACTTGAACTGGCGCGACAATCCCAAGGACCGTTGCGAGATACGCGTGATGGACCGCACTATACTTATTCTAGAAATCTTCCTGCAACGCGCCCAGACCAGTTATGCCAAGACACAGGTGGAGATGGCGCATCTGCAATATATGTTGCCCCGTTTGACTAGGATGTGGACCCACCTGGACCGTCAGCGCGGTGGAGGTGGCACCAACCGTGGTACGGGTGAGACGCAGATAGAGGCTGATAGACGTATCATCGGCAATCGTATTGCCTTATTGCGTGAGGACCTAAAACGCATAGACCGACAGATGGCAACTCAACGGCAGAACCGTGGCAAGATGGTACGTGTAGCCCTGGTGGGCTATACCAATGTAGGTAAATCGACCCTGATGAACCTGCTGAGCAAGTCCGAAGTCTTTGCGGAGAACAAACTCTTTGCTACGCTTGACACCACGGTGAGAAAGATGACCATTGACAACCTACCTCTGCTGTTAAGCGATACCGTAGGTTTTATTCGCAAACTGCCGCATAACCTAGTGGAGAGTTTCAAATCCACTTTGGATGAAGTGCGTGAGGCGGATATATTGGTGCATGTGGTGGACATCTCTCACCCCAATTTTGAGGAGCAGTACCATGTGGTGGAGCAGACCATCCACGACATTTGCAACGAGGACAAGCCTACTGTTGTGGTTTTCAACAAGATAGACGCATTTACCTACACGCCTAAGGACGAGGATGATCTCACGCCAATTCGTAAGGAGAACCTGTCGTTGCAGGACTTGCAAACCATTTGGAAAGAGCGATTGGGGGATAATTGTCTTTGGATTTCAGCCATTGAGAAAGAAAATATAGAGCAGTTAAAGTCATTGCTTTACGACCGTGTCAAGGCCATCCATATTCAACGCTATCCGTATAACGATTTTCTGTTTTAGTAAACAATAGCACACAAAACGGGTGAAAAACACAAAAAAATTTGCGTATGTGCAGATTTTTTTGTAATTTTGCGCGCTATTTATGAGTATGTACGCCAAAATAGGGTGTGTGGTGATGCTGCTTGCAGCATCTTTCCTTTACGCGCGGGCAGATGAGCGCAGGCACCTGTGCGAGTTCGGCATAGAGGGCGGATGTGGCTACTATATGGGCGATGCTGCTTCGCTGCCTTTCTCCCATGTGCGGGAAATGTACGGAGCCAATTTTCGCTACCGCTTCGACCAACGATGGGCCCTGCAAGCCAAAGGTATAGCCCACCGCATTGCAGGCAATAATCCTGCTGCCATAGAAGGCGAACCCAACACATGGACCAACCAACTAATCAACCTAGACGTAGCAGCAGAATATAATTTCTTCCGTTTTGGTGGTAAATGCTACGACAGACGCGTGAAACCTATCACCCCATACATACTATGCGGCATAGGAGTGTGCCTGCATAGCAATGTGAGCAAGATAGCCGCCTATATACCTTTTGGCGTAGGTGTAAAGTGGAAATTCGCACCGCGGTTTAACTTGCAATTGGTGTGGCAAAACAACATCTACTTCACCGACCGACTAGAAGGCGTAGATGCCCTGAATAACTCCTACGGTCTGAATGGCAGCAACCCTTTGAACTTTGATTTGACCAGCACCATCAGCCTAGGACTAACCTTTGAATTTGCTAAAGAAAAAAAGATTTGCAAACTATGCAAGCACTAGACCAAATAATAAAAGACCGTATTCCTGCACATGTCGCCATCATCATGGACGGCAACGGACGTTGGGCCAAGCAACATGGTCTGCAACGTATGTTCGGACATAAACAAGGCGTGAAAACGGTGCATGAAATCACCACCGCTGCCGCCAAGTTAGGCATCCAATACCTCACCCTCTACGCCTTCTCTACTGAGAACTGGAACAGACCCAAAGAGGAAGTAGATGCCCTAATGGCCCTACTAGTAGAGACCATCAAGCAAGAGACGCCCACGCTGATGAACAACAACGTGCGCCTAATGACCATAGGCGACCTGAGCCGCTTACCCGAAGTGACACGTCAGAAATTTGAGCAATGCCTCGAGCAAACGAGCCACAACACAGGACTGAACCTTGTGCTGGCACTTAGTTACTCCTCCCGTTGGGAGATTACACACGCCATGCAACAGGCTGCCACAGACGTGGCACAAGGCAAACGAGACGCTGCCAGCATAGATGAGCAAGCCGTATCTGACTATATGACCACAGCAGGTATGCCAGACCCTGATCTGCTAATCCGCACCAGTGGCGAATACCGCATCAGCAATTTCCTATTATGGCAACTAGCCTACGCCGAATTATACTTCACCGATAAACTCTGGCCCGATTTTTGTGTAGAAGATTTCTATGCAGCTATCGTGGACTATCAACATCGTGAACGCAGGTTCGGAAAAACGAGTGAACAGTTGGAAGTTGAAAGTTGAAAATAGTTTTGAAGAACAGATTATATATACTGCTAGCATGGATGATAGTGCCTATCGTAAGTTGGGCACAAAGCGACTCGTTGCCTGATATTCAATATGACTATCAACGCAACACTTATGAAATAGCCGATATCCAAGTGACTGGAGCCGAGAGCTACGAAGACTTCGTACTGATAGGTTTTAGCGGACTAGCCGTAGGCGACAAAATAGATATACCTGGCGACCAAATCACCAAAGCTATCAAACGATTCTGGAAACAAGGTCTCTTCTCCGATGTAAAGATAGCTGCCACTAAAATGCAAGAAGGTAAAGTGTGGTTGGAGATTCGCTTGAAACAACGTCCACGTATATCCGAATTGGAATATGTCGGACTGAAAAAGAACGAGAAAGAAGATCTGGAAGTTAAGACTGGCATCGCCAAAGGCAATCAAATGACACCCGACATAAAAGACCGTGCCATCAACAACATCAAGAAATACTTTGCCGAAAAAGGTTTCCACAACGCGGAAGCCACTATACAAGAGTATCCCGACAACGACCACCCTGGCTATATCAAAGTGCTGGTGAACGTGGACAAGAAAGAGAAAACCAAAGTTGGACATATATACATCAGTGGCAACGAAGCCCTATCGGATGTGAAGATTAACAAGGCAATGAAAAAAACCAACGACAACAACATCGTTAATCTATTCCGCACCAAGAAATTCGTAGCTACCGAATATGAAAAAGACAAAGAGGCTGTGATTGAGAAATACAACGAAATAGGTTATCGCGATGCATATATCGTATCGGACAGTGTGGTGCCCAATCCCGAGGACCCCACACGTGTAGATGTGTATATGAACGTGTATGAAGGAGATAAATACTATTTCCGCGATATTGCATGGGTGGGCAATACGCTTTATCCCTACGACTACCTCAACCGCGTGTTGAGCATCAAACGAGGCGACACCTACAACCTGAAACAACTCAACAAACGCCTGCAAGAAGACGACGATGCCGTAGCCAAACTATACACCGACCAGGGTTACCTATTCTTTAACGTAGAACCTGTGGAGGTAAGAATAGAAAACGACAGCATCGACTTTGAAATGCGTATGTACGAAGGCAAACCCGCCACCATCAACCAAATCAACATTGTGGGCAACACCCGCGTGTATGAGCATGTAGTGCGCCGCGAACTATACACCAAACCTGGTCAACTATACAGCCAGTCTGATATCATGCGTAGCTTGCGTGAGTTGGCACAAATGGGACACTTTGATCAAGAGAAACTAGTGCCCGATATCCAACCCAATCCCGAAGACGGCACAGTAGATATTACCTATCAGTTGGAAACCAAATCGAGCGACCAGATTGAGTTCTCTCTCGGATGGGGTGCCACAGGTCTAGTGGGATCGTTGGGATTGAAATTTACCAACTTTGCCATACAGAACCTATTCAACAAAAAAGCCTACCGCATTGTGCCACAAGGTGAGGGACAGACTTTCTCAATCAACTTCCGCACCAATGGTATATACTACAACTCAGTCAGCCTTAGTTTCATGGAGCCTTGGCTAGGTGGCAAACGACCTAATCAACTGAATTTCTCGGCTTGGTTCTCGTCACAAACAGGCTATTCCGACCGTTATTACCAAGCTTATCAAGATTTGTATAGCACCTACTATTCCAGTTACTACTACACGGGCAACTCTGACTACTACCAGCAATTGCAAGAGTCCGAGGCCGACCCCGATAAGTTCCTGCGCACGGTGGGTGTGAGTCTAGGTTATGGTAAACGACTCAGTTGGCCAGACGACTATTTCAGTTTCTATGGTGATTTGAGCTACCAACTCTACTGGATGAAATCGTGGCCCTATCTGCTAGTAACCGATGGTAAATGCCACAACTTGGCCCTTACCCTGCAACTCACTCGGTCTAGCATAGACAACCCTATCTACACACGCCGAGGCTCTACCTTCACTATTAGCGGTAAAATCACCCCACCTTGGTCTAGTATCATGGGCTATTCCAATTCAGACCTGGCTAATATGGGCATCAACGAACGCTATCGTTTGCTGGAATACTATAAACTGAAATTCTCAGGTAAGGTCTTCACACCGCTCACCCCCGATGGCAAACTAGTGCTGATGGCACGTGCTGAATTTGGTTATCTGGGCAACTATCGCGAGCAAACCAAATCTCCTTTTGAGACCTTCTACATGGGTGGTGACGGTATGAGTAGTTACACCAGTTATTCCACCGAGTATGTCGCTATGCGTGGTTATTCAGCGGGGTCGCTTACTCCTTACGACTACACACTAGGACGCAACATGGGTTATGTCTATAATAAATTCACTATGGAATTGCGCTATCCTATCTCGCTAGAACAACGCGCCACCATTTGGTGTCTAGGATTTTTGGAAGCAGGTAACTGCTTTGCCGACATACACGAATACAACCCCTTCAACCTCAAACGTTCCGCTGGTGTGGGTGTACGTATCTTCCTGCCTATGTTCGGACTGCTGGGTATAGACTGGGGCTGGGGCTTCGATGAAATCAACGGCAACAAATCTTATAGCGGATCACAATTCCACTTTGTGCTAGGACAAGAGTTGTAATGAAGCAATTAACCAATTAATCAATTAGGCAATTATGAAGAAGTACTTACTATTATTACTGGTCAGTCTTTGCACCCTAACAGGATGGGCTGCAGCCAAAAACCAAACCATTGCATATATCGACTTGCAATATATCCTAAAGAACCTGCCTCAATACGAGTCAGCCAATGACCAAATCAATTTGATTTCCAAACGTTGGCAAAAAGAGATTGAGACCGCCGATCAAGAAGCCAAAGTGCTAGTAGCCAACTACCAAACCGAGCAGATATTCCTCTCTGACAAGATGAAAAAAGAACGCGAGGCTGCTATTCTTGCCAAAGAAAATGAGGTGCTAGAACTCAAACGTAAATACTTTGGCGAAAATGGCGAACTAGACAAAAAACGAGAAGCCTTGCTCAAACCTATACAAGACGAGATATATACCGCTGTGCAAGAAGTGGCCAACGAACATTTCATCCAAATAGTCAAGGACCGTAGCGCTGACCCCTCGCTTATCTTTATGTCCAACAAACTAGACATGTCTGATGAGGTTCTGCAAAAGCTAGGTGCGAAGTAGTGAGTTTAGAGTTTAAAGTTTAATTATTAAAAATATCACAATCATGAAAAAAATTATTGTTATTCTGATGATGGCGCTGCCTATGCTAGCTAGCGCACAAAAAATGGGTTACATCAACACACAAGAGCTATTTACTCAAATGCCTGATGTAAAAGTAGCCAATGCACAATTGGATAGTCTAAATGCGTACTACGAGAACGTACTCGCTACTATGCAAGAGGAATATCAGAAGAAAGTGCAAGACTACCAACAAAAGTCTGCTACAATGACCGATGCTATTCGTCAAATCACCGAAGAGGAGATCGTGACTATCCAACAACGCATCCAAACTACCTACGAGACCGCCAAACAGGACGTGCAGAAAAAGCAACAAGACCTGCTGGCTCCTATCCACGAAAAAATGGCTAAGGCTATCCAAAAAGTGGGCGATGCACAGGCTTATACCTATATTCTCGACTCTTCTGTATCGACCGTATATGTAGGCAAAGATGCCACCAACATCATGGCAGACGTAAAGAAAGAACTGGGTATTAAGTAATGGAAGACGGCTATTTGGAGAAACACTATGCCGAGTACGAGAAACGTAAGGCAGAATGGCTAAAAAAACGAAAACATTATGAGTGTAGAAAAGATACAACAGACCATGCGTGACAACGCTTTTGCACGCTGGACAGTACTCGTGTTAATAGCTAGTATGATGTTCTTCGCCTATATGATGGCGGATGTGCTATCACCACTAGAGACGATTATCGAGCTGCCCAAAGAATTAGGAGGACTATTTGGGTGGACTAGTACCAACTATGGTACATTTATGATGGGAGAATATATCGTCAATGTCTTTGGTTTCCTGCTATTAGCAGGCTATATCCTCGACAAAAAAGGTAGCCGTTTTGCTGGCGTCTTTGCCGCCTCAATGATGGTTACTGGTGCGATGATTATCATGGTAGCAGTCAGCGACTGGTTCACCCCCACTGCCCTTTGTGCATGGCTAGACTCTTGGATGGTAGGTATGCCAGGCACGTGCAAATTGGCCTTCTTGGGCTTTGCTATCTTCGGTTGCGGCTGCGAGATGGCAGGCACTACTGTCAGTAAGATACTCGCCAAATGGTTCAAGGGCAAAGAAATGGCACTGGCAATGGGATTGGAAATGGCTATTGCCCGCATCGGTGTGTTTGCTGTGATGATGTTTATTCCACGTATCAGCAACTACTACGACCATTCTATCTTCGCGCCTGTGCTCTTCTGCACACTCTTGCTTGTGATTGGTTTGCTCAACTTCCTCATTTTTACCGTGATGGATACCAAGTTTGACAATCAACTAAAGGCTATTGGCGAACTTACCGATGAAAAAGACCCAGAAGATGAGTTCCACGCTAGCGACCTATTTGCTATCTTTGGCAATAAGATGTTCTGGATCATATCCATGCTCTGCGTTCTTTTCTACTCGGGCATTTTCCCCTTCCAAAAATACGCTGCACGTTTCTTTAGTGAGACCTTGATGATAGATCCTACTGCCGCAGCAGGTCTATTCTCGTTCTTCCCACTTTTGGCAATGATATTAACACCTTTCTTGGGTGCGTTCCTCGATTTCAAAGGAAAAGGTGCTACCATGTTGGCCATTGGTGCCACTATCATGTTGGTGTGCCATCTATGCTTTGCCTTCATCTTGCCTCTCTATCCCGTCAAATGGTTTGCTGTTATGCTGATCACTGTGCTCGGCGTCAGCTTCTCGCTGGTACCTGCAGCATTGTGGCCTAGTGTACCAAAGATAATTGACGAAAAAGTGCTAGGGTCTGCCTACTGCCTGATATTCTGGGTGCAGAACGTAGGTCTGGCACTTGTGCCACTGCTGATTGGATTTGTTATTGATCGTACAGGTGGATTCACTGTTCCTATGATTATTTTTGCTTCCTTCGGCGTGTTTGCACTTATCTGCACCCTCTTGCTGAAGATAGAAGACCAGAAAAAAGGTTATGGATTGGAACTTCCTAATAAAAAATAAAGACTCGCTTTTCGTCACTACCGATAGCCGCCAGGTTGTACCAGGCTGCGTGTTTGTGGCACTCAAAGGTGAGCATTTCGATGGCAATGCTTTCGTAGATCAAGCTCGTGAGGCAGGGGCTGCCTATGTTATTCATGGCGACAATGCCCTAGCCGAGCTGCAAGACTTGGCACGTGCGTGGCGACGCGAACTGGGCCTGCCCATCATCGCCATCACAGGCACCAATGGCAAGACCACTACCAAAGAACTGACCGCCTCGGTGCTCTCTACCATGTATGTGCTACACTACACACAAGGCAACTACAACAACTCACTCGGCGTGCCTCTCACCTTATTACAAATCACGCGCGCGCACGAACTGGCTATCATCGAAATGGGGGCTTCTCATCCTGGCGACATCAAAGAACTAGTCGAAATAGCCGAACCCAACTACGGCCTTATCACCAACGTGGGACGTGCCCACCTACAAGGATTTGGCTCCTTCGAGGGCGTACAGCAGACCAAAGCCGAACTATACGACTACCTGCTTTCCCACCCCGAGACCACCAAGGGTATATTCCTAAACGAAGATAACGAGTACCTCAAGCAAATGCTGGCTCACTCGGCGCAGCAACACAACATCAACATAACATCACCTATCTGCTACACTACCCTGCCTATGCTCACTAAGACGCAGTTAGTGGGGGACTACAATGCCGAAAACATATCGGCTGCGCTCTGTGTAGGTGAACATTTTGGTGTGAAACGCAAAACGGCTATCGAGGCTATTCGTGCCTATCGCCCTACCAACAACCGCTCACAAGCTATGACTACCGATCGTAACGAGTTGGTAGTAGATGCTTACAATGCCAATCCAACCTCTATGGCAGCCTCTATTCAGTCGTTCTGCGCCACAGAGAGCAGTCTGCCTTTGGCTTTTATTCTTGGCGGCATGCGTGAGCTGGGCGACTATAGTCACACCGAGCATCAAAACATCGTCAATATGCTGTTGGAACGGCAGATGAACGAGGTTTATCTAGTGGGCGATGAGTATCGCGACACTACCGCTCCCTATCCTATTTTTAGCAACGTGACCGAACTAAGCGACTACCTGCAATCTCATCCTATCGATTGCCACCGCATCCTCGTGAAAGGCTCACGTAGCAACCAATTAGAGAAAATTATTCCACAGCTATGAATAAAAACAAAATACTACTCATCTCAGCAGCCATTCTAGTGGTGCTAGTGATTATTGCACTAGCTACCTACAACCTAGTTCAACACCAACAAATGCAGGAGATGGTGGAACAGTTGGAGTTTGAGAAAGAATCGCTGCAAGACGAATACGAAGACCTGGCTATCCAGTTTGATGGCTACCAGCAGATGGATATCCAAAACGATTCGCTGCAAGATGAACTCGCCAAAGAGCAACAACGTGTGCGCGACTTGTTGGAGGAGTTGCGTATCACCAAAGTAACCAACGCTCGCAGGATAAACGAACTAAGAAAAGAACTGGCTACTGTGCGGGCCGTCATGGTGCAATATGTGCATCAGATAGACTCCCTGAGCCAAACCAACCAACGACTAACGGCGGAAAACGACCAGTATCGCCGAGAGAACCAAGTTATCACGCTCGCCAACAACGAACTGACCGAACAAAAGACACAACTGGAACGCGTAGTGACTCGTGCTGCACGATTGGAAATAGACGATTTTCAAATGCTGCCTCTAAACAAACGCGACAAGAAAACATCTATTTTTAATCAGATACAAAAACTGCAGTTCACCTATACCATCCAAAAGAATGTAACTTCAGCCACAGGTGAGAAGATAGTCTATCTCGCCCTGCGCCGACCCGATGGCGAGGTAATGCAGAAAAACCCCAACCACTTATTCTCGTTCGAGGGGCAGCAGATTCCCTATTCTATACGCCAAAATATAGAATATGCTGGCGAGAACCTTACGCAGACTATGTATTGGTCCGTAGAGGAGATTCTGCAAAAAGGCACCTACACCGTCGATTTCTTTATCGATGGCAACCTATGCGGTACATTCACCTTTGATTTGGGAAAATAATCTATTGAAACAATAGGCGGAAAGCATCCGCTACTTTCTTCACAGGGACTACCTCTATGGTCAGTCCCTTGTTGTTGTATTGCTGTCCAGCAGGAATAATGATACGCTTAAAGCCTAGTTTCTGTGCCTCTTGAATACGTTGGTCTATGCGGTTGATTGGACGTATCTCACCTGCCAAACCTACCTCACCAGTTAGACAAGTATCTGGGCTAAGAGGCACATCCATATTAGAGGACAACACAGCAGCCAACACAGGCAAATCGATAGCGGGGTCATTCACTCTAAGGCCACCAGCTATATTGATAAACACGTCTTTTTGCAACAATTTGAATCCTACACGTTTCTCCAACACCGCCAATAGCATATTCAGTCTTCGTCCGTCAAAGCCCGTAGAGGAACGTTGGGGAGTACCATAAGCTGCTGTGCTAACTAGGGCCTGCACCTCTATCAGCAAGGGGCGTACCCCCTCTACAGCCGCAGCGATAGCTATACCAGACAGTCCATCGTGATTGGTAGAGAGCAACAACTCCGAAGGATTGCTCACCTCACGCAAACCATCCTGTTGCATTTCAAATATACCTAACTCACTTGTGGAACCAAAACGATTCTTTTGCGCGCGTAGGATACGGTACATATAGTGCTGATCGCCCTCAAACTGCAACACCGTATCTACGATATGTTCTAGCACTTTGGGACCTGCCAGACTGCCCTCTTTGGTGATGTGTCCCACAATGAAGAAAGGTATATTCTCCGATTTGGCAAATTCCAATATACGGGCGGCACATTCGCGCACTTGACTCAACGAACCGATAGATGACTCTATTGCCTCGGTGCCGATAGTCTGTATCGAATCTATCACCACAATCTCGGGGCGCAGCTCTTTAGCTTGCTGGAGAATAGTCTCCAGACTAGTCTCGCTCAGTATAAATAAGTTCTCTGGATTACCTTTCAATCGCTCTGCCCGCAGTTTGAGTTGGCGTGCCGACTCCTCACCACTGGCATAGAGCGTACGCATCTGTCCTAGTTGCATTAAGACTTGCAACGCAAGGGTAGATTTACCGATACCTGGTTCTCCCCCTAACAACACCAAACTGCCAGGCACCAATCCTCCCCCCAGCACACGATTCAGTTCGCCACAACGCATATCAATACGTGTCTCCGCCTGAGCCTCTATCTCTTGCACACGCTGCACCTGACTAGTGTGTGCTATGCGGTGTAGGTTGCCTTTGGGGGTTGCCTCCACGGCTTTTTCTACAATCGTACCCCACTCCCCACACACAGGACAGCGACCGAGCATCTGTGGCACTTTGGCACCACAGGACGTACATTCATATTGCGTGCTAGATTTCATAGGTCTCTCGCTCTACTGCCAATTGCGTATTAGCAAATTCTTCTTGTGCTTGGCGCAAGAACACCGTGTGGTCGTCCTCACGCGATGAGTAATGGCCTATAATCAGTCTTCCAGCGTTGGCTTTTTGCGCCATGATGCCTGCTTGCCGCGCCGTAGAGTGCATCGTCAGTTTGCAACGAGACGCCCACTCATCGGTGAAAGTGGCTTCATGAAACAGCACATCCACGCCCTGTAACTGCTCTATATTTTTCTCCACATACATTGTGTCGGAGCAGTAGGCATAGCGCTTGTGCATTGGATAGGTAACCTCACCTGTGGTAGCGTCTATTTGACGATGGTGCTCATAAAAAAGGAAACCGCAACTAGGCACTTTATGTTTTAGCGGAATCGTCTCTACGGTTACCGTTCGGTCCGAGAAGATAACTTCACGCTTGCGTGGATGGATTGCATGAAAAATCACCTCGTACTTCATGTCCTGCAAATGATAGTCCATCATGGGCCGCAGCAACTTTTCCAAATCCTTGTGCGCATAAATATGCAGAGGTTGGGTGCGATGCATCATATCGAACGTAGTGAGCAGTCCCAATAGTCCAAAACAGTGGTCACCATGCAGGTGTGAGATAAAGATTGAGTATAAACGCGCCGTCTTGATACCCATCTGCCTCATTGTCAGTTGAATACCCTCACCGCAATCAATCAAAAACGATTTATCACTCAATTCCAGTATCTGCCCCGAAGGGGAGTTCTGCCACGTGGGCAGAGCACTACCGCTGCCTAATATGGTAAGTTGACCTGTCATCTTATTGTAACTTCGCCAATGTAACTTGTATTTTCTGTCCCAGAGCCGTCTTGCGGGCGATATGTGCTTGCACTTCTAGCACAAACGGATTACTAGCAAAACTGCCACGCACCGACTCAAAATCTGCCTTGCGTTGACTGGCATCACCATCTACGCCAAAGCCTGTCTGACTATTCAAGTTAAACTCTTTCTTGGCATCCTCATATACCAGTTTATCTAGCCCTACTACAGCTTCTTGCCACTGGTTCACCGACTCTTGCAGTTGTGCGAGCGACACTTCTTCTATACGGCAACCCCATATCTGCTCTAGTTTATCCGCAGCCCAACTCCACTCGTATGAGTAGTAATTTTGGTGCATATCGGCAAAGCGTTGCTGTATCTTATCCAGGGTCAATATGCCTTTTTCCATATCGTCCATCAGGGCTTGCACCTCTGTACGAGGAGCAATCAGTCCTGCCAAATCAATCCACTCACCTTTACCTATCTCGCTATCTGGGCGCAATGCCTGACGCAACTCATCCAGATTGGCGAACGAACTCTTCTCAATACGCGAGATAAGCGAATTACCCAAGAATTTGGCAATACCTGTGCGATAGAGCGACAGGCCGTGGCGCATCGACGAGTTACGTATCTTGCAGTTCTGATAGCCATATTCATCGGTGTTCTCGCCGCTAATGGTATATAGTTCCTTCAACACCGACACACCTTGATACATCTTCTGTACCGTGTAAGGCGACAGCAGGTTAAAGTTGATGAAGTCCAACTGATGGGGGTCCTTACGGTTGTCACGTTTGGGCCATTTCTGCGCATCACGTATCGTACCCACTGTACGGATATTCGCTCCTGGCACGATATAGGTCTCCGAGTTGTTCTCTATCAGATACGAGAACGGCAAGGCGGACGTATCTGCGTGGTGGGTGTGACGACCCATCACCAGCGAGAAAGCACCTATCTTACTGGGCCATAACAGGTAGGAGTCTGAGGTTGTTTTTGCACCTCGTTCGGCTACACCCTGGTGGATAGGACCTAGTTTATACATGTGGTTTGACTGGTTGCTGCCGCTACCTGCGTTCAAGAACGAGAACATACCTGCTATCAGCAAAGTCGATTTATGGTGGGTCACCGTGTACGGACCTGCAAAGATAGCGCAAGCCTCGCCATGCATACCCTGGCAGTTGCTAAAGAACAAACTCTCACCTGCCGAGTAATGCTTGTCAAACACACAACCTTGTCCCACAAAACACTTATCTACAATGGTGGAGTCTAGTATTTCTACACCCGAACTAATAATAAAATCTGCGCACTTCACACCGCTGCCCAATTTGACAGGCGCAGTGGCATTGGAGTTGATTGAGCCGTTTTTCAGTCGGCTTACACCGCCTAGTTGAGCACAATCGCCAATGCGTACGTTTTTGATGCTGCCGCAGTTGAGTATCCGTACATTCTCACCTATCTCACCCATGTTAGACGCTACGGTTTGTGCGTAATCATCTATCATCTGGTTCACTATTCTCACCATCTCTATGCGGTGGCGATAAAGAGTCAGTATATAGGCTAAATGCGCACTCAGGTGATCAAAGATAGGTATCTCGCGTCCACCACCCTCGTTCATCACAGGCACACGCACACCGTTGCCAAAAGTAGATATGCCATCTACCAGCACCGCGTTCACATTCTCAATACACGTGCCACTACCTATCTTATAGTTAGCAATGTAGTTGTGTATATTCCACAAATGCACATCGTCGCCTATCTCACAGTTATGGATGCGCGCGTGGGCAATACCCGAGTGAATCTTCACGCCACCAGGCAGGTCAAAATCTTTGCGAAAAGCACCTAGTTTGATCTTCCCCGAAAAATGAGCATCCTGCACATAGTGTGCATCAAAATGCTCACTTACCTCTATCTTACCCCAATCCTCCGCCGAGCAACCTTGCGCGAGCAGTTGCTTTATCTCCAGTTCGGTTAATGTTCTCATTTACGTATGTTTAAATAGATACGCATAAACACGTTTTTGGTGTATTGCGGAAAATCGCCGTTCATCAGCCAGCCGTAATAACCCGTGTCTCGGCGGAACACATCGCCAACACGCATCCCTTTGTATTTACCAAAATTGAATATCTCTACTCCCTCGTTGTCGTAGGCTATACGTCCTGCAAAATCAGCGAATTGCGACTTACCAGTGGTGAACTCTTCCAGCTCAGCTACCGTAGTGGGCACATCCTCATAACGGTCTAGTTGTGCCAACAGCACCTCATAAGTGGCCATCGTGTCAGCATTGGCCGAGTGTGCATCCTCTAGGTTCTTGCCACAATAGAACTGATACGCAGCCGTCAGGTTGCGTGGCTCTTTGCGTTGGAAGATAGTGAACACATCGATACGTTTGGACTGCATCAAGTCTATCTGCACCCCAGCACGAATAAACTCCTCTGCCAACAGGGGTACATCAAAATGATTGGAGTTATAGCCTGCTATATCGGCATCTGCAAACACAGCCGCTATCTCCGAGGCCACCTCTTTGAACGTAGGGCAAGCGGCTACATCCTCGTCGTGTATGCCATGCACCGAGGCAGCCTCTTCGGGAATGTGCATCTGCACTTCCTGCCCCATCATCAGCATAGTAGGTTTGATTCGCAAAGTCTTACCCTCAGCGTTGCCGTTGGGGTAAACTTTGTGGTAACTGATCTCTACGATGCGGTCGCTGGCTATGTTCAGTCCCGTCGTCTCCAAATCAAAGAAGACGAGAGGACGAGTCAACTGAAGTTTCATTTACAAATTTACAAATTGAAGCATTAGTCGTTAAGCAGCATGGGCATTAACAGCATGAGTATATCCTCATTCTCATCGCTCTCGGCGGGTAATATCAGTCCAGCACGAGCAGGGTCTGCTAGTTCTAGCAGCACCTCGTTGCTCTCTATTTGGCCCAATATCTCAATTAGGAAAGGAGCCTTAAATCCGATAGCCATTGGCGTAGCGGTATAGGCACATGCTATAGTCTCTTCAGCACTTGTAGAGAAGTCGATGTCTTGTGCCGAAATCTTAATCTGATTTTCCGAAAGAGCCAGTTTCAATAGACTGGTACCTGTATTGGCAAACACAGCTACACGTTTGCAGGCGTTCAGCAGCGTTTGACGATCTACCACTACCGTGTTTTGGTTGTTTTGTGGTATTACCGCACTATAATTGGGGAAACGACCCTCTATCTGACGGCAGACAATCAACGTGCGACCAAAAGCGAACTTCGCATTGCGCTCGCCAAAGGTTACCATTACTTCTTCGCTCTCTTTCACCAGCACATTCTTTAGTAGCAAAGCAGGTTTTTTAGGCAAGATGAAACTAACAGGTTCAGCAGCCTTGACCGAAGCGTTGGTGTAGCGTACCAAACGGTGTGCATCGGTAGCCACCATCGTGATATGCTCGGGTTGCAGGTCAAAATAAATACCGTTCATTACAGGACGCAACTCATCGTCGGCGGTGCAGAAAATGGTTTTGTTGATAGCGTTTAGCAACATCTCTGCACTCATTGAGAAACTATTGCCCTCGGCACTTTCAACAGCCATCTCGGGATATTCATTGCCGTTTTGACCCACAAAACTATAGGTACCGTTGCTCGATGTGATATTCAAGCCGTAGTTTTGGTCATCTATTTGGAAACTTAGGGGTTGCTCTGGGAACTCTTTTAGCGTTTCCAACAGCAATTTAGCGCCAAAGGCTACTTTGCCTTCGCCCTCTGCATTTTCCACATCTATGGCGGTGCGAATAGTGGTCTCACCGTCCGAAGCGGTCATAGTTAGCACCTGACCTTGCAGATCAAACAACACATCCTCCAAAATAGCCAAACTGCTTTTTGAGGCAATTACACGACTCAATGCTTGCAACTGTGCAAACAATTTCGTACTCGATACATTAAATTTCATAATTGTATAATATTTTTTTAATCCTTAAATTTCAAATTCTAATTGATTGCATCAATTTCGACGACAAAGATACAAAATTATTTGCATATTTGCAAATTTTTCTGTAATTTTGCACTCGAAACGATGCGAATAGGTGTTTTTGATAGCGGTTATGGTGGTCTGACTATCTTAAATAAGATAAGTCAGCACTTGCCCCAGTACGATTATTTGTACTTGGGCGACAATGCGCGTACCCCCTACGGCACACGCTCGTTTGAGGTGATTTATGAATATACCCTCGAGGCGGTGCGCTATCTGCAATCGCAGGGCTGCAGGCTCATTATCTTGGCTTGTAACACAGCTTCTGCCAAAGCCCTGCGCACTATCCAGCAGCACGATATAGACCCATCTCGAGTGCGCGTGCTGGGTGTTATTCGCCCCACGGTAGAGGCGGTGCCTGGCATCACCCGCAACGGGCATATCGGCATTCTCGCTACCCCTGGCACCGTGTCGTCTGAGAGTTATGTGCTGGAATTGGAAAAAATATTCCACTCTCCTAACTTAAAAACTTCTTTCAACTTTCAACTTTCAACTTTCAACCTATCAATCACCCAGCAATCGTGCCCCCTCTGGGTGCCACTCATCGAAGCGGGCGAACATACCGCAGCAGGAGCGGACTATTTTGTAGAGAAATACATCCGTGCTATTCTTGACAAGGACCCACAGATTGATACGCTCATTTTGGGTTGTACCCACTACCCTTTGATACAGCAGAAAATCGAGGCCGCACTCCAGGGGCTAGGCAGGCAGGATATTCGCCTTGTGGCACAGGGTGAGATAGTGGCGCAAGCGTTGGACGACTACCTGAAACGTCACTCTGAGATAGCGCACGATCTGAGTCTGGGCGGACAGATAGAGTTCCTCACTACCGAGTCAGCCGATAAGTTCAACCAGTCTGCTTCGCTGTTCCTTTCTGCCCCTATTTGTGCCAAAAAAGTTATTTTTTAACCAAAATATTTGGCAGTTTCAAAAAAAAGTTGTAATTTTGCAGCCCGATCACCCAATTTGTGGTCGGAACATAAGAAATGCGGCGATGTTGTCATCTATAGATACTGCATTAGCCGTGATTGTTTAACCAAATATATTTATCGTCATGTATTTGACATCTGAAAAAAAAGCTGAGATCTTTGCCCAATTTGGTAAAGATGCCAAGAACACAGGTTCGGCTGAGAGCCAAATCGCTTTGTTCACTTTCCGTATTAACCACCTCACCGAGCACTTGAAACAGAACCAAAAAGACTTTGGTACTGAGCGTGCTTTGACTGGTCTAGTTGGTAAACGTCGTCGTATGCTGGATTATCTGAAAGCAAAAGACATTGAGCGTTACCGTGCAGTCATCAAAGAGTTGGGTATCCGTAAGTAAGGTGCTTGCCGCAGTGCTTTTAGCACGCCAAGCCAACTCAGCTAACAGAAAGTTCTTCCGCAAGGAGGAACTTTTTTT
>JAKSNM010000020.1 GCA_024399785.1 Paludibacteraceae bacterium
GGATCATACCCCGACCCTCCCCATGGGTTGCAGCGCAATATGCGCTTTATACCCAGCCAACCGCCTTTTATCACCCCATGTTTCATGACGGCCTCTATCATATATTGGCTACACGTGGGGGTGAACCTGCACGAGGGTGGGGTGAGGGGCGATATACAGGCCCGATAGAAATAAACGGGCAGGAGCACTATTTTACGCAGAAGGTGTTTCATCTAACTTGCGTATTAGTTTCTGCATCGCCTTTTCCAATACACTATAGGGTTGCATTTGCTTGTCCATATAGTTAATAGCCAATAGATAATGTGCAGAGGGCTTGTCGCTTAGTCGCCACGCCTCACGCATCTGCCTGCGCAAACGATTGCGATCCACTGCGTGTTTGAAAAGTGACTTGGGTGCCCATATCAGCACCTGGGTGGTGGAACTGGGCAGATAGGTCACTCGGTAGGGCCATACCACCAGTTTTTGCCCAGCTTGATACAGATGCTGTATACGCAGTTGTCCGCACAACTTATCTTGTTTAGGAAAGGTTGGCATGCTCTAGATAGTTGGCTATGGCTCCTGTTATGCTGGGACATTCGGGGGTAGGTGCTACTATATCAGCATGCAGACCTGCTTCTTCCAATGCTGCCAAAGTGCTTTGCCCAAAGCAGGCTATCACCTTGTCCCCATCTTTCAGATCTGGGAAGTTCTGTCTAAGCGACTGTACACCCGTGGGGGTGAATAGTACAATCATATCGTGATCAAAGGGCTCATCTTTGGGCCACTCACGAGGCACAGTGCGATACATAATAGCGGGCACAATCTGCTTCTTGCACGCGGCAAAACGCTCAATAGTACCATCGTGATGCACATCAGACATCACCATGATATATTTCTCGTTTGGACGGCGATTCATCGTGGGCAACAGGTCCATGAAATTGTTATGCTCGCTAAAAAAGACCTTCCGCTTGCGATACTGAATATATTTCTGTAAATAGTTGGCCACAGATTCAGAGATGCAGTAGAAATGCATCGATTCAGGCACTTGCAAACGCATCTCCTCACACAAACGGAAATAGTGGTCTGCGCCTAAACGAGAGTTAAGCAAGACGGCGGTGTAGTCCAACGGATTGATACGTTGTTGGCGAAACTCTTTGGCACTGAGTCCCTCTACTTGAATGAGCTGACGGAAGTCAAAAGAAACGCCATATTCTTGTTCCATAGCAGCGTAAGGGTTACGCTCCACTGTGGGACGAGGCTGTGAAACCAAGATTTTACTGATTTTTTTCATGTATTATGTTATCTAATTCTATTCTAGTATATATGCAACGCCCATCGCTGCCAGGGCAACAGGCAATATCTCAATGTGCAGCATATAGAGCAAACTATAGCCTATGTGGGAGGCCTCCCAGCCAAAAGCCTGCATGATGCGCCACCATAATATTCCCCAATAAATACCTACCAATATGCTCGGAACCAACCATAGAACAGAGGCGTCGAGGTGATTGCTAAACACCAATAATACCCATAATACCACGCTGAGTATGGTCCATAAACTAGAGCGATAGGAGGCATAGGTTTTTCTGTTGAGCGTATAGCGAAAGGTAATGTATATCCATTGTTCCACAATGAATTTGACCACACTTATCCCTGCCACGATGCCAACCGTTAACAAATACTGTTGTGGATTGATCTCGCGGCCACGTCCCAGCAAGGCCGCTACGGCTACCAACAAGGCCAAGGAGATGGTGGAGAGTTGATACAAACCCGTCAAACCCGCTAGCAGAGGATGGTTCGCCCCCGTGATATACCTTCGTTGAATAGGTGATGCGGCCGTTTGAGCGGTCTGCAAAACCATGTGAGGTTGCAGACTACCGATAACCAGCAGCAGGCCCAATAGGGCAAATTCCAGCCACGGCATCCAATCGATGATTTGTTCATATAGCTGCATCGCGTCGTATGGTTGTGCTCCATTGTGGAGCATTGATTAGAGCTGGCAACACTTGCTCGGGTGTGGAGACCACGCTGAACATTTGTTCACGGTGAATAGGGCGTATCATCTTTTCTTCCACCATTTGGTCCAGGAACTGCAACAATAAATCGTAGTAACCGTCTGTATTGAGCACTACCACAGGCTTGGTGTGTAACCCCAGTTGCTTCCATGTGAGGCATTCCGCCAGTTCTTCCAAAGTCCCTACGCCCCCAGGCAATGCCACCATGGCATCGGATATAGACTCGATATAGGCTTTGCGCTCGTGCATGGTGCTCACGATATGGGTTTGTGTAGATTTGGGGTTGTTCCAACCTTCATCTACCATAAACTGCGGTATCACACCTATCACTTCTCCGCCACGATTTAGCGCACCATCTGCAATGGCTCCCATTAGCCCGATGCTGCCATCGCCATAGACCAGGCGAATATGCTGTTCGGCTATGATTTGTCCCAAACGGTAGGCAGCCTGAAAATAGGCTTGCTTAATCTGGTTGGAACTAGAGCAATATACGCAGAGAGTATGAATGGTGTGCATGATATCCAAAATAGCGTGCAAAATTACAAAAAAATTTGCAAATATCAAAATTTTGTTGTAATTTTGCATCCAAATTGGCGCTTTTTTATATGCAAAAGCAAGATTTATACGAGCAAGCCGAATTGATGATGTTGGAATATCAGGGTATGCACCACTTACGCAATACGCCTGAGCGTCGTTTGATACTTCGTGCTATTGTTGAGCATACGGGTGGCTTTACCCCTGCGGATGTGATAGAGTGGGTTGGCCCCAACTTTATCTCTGCCGCTACGGTTTACAATACGCTGAAAATGCTCGAAAATGCCCATGTGGTGCATTGCTTACATGCGCAACACAACGGGCGGCTGATGCGCTATGAACTTACCTTGGGTGAGCAGAGCACCATACAAATAGTCTGTGCCAAGTGTGGCAGAATATCGACCGTGCGCGATAAATCTACCGAGATAGCTTTGCACATGAAAAAATATCCGAATTTTATCATGCGTCACTATTCGGTCTATGTGTTTGGTGAGTGTAAACATTGTGCCAAGTTAGCGATGCAAAAACTAAATGCAGCACGTAAATCTCAATAACTTATAATTGTTCTTTTACTATGTATTGGATTATCTTTATTACCTTTGCAATCCTCAGTTGGGTTGTTTCACAAAGTCTGGAAAATAAGTTTCGCAAATATAGTCAGATAGGTTTGTCTATGACGGGTGCGGAGGTGGCCGAGAAGATGCTGCGCGACCACGGTATCACCGATGTGAAGGTCACTTGCACACCAGGCCATCTAACCGATCACTACAACCCCGAGACGCAAACGGTGAACTTGTCCGAGAGTGTCTATCACTCTGCTTCCATAGCGGCTGCGGCAGTAGCGGCACACGAGTGTGGTCATGCGGTGCAGCATCAGGTGGAGTATGCGCCCCTGAAAATGCGTACGGCGCTGGTGCCTGCGGTTAGTTTTGCCAATCGTTGGGTGATGTGGATTATCTTGGCAGGTATGTTGGTGATAGAGAGCTTCCCACAGTTGCTGTGGTTGGGCATCGCTTTGTATGGCATGTCCACTTTGTTTGCTTTTGTTACCTTGCCTGTGGAGATCAATGCCAGTCAGCGTGCCGTAGAGTGGTTGGAAGAGAGTGGGTTGGCCAATCGTGAGCAAAAAGAGATGGCTTCCGATGCCTTGCATAGTGCAGCATACACGTATGTAGTGGCTGCGTTAAGCAGTCTGGCTTATCTGTTGTATCTCATTATAGGTGCGAGAAGAAACTAATAATTGGGAAGTCTGTTTCCCCATAAGGCCTTGTAGCTCAGTTGTATAGAGCATCGGATTCCGGTTCCGAGTGTCGGGGGTTAGAGTCCCCCCAAGGTCACAAAAAAAAGAGCGGAAAGAGAGGGATTCGAACCCCCGGTACCTCTCGGTACAACGGTTTTCAAGACCGCCGCGATCGACCACTCCGCCATCTTTCCTAGAAATCGACTGCAAAAGTACAGTTTTTTTTTGATATACGCAAATTTTTAGAAGAAAAAAAGCAAGAATGAAAAAAAATTATGAATTAAATACGATAATACGCTATGGTATCATCGCCATCGTGTTGGTGTTGTCCTATTTGTTATTTCGCCGTTTGAGTGGGGTGTTGGTACCCTTTATCGTGAGTTGGTTCATAGCCTATATGTTGTGCCCATTGGTTAATTTCTTTCAAATAAAGTGTCGATTTAAAAATCGTGCTTTATCGGTGGTGACAGCTATGTTGGTGCTGCTGATTGTATTAGCAGGGTTTAATCTGTGTGTCGTGCCACCTATGATGGCGGAAATGGCGCATTTGTCGAACTATGTGACAACACATATTGCCAATTTCAATGCGTCGGATTATCTGCCTCAAGAGATTGTAGATCAATATTTAAACCGTCAGTCAGAATTTAATTGGCTAGCGCTATTGCAAAACGAAGATGTAGTGTCTGCCGCCAAGGTTGCTGCACCAAAACTGTGGCAGATGATTACAAGTGGTGTGAATGCTATCACCAAACTTGGCATTGTGATGATGTGTATCTTATATATCTTTTTCCTATTGCTTGATTGGGAACAGTTGGATAAGGAGATGATTAAGATGGTGCCAGAGAAACATCGTCGTCACGTCACAATGGTGCTGACAGATGTGTCGAATAATATGCAAGCTTATTTTCGAAATCAAGGTCTAGTGGCAACTGTGGTGGGTGTGATTTTTGCAGTTGGTTTTGAAATAATAGGTCTTCCATTAGGCATTGTGATGGGCATACTGATAGGAATCATGAGCATGGTGCCCTATTTGAAAGCACTAGGCGTGGTGCCTTGTTTGCTTTTGGCTGTACTACAAAGTGCAGAAACAGGACGTCCATTATGGATCATCCTGCTATGTATGATAGGTGTCTTCCTATTTGCTCAGTTCATGGATGACTTTGTGCTTACACCTAAAATCATGGGAAAAGCTATGGGACTGCACCCCGCCATAATTTTGCTTGCATTGAGTATATGGGGCAGTTTGCTAGGTGTGGTAGGCATGCTGATAGCTTTGCCATTAACTACTGTGCTGCTGACTTACTACAAACGCTATGTGATAAAGCAGGACCCAGAACTAGATGCCTAATGCCGTTTGCATTTGCTCAATGCTCTCGTAAGTGCGCCAACCATATTGCTCACCCATAGCACGATTGGCTTGCAAATCATCTACAAAAACAGTCGGTAATGTGTCCCAGCCCTGTTGCTGTAAATAGCGCATGACCGCATCATAGAACTTGGGGTCTGGCTTCTGCGCACCAAGCAAATGAGAGTAGAAACATTGGTCGAAACTGGACATGTCATAGTGGGTGAGGATATCCTGCCGATGGATAGGATTGCTATTACTCAATAACAGAATATGATGACCCGCCTCGTGCCAAAGCCGTATCTGCTCCAGTTTCCAAGGGGCGATGCCCGCGTGCATGATATTCCAAATATCCACGATCTGTTGCGCAGTAGTGCCCGCAGGGCAAGCTCGACGAAGTTTCTCAACAAAATCAGCCTCGTTGACACGTCCGCACTCAAAATCTTCCATCAAACTATGCTCCATCCCTTCTCCATTGGGGCATAGACCCAAGACAGAACGCATCTGATCTTCACCCATCAGTCGGATTAGCTCAACAATACAGCCAGGCACATTGTGGCTCATTAACACGCCACCCATATCAAAAATTAGATTGTACATATTCATTCGGTTTGGATAAATCGTGTGCAAAGGTAATAAAAAAAAGTGAATGTCCCAAAAAATACGACAAAAATTTGTGTATTTTCTAAAAAAAGTGTATCTTTGCAGCAAAAATTGAACCGTATGAAACTGACTATCTCCCATTTAAATTGGCCGCAAGAGTGGCCCGTATTGCCCCCAACAGAGGTGACTGTGTCCCGTAGCGAGACCCACCTAATCTTGCATTACAAGGTAAGTCAAGACTATGTGCGTGCCGTCGCCATAGAGGACCAACAAGCGGTGTGGGAAGATTCGTGTGTGGAGTTCTTCTGCCAAGTGCCAGGTGAACCAACCTATATGAATTTCGAGACCAATTGCATAGGCACGATGGTAGCCTCTCGCCGCAAGTCGCGCACGGAAGATGTGGTGCTTTTCTCCCCCGAACAGATGGCACAGATAATGCGCTGGAGCAGTCTGGGAGAACGCCGTGCAATAACGGATATGGATGCGCAACAAAGAGATTGGGAAGTGGAGATACGTATTCCATGGCTATTGATTGTAGGCCAAACTACACCCGTCTTCCCTGTGCATCTAAAAGCCAATTTCTATAAGTGTGGGGATAAAACTAGGCTGCCACACTTTGTCAGCTGGCAGCCTATTGATACACCCTCGCCCGATTTTCATCGGCCTGAGTTCTTTGGCGATTTGACTATCGATTAAGACAATTGCTTGATAATCCGTTCCATCTCAGGAGCGGATTTTTCTTGCTCCTCTAACAAGCGCATCTGAGCGCGTGTGCGCACCAGGTTGTGCTCAGGATACTGTATCTTATAGTACGTATCTCCGTTAAGGTAGTCGGTAAAGAACCGTACGGCTTGCATGTAGCTCAACAAGCGGCAACCATAAGGCAACAGGTCTTTTTCCTGTTGGGTGAGGAACGTGGCTTTTTTCAGATAACCTTTGGTGTAGGCCTCAAAGATAGGCATATTGACTTTTACGCGATCGAGATCACGGTCGTCCTCGTCACCACAGTTGGCGGCAGTACGCATGAAATCACCGAAGTCGGACAGCACAAAACCTGGCATCACCGTATCCAGGTCCACAATACATAGTGGGTGTCCCTCGGCATCAAAGAGCATATTATTGACCTTGGTGTCGCAGTGGTTGATGTGTTTGGAGAGTTTGCCCTCTCTAAACAAGCGTTCTGCCAGACACATATCCTCGCTGCGACGACGTATGTCGGCGATGATGCTTTGGCACTCGGGCTGTTGCAGACGTCCTGCTTTATTGTCGCGGATAGCGTCTTCCAGTTGTTGCAAGCGGAACTCGATATTGTGGAAATTAGGAATAGACTCGCATAGTGCATCAAACTTCAAGTCGCTGAGTTGGCATTGGAACTCGCCAAAAGCCTCACCTGCCAAATAAGCCGATTCGGGAGTGACTTTTTCTTGCGACGAAGCGTTTTCGATGAGCACATACATGCGCCAATAGTCGCCTTCTGGCGTCTTGTAATAGAGCTTGCCATCTTTGGTAGGTACCAATTGCAGCACGCGACGCTCTATGTCTTTCACGCCTTGTGCTTGCAGTTTGGCACGGATGTGGTCGGTTACCACTTGTATGTTGCGTTGCAAACCATCTACGTTGGTAAAGATGTGATGGTTGATGCGTTGCAGAAAATAGGATTTTTCACCTGCCTGTTTGGCTTTTAAGATGAATGAATCGTTGATAAAACCTACTTTTAGAGCTTTAGGGTCTTGCACCTGGTTGGGGATAGCAAATTGATTGATAATGTTAGTCATGTGTTTATCTTTTTGAAAACGGTATTGAACAAAAGCTTCTATGGCCTCATAGTTGGCCAAGCCCAGTTGGGCATACATCTCTGCCGTAGCGTGGTTGCGGTCTTCGGCACGTTGCCAGAACAGACGCTCGTCATTGCCCAGGAACGGAGCAGACTCCATCTGCGATTGGTGTTTGAGAATGGTGTTGCGTTTGCCCCGCAGTTCCTCAGGCGACATAGGCACCGCCATCTCAATCAAATCGGGTTCCCACTCCATCCATGCTCCACGGTACATCCACACGCGACATTCGTGCAACCAATCCTCGGTCTCGCTGAGTTCCTCAATAGCAGCCAACACCGCATCCAGACACACTTTGTGGGTGCCATGAGGGTCTGCCAAGTCACCAGCCACGAACATCTCTTGCGGCTTGATTCCCAAAAGGATTTTCTTCACGATGTCCACATCTTTTTGGCTCAGGTCGCCTTTTTTGATCGTGCCAGTCTCGTAGAAAGGCAGATTCAGGAAATGGATATGCGAAGTGTCCAACCCCATGTGGCGGCAAGCCGCTGTGGCTTCACCACGACGAATCAGGGCTTTCAGATCGAGCAACTGACGAGGGGAGTAATCCTCTAAGGTGGCTTTTTTATCGGCTTTATCCGACAGGTGTAGCGCCTGCTCGTAGCCGTTCATATAGTCCAGGAAATACTGCACATGGGTGTCATCTACCGCGATGCAACCAGAGGTCTCGTAAGCGATATGTACGTTATGCCCCTGTTTGATGAGCCGTTGGAAAGTGCCACCCATAGAAATCACATCATCGTCAGGGTGGGGTGAGAAGATAAGGATATCCTTTGGATAGGGATTGGCACGCTCGGGACGGTCGGTGTCGTCGGCATTGGGTTTGCCTCCAGGCCAACCTGTAATGGTGTGCTGAATATCGTTGAACACTTTGATGTTGCAATCATAGGCCGAACCATAGAGCGTAACGAGTTCTTGCAAACCATTGTCTAAATAATCCTTGTTTGTAAGGCGCAAGATAGGTTTCTTGGTGAGTTGGCACAGCCAAATAATAGCACGGCGTGTGAGTTGATTATCCCAATTGCAACTGGTGACAAGCCAGGGGTGGTCGATGCGGGTAAGACGTGCTGCAGCGTTGAGGTCGCAATAAACCGACACATTATGGTGCATCTGCAACAGAGAGGCAGGACATGTATTGTCTATGTCCCCCTCAACGGCGGCACGCAGTGGGTCGGCTTTGTGTTCTCCCCAGGCTACCATGATAATTTCCTTGGCACGCATGATGGAACTGCGGGCTGGTGTACAGGGGGCATTGAAACCGATATGAGACATGTGCCCGATGCTGACCAATTGGATATCCACATCGTCTGGCAGTTGATCCAATTGGGCAAGGGTGGGGTCGATGGTGTGTTTTTGCAAGAGAGACGTGTCGATGTGTTCCTCCTGACAGAGACGTTCCAGTTCTGCCAAAATATCCACCATAGACTTACCTTCGATAAAAGATAACACGAGCGTTTGCTTGTCCTTTTGGCAGGATGATAACTTGTCGGCGATGTGGCGGGCAATCACCAGGGAACCGTCTTTGGCCGATTCGTAGATGTGAGTAGGAATCTTTTCAAACCTGCTCAATCGTGTCTGCTCCATCGCATTTTCGGGCTGGTAGAGCCTACGATCGATGTGAGACAAGATGATAGTAGATGATAGGTTGTTGGTCATAGATAAAATGTTAATGTTATGTTGATGTTATGTTATGCCAATAGAATATGCACACCTCGGTTGGTCAATTCTTCTTGAATAGTTTGGGGCATGTTTTTGTCTGAAATGATTGTGTTTATCTGCTCGGGTTGGGCAATAAACGCAAAACTTTGTTTGTTGATTTTCGATGAGTCAAATACCGCAATGGTTTGCCCGGCAGAGGCTATCATGGCCTGGTTGAGAAGGGCTTCTTCCAGATTAGGTGTAGAGATGCCTGCGGTTAGGGAAAAAGAGTCAACCCCCAAAAAGAGTTTGTAGTTGCTGAAATGTTGCAGCGTAGATAGTGCCAATGGTCCCACCGTAGAGTGTGAGTTGATGCGCACATGCCCACCCAGGATGATGACGTTAAACCGCTGATATCGCATCAGTTCTACGGCAATATTCATGGCGTTTGTCAGAATGGTCAAATGGGAGAATTTGTCCAGGTTACGCGCTATCTCCATCGTTGTGGTCCCCGAGTCCAACATGATGTTGTCGCCCTCTTGAATCAAGTTGGCAGCCAGTTTGCCGATGCGCTCCTTGGTCTGGTAATGCAGCAGTCGTTTGGCACTAATAGCTGCATCTTCGTTGAGGTTCTCTACGGGCCTGCGGATGGCGCCCCCGTGTGTGCGAATTAACAGATGTTTATTGTGCAAAACAGCCAGGTCTTTGCGAATAGTGACTTGGGATGTCTGCAACGACTGGGCCAGTTCGTTTACAAACACCTCGTTTTGTGTCTCTAACATTTTTAATATGGCAGCACGACGTGGAAGCATGATTGTGTCTTTCGGTTTTTCGATTGCAAAATTACAATTTTTATTTCGTTTATGCAAATTTTTTGCAAAAAAAGGTTTCGTTAGGTTTCGTTTGTGTGGCAAATCGAAAGTGTGCGAAACATAAAATGAGTCTTTTGGGATATGTCTAAGTGCTTGATATATACTATGATGGACTATTTTTGCGCAAAAAAGTGTTATAAAGCATATAATTAATTGTTGCAAATATGAAAAAAAATTTGTAACTTTGCGCAAAAATTTAGTGTACATTAATATATTATTAACCATAAAAATTTTAAATCATTATGACAACTTACACTTTTCAAGAAATTATGCAACAACCCGCAGTGTGGCGTTTGCAGTACAAAGCGATGGTAGAACAAAAAGCAGCCATCCAACGTTTCCTATCTACTTATCTCACCGCTGATACGGATATTGTGTTGACGGGTGCTGGTACTTCGGCATTCATTGGTGATGCCATTGCTCCTGTATTGCGTCCTATGTGGAAAAATGTCCGCGCCGTAGCTACCACGGATCTGATTACGCACGCTGCTGATTTCCTGGATGCAGACAAACCTCTGCTGTTGATCTCGTTCGCTCGTTCGGGCAATAGCCCTGAGAGTGTAGGTGCTGTTGAATTGGCCAATAAACTATGCAAACGCATTGCACATATCTACATTACATGCAACAAAGAGGGTCACTTGGCAAAAACAGCCAATCAGGACAATATCCTCGCCCTGTTGTTGCCAGAGGCTACCAACGATAAGTCGTTGGCTATGACGAGTTCTTTCTCTACCATGTTGCTCACCTGCTTGATGTTGAGCCGTATTGATGTGATAGAGCAAGAGCAAGCCGCTATTGAGCACTTGGCTGCCAATGCACAGTTTGTGCTGGACCACGCTGCTGAGCTAGAGAAAATAGCACAACGTCCTTTCGAGCGTGCCGTGTTCCTGGGTAGTGGACCTATGAAAGGTATCGCTGAGGAGTGCCACCTGAAACTGCAAGAGTTGACTGATGGCGGAGTGGTATGTAAATTTGACACCTTCCTGGGTTTCCGTCACGGACCAAAAGCTGTGGTGAACAGCAAATCAGTAGTGGTTTATCTCACTTCGGACAACGAGTCTGTACAACGCTACGAGCGTGACTTGATTGCACAAGTGTCTGGCAATAACCAATTGGTAGCTCAGATCTTGGTATCTGCAGGTGCTCCTGTGCATGTAGAGGGCGTGAAGGAAGATGTGCAATTGTGCTTGCCATTTGGTTCACACGACACGAGTATCTACGGCTTGTTACCATACGTTTTGGTAGGCCAACTATTGGGTTTCTATACCAGCGTAGTACACGGTCTATGCCCCGATACACCTAGTGTAAGCGGCAATATCAGTCGTGTAGTAGAAGGTGTTACGATTTATAACTAATAAATATAACTAATAAAAATATCAGACTATGAAAAACATTGGCATTTGTTTCTTCGCAACGTTGGTCCTGATAGGTTGTACTGTCAAGGATCCGTACCAAACCCGCTGGCATTGGGAAGAAGGCACTATCGTGGTGGAGACTCCCAAGATGGCAGAGGGGCAATGCACAGCTTTGCAGCTGGCTGTAGATCCTATACCCGTAGTGCATATGGGCTTTGCAGGCCTGGGTATGCGTGGCTCGGATGCGGTAGAGCGTTATACCTATATTGAGGGCGCTGATATAGTGGCTTTGTGCGACTATGAACTGTCTCGTGCCCAAAAGAGCGATTCGACATTGATTCGTCGTGGCCGCCATCAGGCTGATCTATACAGCGGTGCAGATGGCTACCAGGCTATGTGTGAACGCGAGGATATAGACCTGATTTATATCGCTGCCGATTGGGATCATCATTTCCCAATTGCCAAATATGCGATGGAACATGGCAAACATGTGGCTATTGAAGTGCCATCTGCCATGAACCTGAGTCAGATATGGCAACTGATCGATTTGAGCGAACGCAATCGTCTGCATTGCATGATTTTGGAGAATTGCTGCTACGACTGGTATGAACTGACCACGCTCAATATGGTGCAACAAGGCGTGTTGGGCGAGATACTCTATGCGCAGGGTGCCTATATTCACAACCTGGATCCCTATTGGGAGCAATACTGGTGTGACACCGTGGCCGACCCCGATAGTTTGCATTGGCGCTTGAAGTACAACATGGAGCATCGTGGTGATATTTATCCTACCCATGGTCTGGGCCCTGTGGCACAGATAATGAATATCCACCGTGGTGACCGTATGAAAACGCTGGTGGCTATGGATACCAAGAGCGTGCATGGTCGTGAGATGGTAGAGCAGAAAACAGGTCAGCCTTGTCCTGATTTCCGCAATGGTGACCAAACAACTACCCTTATCCGTACCGAGTTGGGCAAGGTGATTGAGATTCAACACAATGTGATGACTCCTCAACCTTACAACCGCCTCTACACGATAACAGGTACCAAAGGTTATGCCACTAAATATCCTGTGGAGCATTATGCTTTATCCAGTGCCGATATGGAAGCCGCAGGCGTTAAAGCCGAGGATGATCTGAGCGGACATGAGTTCTTGCCCGAGGCAGATCACGCAGCTTTGGCAGCGCAATACGAGCATCCTTTCCTCAAGAAATATGGCGAACTGGCACAAGAAGTAGGTGGACATGGTGGCATGGACTTTATCATGGACAGCCGCCTCATCTACTGCCTGCAACAGGGTTTGCCACTCGATATGGATGTTTACGACCTGGCCGAATGGTGCTGTTTGGCCGAACTGGGTGAGTTGAGTTTGGATCATAACTCAGCTGCTGTGGCTGTACCCGATTTTACACGTGGCCACTGGCAAGATGTGCAAGGCTATCAACATGCTTATTAATGAACGTACAAACAATTACAAATACAAAACAATTATGAAAAAGACGGAACATATCCTCGAAGTAATGGAGCAGCGTAAGGCTGCCACTGGTGTGCCAATGACTTTGTTTGCAGCATGCCCTAACTCACTAAGTGTTATCAAAGCATCTTTCCGCGCTGCCAAGCGTAACAATGCGCCTATTTATTTTGCAACCACGCTCAACCAAGTGGACAATGATGGTGGCTATACCGGCATGACCCAAGCCGAGTTTACCAAGATATTGGCACGTGAGGCTGCTGCTGTGAATTATACAGGTCCATACGTTGTAGCTATTGACCATGGTGGACCATGGCTCAAAGATAAACAAACCCTGGAGCGCTACACTTTGGAGCAAGCCATGGATGGTGTAAAGAAAAGTTATGAGGCTGCTATCTTGGCAGGTTATGACTTGATTCACGTAGATCCTACGGTAGATATCACCTTGCCTAAAGGCGAGATTATCAATATTCACGTGGTAGCCAAACGTACGGTAGAGTTGATCAAGCATGCTGAGGATTTCCGCAAGGCCCACAATATGCCTCCTATCAGTTATGAGGTAGGTACAGAGGAAGTGCATGGTGGCCTGGCTGACGACAAGACGTTTGATACTTTCCTGACTGACCTGAAAGCAGGTTTGGCTGAGGCTGGTATGCCAGAGATATGGCCTATCTTTATCGTAGGTAAAGTGGGTACCGACCTGCATACTACGCTCTTTGATGCCGACGTAGCTCGCAAGTTGACCTCTAAAGTTCGTCCTTATGGCAGTTATATCAAGGGTCACTATAGCGACGATGTAGATAATCCTCAAGACTACCCAACATCGGGTATGGGTGCAGCCAACGTAGGTCCTGAGTTCACCATGTGCGAATACAAAGCATTGATGGAATTGGAGCAAATCGAACTGGCTAATCCTGCTTGCAGCCCAAAGAGCGGTATGTCGCAAGCATTGCTCAATGCGGTGCATGACAGCGGCCGTTGGAAGAAATGGTTGCGTGGTGAGGAAGTAGGCAAAGACCTATTGGAGTGCTCCAAAGAGCGCCAAGAGTGGCTTGTACAAACCTGCTGCCGCTATATATGGCAAAACCCAGAGGTGCTGAAAGCCCGCGAAGTGCTGTATGCTAACCTCGAGAAACAAGGTATTCATGCAGAGGAAGTTGTGCTGATGCGCATCGAGCATAACATGGATAAATACTACTACGCTTTCAATATTGTTAACCTCAACGACTATTTGAAATGAAACACGATATCATTGCACTAGGTGAATTGAATGTAGATTTGATTCTCAACCAGATAGATGGCGCGCCCGAAGTGGGCAAAGAGAAGTTTTGTCAAGATATGATACTCACCCTGGGCAGTAGCACCGCTATTTTTGCAGCCAACGCAGCCGCGTTGGGTGCAAAAGTGGCTTTCTGCGGCATGATTGGTAACGATAGTTTTGGCGATTTGGTACAGACCAGTTTACAGAAAAAGGGTGTCGATACCACTTATCTGATTCGTCAAGACAAATGGGCCACGGGTGCTACTATCTGTTTAAGTTATGACGAAGACCGTGCCAATGTTACCTATCAAGGAGCGATGGACCATCTGAGTTTGGCAGATATACCCGATGCTCTTTTTGGTGCAGGTAAACACCTGCATATCTCGAGCATCTTCATGCAGTCGGGCTTAAAGAAAGATATTGTGGCTATTCTGCAAAAAGCCAAAGCAGCAGGCATGACCACGTCGCTTGATACCCAATGGGACCCTGCTGAGACATGGGATTTGGACTATAAACAAGTGCTGCCTTTGATTGATGTGTTCTTGCCTAACGAGAAAGAGCTATGCTGCCTGACCGCTTCCAAGAGTGTAGAAGAGGCCGTAGAGAAGATTCGCCCATATATGCACAACGCTGTGATTAAATGGGGAAACAAAGGTTCTTTGTTGCTGAAAGAAGATGGCTCTGAGGTGATGCTCAAACCGTTCCTCAATACCCATGTGGTAGATGCTATTGGTGCAGGCGACAGTTTCAACTCGGGCTTCCTGTCACGCTTTGTGGCTGGTGATGCACTGGAGGATTGCCAACGCTATGGCAATATGACGGGTGCTGTAAACACCACTGCTGCTGGTGGCACAGGTGCATTCACCTCGCGTGAGGCTGTAGAACAAAAAGGCCGTGAATTAGGCTGGAAATAAGAATGTATAAACCCATAAAAAAATGAAAAACATAACAATTAAATCTCTCGTATCGGTGGTTATGGCCGCCATGCTATGTGCTTGCGCTAAGCCTGCACCACAAACAGATGAAGCACAAGATCATCCTGAAAATCAAATTTTGCTCAAAGACTTTGCACCTGTGAATGTAAATAATATTCCGCAAACGTATGTTGAGAAGGCTAAGTTCCCCGTCTATGATATGCACTCGCATGATTACGCTGCTAACAAAGAGGAGGTAGCGCAATGGGTGAAGAACATGGATGCGTGCGGTATTGTTCGCTCCACCATACACCACTGCAACTGGATTGGTGATCCTTTTGAAACTTGGCTTGAGAAATATGCGGACTATCGTGACCGTTTTGATATGTGGTGTTGCTTCGACTATTCGCACTACGGACAGGAAGACTTTGCCGAGTATGCTTGCGCCGAATTGGAGCGTTATCATGCGCTGGGTGCTGTGGGCGTAGGTGAATTGGGCGACAAGGGACTGGGCGATTTGTATGCACGTCCTGTACCTGGTGAGGGTATTCATATTGATGACCCTGCGTTGAAGCCACTGATTGCCAAAGCTGGTGAACTGGGCATGCCTATCTCGATACACATTGCTGAGCCTTATTGGATGTATCTGCCTATGGATAATACCAATGATGGACTGATGAATGGTGCCGTGTGGCATGTAGATACTACTGTGCCTGGTTGCTACGACTACGATCAACTGATGGTTAGTTTCGAGAACGCTGTGCGCGAGAATCCGGGTACTATCTTTATTGCTTGCCACTATTTGAATATGAACCAAGACCTGCCTCGTTTGGGTGCGTTGTTGGATAAATATCCTAACCTCTATATTGATATCTCAGGTCGTTTTGGCGAAGCAGCACAGACTCCTCGTGCTACGCGTGCGTTCCTTATTAATTATCAGGATAGGATCTTCTATGGTACGGATAATGGCATGGATTCGGAGATGTATCGCTATACGTTCCGTATTTTGGAAACAGAGGATGAGCATATCTATCATCCTGAGTTTGGCTATCATTGGTACTATAGTGCTTTCTATCTGCCCGATGAGGTGCTGGAAAAGATTTATCACCTGAATGCCGAGAAACTGATGGGCAAACTATAAAAATCCACAATCTTAAAATCATCAATTATGAAATCACGTCTTTGGTTACTATTTATCCTCATCACCGTTGTAACATGGGGTGTATGGGGTGCATTCTCGGGTTATCAAATCCAAAATGGTATTCCCGATACGATTGTTTATATCGCATGGGCTTTGTCTATGATTCCTTGTGCATTGGTAGCACTATTGATTCGTAGTCGTGCCAAGGCCGATGCCTCTGCTCCTTCGTGCAAATTGTTTGCTAAGCGTTCTATTTTGCTGGGCGCAGCAGTAGGTTTGCTGGGTGCAGGTGGTCAGTTGGTGCTATTTAAGGCACTGACGATGGGTCCATCGTATATCATTTATCCTTTTATCTCGATGTCTCCTGTGATTGTTATTTCCCTGGCAGCTATCTTCTTGAAAGAGCGCGCCAGCAAATGGCAGATAGCAGGTATTGTAGTAGCGCTGGCTGCTATTCTATTGCTTTCGTTAGAGAGCAATGCAGAGAATAGTCCTGTCAGTGGTTGGCTATGGATCGTGCTCGCTATCCTTGTGTTGCTGGCATGGGGTATCCAAGGTTTCTTTATGAAGTTTGCCAACAACGAGATGGACGCCGAGGCTATCTTTTTCTGGATGGCTATGTTTGGCCTTGTGCTAGTGCCAGTAGCTTATTTCATGGATGGCAGTGCTGCGGCTTTCTTTGCGCGTGAGTCGGGTATTGTTTGCCGTGAGTTCTGGACCAGTTTTGGTATTCAAATCTTGAATTCGATAGGTGCCCTCACTTTGGTCTATGCTTATCGTTATGGCAAGGCCGTGGTGGTGAGCCCTATGGAGGGTCTGAGCCCTATGGTGACGGTATTGCTATCGCTTATTATCCTGAGCGTTATACCTAATCCTCTGCAAATAGCAGGCCTTATCTGCGCTGCGTTTGCGATGTATGCACTGAGTAAGTAATTAACCAATTAGCCAATTAACAATTAGTAAATTAGTAAATGAAACGCCTTTATATATTCTTATTGGTAGCAGTAGGTTTGATTAGCTGTGCCAAACAACAGGGCGACACGCTCGTGTTGCGTGAAGCGACTATATCTTCTTTCCCTTACCACGAGGGTAGTGTACGTATTGAGAAACATCAGTCCGTTACCGATGTGGCTGAGTGGCCAGGATTGAAAGTGGTAGAGACCTACTATGTAAATTTAGGTGCGCCCGTTACGGTGCTGGGCTATCGTGCCCAAGAGCATCAGGTGGCTGCTACAGACACGGTGCTATGGACCTTGCAACCCTCTAGCACCATCAATCGCTTGGATTGGGTAGTGCCTATCAAAGCAGGTTTTCAAAACGACAACTATCTGGGTATGAACAACTCCGACTATGGAGGAGGTATCCCCGTGTTGGATATTTGGTCGCGCGAGCAAGGCTTGGCTATTGGTTTGTTTGAGCCTGAGTTGCACGACATATCGATGCCTGTTCAATGGACCTCTACCGAGCAACACGTGTCGATGGCACTTAGTTATACCTATCCCGACCCTGTATTGTTGCAGACAGGCGATACACTCAAGACCTTCCGCACGTTTGAGTATCAGCACACGGGTGACTATTTCAACGCGTTGCGTATGTTTGCGGAGTATATGTCAGAGAAGTTGGGTATGCAGTTGCCTGCTTCTGAGCCAGAGGCTTTTCAGCCTGTATGGTGTGCCTGGGGCTATGAACGTACGTTCACGATAGATGAAGTAGTTGGTACACTGGATAAAGTGCAAGAGTTGGGCTTTACGTGGGTAGATATAGACGATGGTTACCAAATAGCCGAGGGCGACTGGGACACTAATGAACGTTTCCCTGGCGGCGACAAGGATATGCGTCGTTTGACCGATGAGGTACACAAACGTGGCATGAAAGCCAAGCTATGGTGGGCACCATTGGCAGCCGACCCTGGCACACAGTGCCTAAAAGAGCATCCTGAGATGATGCTACTCACTGCCAATCAAACGCCTGAATACATCACTTGGTGGGATAGTTACTATCTCTCGCCAGTGAATCCTGCCACCAAGGCTTATACACAGGATTTGGTGCATCGTTTCCTGGATACGTGGGGTTTTGATGGACTGAAGATTGATGGTCAGCACCTCAACTGCTGCTTGCCCGATTGGAATGAAGCATCAGGTTTGGACTATCCTCAGCAATCGCAAGAGCAGTTGCCTAGTTTCTTCCAAGCTATCTATGACACGGCACGTGCTTTGAAACCAAGTGCTGTGGTGCAGATATGCCCTTGCGGATGTGCGGTGAACTATTTCCTATTGCCTACGTTCAACCAGGCTGTAGCGTCCGACCCTATGTCGTCGTTGCAGATTCGTATGAAACGTAAGGCCTACGCTGCTATGGCTCCTCAGTTGGCCTATTATGGCGACCATATCGAGTTGAGCGATGGTGGCGACGACTACGGCACGCAGATAGGTATAGGTGCTGTGATTGGCACTAAGTTCACTTATCCAAAGGACAATCCTAATGCCTCGGCTTCGTTTTTGTTGACTCCTGAGAAGGAGCAACTGATACGCAAGTGGATGGCTATCTACAAGGAGCATAACTTGTCACAAGGTGAGTATCTGAACCTCTATACATGGGGCTATGACTATCCCGAAGCGCATGTGATTCGTCAAAATGACGCACTCTATTATGCGTTCTATGCCGACGAGTTTGACGGCGAGATTGAGCTCCGTGGTTTGGATGCAGACAAGCATTATACGGCTGTGGAATATACTGCCGATGAACCTAAGAGTTACGACATCGATGGTGCTAATCCACGTTTGCAAGTGCAGTTTAAGCGCAATCTGTTGCTGCGCGTGCAATAAGCCAATTGGGTAATTTGTAAATTTGTAAATTAACCAATGTTTAAGGCTTTCTTTTTCGACATGGACGGAGTCTTGCTAGACTCGCTACCCAACCACATTATCGCCTGGTCTAAGACTTTGGCGGAGTATGGCATACCTTTCACAGCCCGCGATTGCTATATTAATGAGGGACGTACCAGTCGTGATGTGATCATGCTCTTGGCCAATCGTCACCATGTGGCTATTTCTGAAGACCAACTGGAAACTATTTATCAAGCCAAAACCGCTGCCTATCGTGCGATAGGTGGCGGCAAGGCGATGAAGGATATGGACAAGGTGTTGCACCTATTGGCGCAACATCAGACAACTATATGGGTAGTGACGGGTGGTGGACAACATGACCTCTATGAGCAATTAGAAGGCTTCTATCCAGGTATTTTCTGTCGTGATCATTTTATCACCGCTTATGATGTCACGCACGGCAAGCCCCATCCCGAACCCTATTTGAAGGC
>JAKSNM010000021.1 GCA_024399785.1 Paludibacteraceae bacterium
GATGACTGCCACCTCTGGCGGCATTGGGTGGCTGTGCATTCAACTCTCATCAGCTACGCAAATACCAGTGTCCGCATACCATACACCATACACTTTTTCGGAGCCGATGAGGTCTGAGAGCATGGTCGGCCAATGACGGCCTCGGTCGTCAGTCTTCCCGACCACTGCATCGAAGACCGAAGAGCGGAGATTGGTTCAGCGAGCTCAGAGTATGTGCCATTAAGAGACCGTGGCACCCACCAGGGGAGGTGGGGTACAGGGAGCGCTTGGGGAGCGCGTGGTCTCGTATGGCACTTACTCTAAGCAAGCATCCCCCCCCTAGTCCTCTTGCGCCGCATCATACGCTGCGATGCAGACTGCCCACAGGTACTTAGTCAGCGTTGGGTAGGTGCTTTGCGCCTTAAAGGCTGTCTGGTCGGCGCTACGCTGCGACACATCCTTGCGGCGAGTAGCCACCATAGCCTGGATGGTCTTGAAGCGTGAGCGAGCCGTGATCTCGGCGGTGGACAGTGGGTGGTTGGTCAGGTCACGTGCGCCGTATTGCACGCTAAAAGGTTTACGTTCGCCTTTGGCGTTTTTGGCAGTTCGGCAGTTCGCACCGAATTTGCCTTTCAGTTTACCATGTACCTCCTCAATGGGGTACGCAAAAATTAATTTAGCCATGTCGTTCAGGCACTTTGGCCGCAAGAGGCTGTCGGCTGCGCCGCATCGGGCGGCAAAGGCCTTCACTCTCCCCATGCGAGCAGAGCTCTTTGGGGGGCCCATTACGGCCCTACCGTGCCTAGGTAGGTGTTAAGGTTAATGTTTAGGGTTTAGTCCTCGCTTTCCAACGCTGCACACGTGTGGGCGGAGGGGGTGGAGAAAGAGCGGGTGTAGTCGGTTTCGGGATAGCCTGGTGTAGGTGGAACATAGTGAGTGACCTCTAGCCGAATATCCTCGCGCGAGTGGTCGATGGAGAGCAAGAGTTTGGTCACCATGGTCTCCACCGCACGACTATCGGTCAAGCGAGTGCCCTGGGCATGACCCACCAATACACAGCCTTGACTATCTGAGGACTGGTTACCCGCATGGATGCGTATGCCATCACGCCCTGGTACATGATTGATAAGTGGCAGCAGTCGCCCGAACTTGGGGCTGTGGGTCACATGCACGGGGTAGATGAGTTCTGGAATAAGACAGGCGGCGTTCTCTAGCGTGTCGCAGAGCAACTGGTTGCCAAAGACGGAGTCGATGACCCACAGTTGGCCTATGACAGAGGTGCGAGACGTGGTGTGGCGGATGAGTTGGAGAAGCATAAGAGTTGGTTGGTTTAGAGTTTAGCATACTCTTGTGCGAAGATGTAGGAACGCAAGTAGAGATAGCGCTTTTGGTTTTTGAAGGCAGCCTTGTAGGCGGTGAGCAGGGTGTAGTTAGCCTGATCGGTGTCGGTAGATGTAGCGGCTAGGATAGCCTTGACCGTAGCTGACACTTCTGCAAATTTCTCGCGGTTGGCGATTTGCGAAGCAGAGGAACCGCCATCGTAGGGGTGCTTCATGCGGACAGCAATGGTGGCGTTGTCGGCCCGACGATTCTTGAAGTGGATGTCGTCGGAATGGGCGAACTTGCGTCGGATGCTGTCAAACGGGGTTGAGGGTTTGATAATAGCCATAGTAGTTTAGGGTTTAAAGGTTTAGACGCACTTCGTGCTGTTTAGACGGCTGGCGTCTGTTTAGATGTTTAGTCGTTTCGCGAAGGACAATAGACAATATAAACAGGTGGCGAGGAAGTTTTCCGAATTGTGCCGAATAGTGCTAGAAAATGCAATATTTCTCATCGAGGTATTGCACGGCACGCGCAGGGAGCAGATGTTTCTTGGGTGAGATGTGCATGGCTTGGAAAGCCTCTTTGTCGGTTTGTAGCCAATTGTAGAGGGTACGGACAGAGACACCTGCAGCCTGGGCGAGTTGGTGTTTATACATAGGTCTATACTTCATAGAGACAATGGAAGATATACCCCCGCAGGGTGTGGAACTGATGTTGGTGTTTTTTCCACTGTGCTTCGTATCGTGCGCGGAGATGGGTGGTGTGCAGGATCTCGTTGGTCTGCTGTTGAGCGAGCGTGAAACGACGACGTGCATCCTGCTCTTTGGGCGTAGGGATACGAGGTTGTGATGAATGACGACGATAGGCATAGGTCTTGCCATTGCGGGTAACATAGGTGACACCATCGATGGTGCCAGAGATAGATTGAACGAGGTTAGAAAGAGTAATTTTCATTTTAATTTAGAGTTTTATTTATTATATTTGGTTTCTACAATCGTTGGTAGGACGGGGTGTGGAGGTGGTCGCGAGATGGTCACGAGATGATCACGAAACAGTCTCGGTTTGAGTAGGCATTTTTCGATAGCGTGCGATGAAGTTTTGTTGGTTGTCGATTTCGGCCTGGGTTGGGACATGGTTGGAACGATTGGGTTTACGTTGGATGACGCACTGTCCGTTGAGCATACGTGCGTAGTAGTGGCTACCGAGGGATAAGGCACCTCGGATAGCAGCGATAGGATTTTGAAGATTAGCAATCATGATGTTTAGAGCTTAGACGCGCTAACGCGCTGTTTAGATGTTTAGATATTTAGAGTTTTCGAGGGACGATATTTCGATATTTCGGAGGGTTTGAGGAACTTTCCCGTATGTTCTTTAGTACGTACGTTATCCCCCTTATAGGGGGACTAACAGTACTAAACGAACGGAAGTTCCATCAAAAAATCGAAGGTGAATTGGTGTAATAGGTAATATCGTCTTGTTGTTCTGGATAGATAATGTGTTGTTGGGTAGCCTCTTCAATGAGTGTTCCTGCAAAGTTAAAGCTCTGCACATTCGCCACCTTCATGACCACCTGTCGCAGTTGTGCGGTGGTCATACGTTTGTCGGCAGGCAAGATATATCCAAACAATTTAGGCAAGTCTAGTTTGCCATTGAGCATGTAGTCGGGATTGAAAGATGGGCGTGTGTCGGTGGGCGTGGAATTGTTGTCGAGCACAACGCCTTGTGAGAGTTGTGGAAGACCAGCGTCGGAGATAGTGAAAGTGAGTTTGGAGGTGATGTCGTATTTACGCGTAGCCGTCTGTCGCATAGTGAAGATATGTGTATCAGGGTCCTTGGTACACTCGTAGGTCTCGAAGGATTTATTCTGCAATTCCGTACCGAGCGCACCGCGCAGGGTCTTGTCCTCGATGGCTTTGTTTTGGTGGAGTACGCAGACGATAGAGGCATTGGACCAAGAAGCGATAGAGAGGAGTTTGGTGATAACATCCTGTGCCTGTTGGTAGTCGTTGATGTCGCCGACCACATCGCGTATGCCATCGAAGATGACGAGGTCGGGAGTGTGCTGACAGATAGCGGTAGTGACGAGTGTGAGACGGTCCTGCCAGTTCTGCTGACGGAGGTTATAAACGATAAACTGCTCGGGGTCAGGCAGTTGTCCGATGAGTGTGCCAATACGTTGGCAGAGAATCTCTTGGGTAGAGTCTTCGGACTGCTCGGTATCGATCCAGAGGACGCGACTATTGGGTCGTCCTGTTAGTCCCAAGAGGGACTCGCTGGCTGCCAACGCTGCAAAGAGCGAGCAGATATAGGTCTTACCCGACTTGGCTTTTCCGCCGATAGCAACGAGTTCACCACGAGCGAGGATAGGTTTGGAATTCCATGAATAGAGGAACTCATGTGGTTGGATGTCAGAAGATGGGGTGATACGGCACTTCTGAAGGGTTTCAAGAATATTTTCCATAGTTTTTTTTGTTGCAAAATTACAATAAAAAGTTGACGTGAGTGACGCGCAAACGCGCACCGCTTAATCAGGGATAGTAGTAGAGAGAATGTGTAGCGCCCGAAAGACGGTTCGTTTGGAGGTGTTGAGTTCGAGCGCGATAGTAAACTGGGAAGCCTTGGGGTGCGATAGATGGTAGGAATAGATGTCCAGATAGGTGCGATAGCAACAAGGTAGTCCCAAAGCGAAAAGAGTTTTCAGTTCGCCAGATTCCTGTTTAGAGAGAAGGTACTCGTAATACGTTAGCTGTGCCATAATTTCATTTTTTTAGGGTTCTGCATACCGTGTGAAGTGCGGTTGCAGGTTTACTGTTTGAAATTTTGGCAGCGCTGCCGATGCTTGATTTTATAGAATTTGCATGCAGTTATAAAAGAAGCACCGCAAATGAGATTTTCTCAAATGCGGTTGCAAAGGTATAGAAAAAAAATGATCCACTCAAAAAAGAGGGTCAAATTCCTTGATAATTCTTAGATAATTCTTAGATAACGAAGGTTATTCCTTGGTAATTCTTAATTAGGAATTGTAATAGGTCTTTTCTACGTATGGGTATCCGAATTGTTTTAGTATCTTCCATTCGGTATTTTGCTGAGTGGGGCGAAGGACGGTTCCATCTTTTTGTTTGATATTCAGATAGGTCTTTATACTTTGTGTCAGGTCCCGTTTTCCCGAGCGACAGATCGCACGTAGTTGGTTCTCAAAAGCAATTTTATCTTCCTCTTTGACAGATGTGTTATAAGATGGCCAAAGGAATCTAGATTGAGTATCCTCATAACTTGCTTCTATTTCTTTTAGATAGGGATATTTATCACGCATATATTGTAAGAAACCATCACAGTTTTCCATAAGCATTTTGTGAAGCAATGGAGGAAGATAAAGACGAAGTGCATCCTCCTTTATCCATTCTCGATTATCACGGTAAATTTCTTCAATTACTTTTTCATCGGGAACAGAGAAACAACCAGGTTGACTTAAAAGGCGTTTTTTCACAGCAGGAGACAATGTGTTAATATAATTATCCGCTAGTTCGCCTTTATTATCTACATCCAAATGGATGTCATCTGCTGAAATAGCCAAATTAGCTAACGCGTACAATTTATTATAGTCAACAGGACCAGAAAAAATAGCCATCGTATCTTGTACGAGTCTCTTATAAACGCAATAATTCAGCAAACACCCCATATATCCATGAGTAAAACTATATTCAAATTGTGCATGATTAGGATTGTGAATAACGATATTGTATTCATCGTTAACATATCGGTGTATGGTAAGATAAGGCACTCGTCCATATGCTTGTGCAAAATGGCTTTCATTATACGTAAAGCCCTCTACATGACAAAGAATCTTTCGCCCAGGAAGTCCCATTTGCTCAGAAAGATCATCTGTAAGAAGCATAGTTCTAATTTTATGAAAAATATGAAGCACAACCGCAGTATCAATAGTATGAAAATCTAACGAGGCGAATTCATATAATTCTTCTTTAGTAAAAACTCTGTGCAAATTCTTCAAAGATTCAATTTCTTGAACAATACTATCTTTCTTCGGAGAATCTAAAGCAACATCGTTGCATTTATCGGCAAACTTGTAGATTTCTTCCATAGAAGACATCTCTGCAAATTCAAAAGTACTTATTGAATGATGTTCTTCATCATCATAATACGGTGAGAAATTGGGAGAATAATTACGAAGAACAAACGCAGGGTAACCCTGAACAATCATATTCTTAAGTGCGTCCTCATATTCTCGTTCATGAATGCCACACTTGTTTAGAATATCAGCACTTCGAATATCACTCGGAAGGAGACAAATTGCATTGTAGCGAGCAACGTACCATATAGAGCCAGACTTACCTTTCCAAGCATTATTAGAGTATGGAGTAAGTTGTAAATCCGAAGCTACGGCAATATGTTTGTCCACATCATTCATATAACTATCCTAATATTCTTATTTTCTTGCTCCGTTAATAGTCCAATCAATCACAATCTATTAGTTTACCTAGTGTGGTATCGTTAAATGTGTCCCAAATTGGTAATTTTATCTTTTTATATTCGTCAAAGAGAGATTTTATAAATTCTATTTCAAACACTAAGCGTAATTCATTAGGATCATTGTCGGGTTGTCCTTCTTTTCGCGTGCCAACGCGAGCAACCTTAATAAAATATAAATCCTTAATACCTTTCCCTTTTACGTATGGCATAAAGTAGTACAATTTATTAAGGTGAACTGTAGATGGGAACTTTTTACCAGTGTAATAGATATTAGCAGAGCCATCCAAGAAACGCTCTACATTATCGTTCTTAACGAGCGAAATTAGAAGATTTCTAGTAATATCCACATCACTTATATCAACATTACCAGTTGGTGCTTCACTTGTGCCTAACTTCGTTTTGCTTGTTACAATATTAATTGGTTCGTTGACTACGATTGTATCAGGATATTCTTCTTGTAGTCTTAGAAAATCAACAGCATGTGCTAGACCAACACCATCTGACTGCTTAGCATATTTTTTTAATACCGATTTATCTCCAAACATATATTTGGCAAACAATTTCACCACATCAACATTGACTGCATTGCCAAATTGTTTATATGCCTGTATTTCAATTATATCGGGCTGGAACGTGTCTGGGAATCCTTGTAATCTAGCGCATTCACGAGGGGTTAACTCTCTTTGGCGACAACCAACGATTGAAGTCTGTGTAATTGCTACAAGTGCAGGGAAATATGTACCTGGCTTTACACGAATACCAGAAGGTCTAAATTGCAATATATTATCCCATAGACTAGGTTTTTTTGATTGACCAGCTTGCCATTCAAGTTTTGCTTTTGCACCAAAGAACGCAGGGCATTTAAGGGCTTTTTTCAACCAATCGTCTATGAATTTTTTATTTTGTAGGTATAGTTGATTGTTCTTTCTTATAAAATTTTGTTTCCAACTTGGGTACTGTGATAAATCCTCTGTTGGATCCAATTCACATAATCTATCTGACCAAATAGGGAATCCTGGTAGTTTTTCACATTTGATGTTCTGTATAAACTCATCCCATAGATTGATTAGTTCTATTTTATCTTTTGATAACTTATAATGTTCAATATTAGATATTTCACTATCAGTCTGCATGATGTCTAAAATATCACATTTGGGCAGTTTTGTGGCATTGAAGTTAAACATTGGTATAGTACCAATATCCTTTCTTACACACATAATAAACACACGCTCTCTGTGTTGTGGAATTCCGAGATAGTGAGGACTAAAAATAACAGGTTCCTCCAATACGTTATATCCTATGTTTACTAAATGCTCATGTATTGTTTTCCAAGTATTGCCACCATCATGAGATGCTAAATTCCGCACATTTTCCAAAAGAGCATATTGGGGTTGGCAGGCTTTCATAATACGCTCTACGTCAAAAAACAACGTACCTTTAGTTTCATCAGCAAACCCTAGACGCTTGCCTGCTTTTGAAAATGCCTGACAAGGGAATCCTGCACATAGAACATCAAAGTCTGGCAATTTATTTGCATCTACTTTTGTGATATCAGAATCTGGCATTAAACCATAGTTTGCATAGTATGTTTTTCTACAATCAGCATCAATGTCACAAGCATAAACACATGTTCCTCCCAGAGCTTTCATTGCTTGATGGAAGCCACCTATTCCACAAAATAAATCTATAAATTTAAATTTCTTCATGCTTGTTCGTAATTATAACGGAAAACCACGTACTGGTCCATATCTTTCTTTTTGATGATAAATTTCTTTGCTCTAGCCTTGCCATCAGGTTGCTTGCCTTGGTTGAAGTCGGACAAAACAGAACGGAAATTGATTCGGTTGAGTTCCAAAATAGACATCTTCACAAATCGAACACTATTCTTCATACGCTCGTGATAAGACATATCATCCTTCTCATAGCTGGGCTTTACCAAACGGATGAACTGGTTACGAGCCACCGTTGCAACTGAGCCATAGTCAATATCTTTCTTAGTCTCATGCTCGTAGATAACATACCAGAATCGGTCGTGCATATTGATGCATTCTACAAACGCGCCTTGGTCATTACCTGGGGCATCCTTATGCTCAATATCGCTAGCCTTTAAATCGCCATAGAAATTGTCCTTGGGGAAGAAGATGTCAAAATCAAAGGTTCCTTCTTTCTTGGCTTTGTTCTCGGTTCCGACATAACGCATAAGGTGCGTTGTGTTGTTGTCAATAGTAAACTTATTGAACCGATACTCCAAGAACCAGCCAGCCCATTCTGCTTGCTGCCAATGCATCCATTGGTTTCCGTACATTTCCTTAATGGCATCCAAAGCATATAACCACTCTCCAAAGGTATAACCATAGTTGAACTTCTCAAAGAGTTCGAAGAGTTGGTTCTTACTTTCGGTTTTACCCATCAGATAGTCTTTGAACTTGTTGCTATGGATAGCATGAATATGATTTCCGAACTGATCAATCTTATGGAATACTCCTTGTTTGTACGCTTGGAAAATATCGTTGATGTAGATATGGGCAGACGAGTTGTGCATCTTGCGCTTAAGGTATGGTTCTTTGTCAAAGTCAGCAAAGACCACACCATTCATGTAATGATATACACCAATAAGGCGCACATCATAATCCAAGCCTTGTGCCTTCACATTCTCGCAGAACTCCTGCATCCAATTAGGCAACTGGATACGTTTCTTGAAGATGGGATGAGGATTGCCTAGATAAGTGATGGCCTTGTGCAAAAGAATGAACTTCTTGCCGTCATTCTCGTACACGAACACCTTGCGTCCACAGATAGTTTGCACGGAGCATTTGTTCTCACCAAGGAAATGCGCAAGAGCAGCCTCTTGCTCTTTAGTTTTCAGAACCTGATCCATTGCAACCTCTAGACTCAACTCTGTATTTATCTGCTCGCTGGGGACATTATGTGAGTCCTTACTGCGACCATTGACTGAGGTTTTTCGCTCCTCATCGTTGTTAAAGAAAAAGAAAAACATAGTTATATCTTGTATTCCAATTTGTTTCAAGTAGTTGTAGATACCGTCGTACCATTCCAGTTCGCGGGTCTCGTCGGGTGGAACGCTATAATCCCCCTCGGGAATGCAGATATAAGTAGCCAAAGCCCAACACCCTCGTTTTTTATTCAATATCTTATTTTCCTGTTATCATTTTAGTTAACATTCTCCCCAGAGCTTGGTCCCTTTTCAATTTTGCTTGCAAAATTACTAAAAAAATTTCACATCTACAAATTATTCCCCAAAAAACAAATGCAACACCCCTAAAAGTGCTGCATTTATATCATTTCCCGCCCCAGAGCTTGGTCCCTTTTTATTACTCAATCTATTCCTGTTATCATTTTCGTTAACAACAAGGCAGGGCAGATATAATTATTCCTTGATTGGTTGTATATTAGGGGCTCGGGGGGAAGGGTCTCTCTACTTCGTCCACAAAGCCTTCGACAGGCTATGCAACCTCTCGTCCTTGCCCATCTGCAACAGACGCACCTGCCTGCCTTCCGCCCCGTTGTATATCTCTACCGCCGTGCGAACAGGATGTGAGCAGGCGTTCTCATCCACCCACGAACCCGTATTGGCGTATATATATCCTTGCTCGTCGTCCTCACGTTCCATCACGCGCATATACGGCACATGCGTGTGGGCAAACACTACCACTTTATACCTGTCGTCCTCGCCAAACAAACGATTCACCGCCAGCGCATCCATATACGGCACTTCACAGATCATCGCTCCCAATAGGAAGGGGAAATCTTTCGGAGTGTTGTTGTGCTGCAGGCGTCTCTCCCACTCCTCTTGTTTCCACATCGTTTGGTACAACTTCGGCTCTGAACTGCTGCTTTGGTAGAAATACTCGTCCAGCACATAGTCGCTGGTCAGTCCGTACAGCCCTGTAGGAACAGCCATTGTGTCAATGCCATCTACGTGTTTGGCTATCAGCACCACATTACATACCAGCGCCATCACCGCCTTATTCAACTCGTCCGAACCATTGCGGGCAGCTGCTGCTCTCAGTTCGCTCTCTGAGGCATAACCATAGTCGCTCAGTTCGGCTTCTACCAGTCCTCTGTGTCGGTTGGTTGCCGCTATGCGAGTGGTGAAGTACTGTATGCCCATAAAGGCATTCTCCTCCGTCACATTATCTATCCCTATGTTCGAACACGGATCGGGCGAGCATAGCACATCATAGCGGTGACTATGTTCCATCACCATATCTGCTGTCTCATACGAACCCAAACCTTTCACGTCTGATACGAACCGGGCTCCGTTGCCGAATAACTCATGCAACAGGTCCTCATCCAGTCCGCTATCATGGTTGCCTGGCACATACACTACCTGTATGCCTGCATCCTGTGCTGCTTTTATTCTGTCTATCACCTCTTTATTCTTCTCCACACGAGCAATGGCGCGTATATAGTTTTTCTCCGACACAGTGGTGCCGTTTACTGCAAAGGTTGCCAATGGTATGGGAGTCACCTCCTCATCTACCAGGTCGCCCAGCAGCACCAGCTCTTTGTATTGGTCTTTGTGGGCTATTATCCCGTCCAGATAGGCTATCAGATAGGGCTGATTATCTATGAACCAACTCCATCGGCCATCCATCGCACGTTGGTCGTTCAGGTGTATATCCGATATCACAGCCGTATAGACTTTCTGCTCTTCGTATCGGGCCTCGGCTGCGGTGTCGGCTACCAGCATCATGTGTGCCGTTGTGAACTGCTCTTCAAACTGATACACCAATGTCACGGCACGTGCGTGCTCCGACTCCAATCCCGAGCAGTCCACCAGCACGTGGTTCTCATTCTCTGGGTCCAGCGAGAACGACACGCCTGCTATAGATGCCGCGGGCAAGACACTTGGCACATCGTCTGAGTAATCCACCAGTCGCAGGTGTTCCAGGATACTCTCATCTACCTCGTCTGAGAATTCCAACTTTACTACGCCGTACGGCTGTTCTACCAGCACACCTGCCACGGTACTCATCTGTTCTTTATCTACCATCCATGCGGGTTCGGGCAATATCACATCCGGGTAGCATCCCGTCATCGCGATTATCACTATTCCCAGCACAATAACTGCTAATACTTTCCTTTTGTTTGCTTGTTTCATAGCTTGGTCCCTTTTTACTCTACGGCATCTTCCTCGATAACCAAATTGTCGATAATGAAATTCTGACGCTCCATCGTGTTCTTGCCCATATAGTAATTGAGCAGCTCACCCACCTGGTCCTCCTTGCGCAAAGTGACCTGGTCTAAACGAATAGCCTTGCCTATAAATTCCTTGAATTCATCGGGAGAAATCTCACCCAAACCTTTGAATCGCGTGATCTCAGGATTCTTGACCTGCTCCAACGCCGTGAGACGCTCCTCCTCACTATAGCAATAACGCGTCTCCTGCTTATTCTTCACACGGAAAAGAGGCGTCTGCAAGATATAGACATGCCCCTTCTTCACCAAATCGGGGAAGAACTGCAAAAAGAACGTGAGCATCAACAAACGGATATGCATGCCATCGACATCGGCATCGGTGGCGATAATGACCTTATTGAACCGCAAATCATCCAAACCATCCTCTATATTAAGCGCCGACTGCAGACAGTTGAACTCCTCGTTCTCATACACCACCGACTTGGTCAACCCATAGCAGTTGAGCGGTTTACCACGCAACGAGAACACCGCCTGGGTACGGACATCGCGGCTCTTGGTGATACTGCCCGATGCCGACAGACCCTCGGTAATGAAAATAGCACTCTCCTGACGCAAATCATCGTCCGCATCCTTGCTGGAACGGACAGGTTTGGCATCGTTGTAGTGTATCTGGCAATCGCGCAACTTGGGGTTGTTTAACAGGTTCTTCTTCGCCCGCTCTTTGGCAGCCTTGGTCACACCCGCTATGGCTTTGCGCTCCTTCTCTGAGTCCTGTATCTTTTGCAGCATCACCTCGGTGATTTCAGGGTGCTTGTGCAACTCATTATCCAACTGCTGCTTCACAAAATCGTTGACGAACTTATTGACCGTAAGCGTGCCATTGGGCGACATAGTAGAAGAACCCAACTTGACCTTGGTCTGACTCTCAAACACAGGTTCCTCTACATTAATTGCTATCGCACCCACCACGCCATTGCGGATATCCACCAGCTCTTGGTTCTTGTTGAAAAACTCCTTGATAGTCTGGCCAATAGCAGCCCGATAGGCTGCCTGGTGCGTACCGCCCTGGATAGTGAACTGACCATTGACAAACGAGTAGTACTCATCACCGGGTTGGTCGGTATGCGTGAGCGCTATCTCTATATCCTCGCCCACCAGGTGGATAATAGGATAAAGGGGATCTACCGTCATGCGCTCGCTCAACAGGTCGAACAGTCCGTTCTTGCTAAGGAACTTCTTACCATTATAGACAAGGGTGAGACCCGTATTGAGGTACGCATAGTTGCGTAGCATGGTCTCTATATAGTCGTCTCGGAACTGGTAGTTCTCAAACAGACCTTTGCTGCTATCGGGTTTGAAACGTATCCACGTACCGCGCTTCTCGGGTCCATCATAGGGTTGCACCCCCGAATCTTCTACCAACTTACCCTTGTGGAACGAAGCCTGACGCATCTGACCATCACGATAGGACGCCACCGCAAAATCCTCGCTAAGGGCATTCACAGCCTTGGTACCTACACCATTCAGACCCACCGATTTCTTAAAAGCCTTGCTGTCGTATTTACCACCCGTATTGAGCACGCTGACTGCATCGACCATCTTGCCCAAAGGAATACCACGACCATAGTCGCGCACCGTGACGACCCCATCCTGCACCGTGACCTCAATCACCTTGCCCTCGTTCATACGATACTCATCGATAGAGTTGTCTATCGACTCTTTCATCAGCACGTATATACCATCATCGGAGTGGGAGCCATCGCCCAATTTACCAATATACATACCAGGACGGCGACGGATATGCTCCAAGCCATCCAGCGTGACGATACTGCTGTCACTATATTCCACTGTGTTCGTTTCTGCCATAGTGCGACCTATTACTCATAATTTTACGGTGCAAAATTACGAAAAATAATCCAAATACACAAATTTTTTCGCCCCTAAATAGGCATTTTTACCCCTAAAAGCCAATGTTCTATCCCTCATACGGCTATAAAACACCATATTTTTGGCAGATTGAAACAAATATTGTATTTTTGCACTCGGAAAATCCAGCAACACGTATGAAACATTATTTCCAATTTATTCAAGACACGATGCGGGCCAACTGGTCCGAGCCTGCCCTGACGGACTATGAGGGAGCGTATAACTATACCTATGGTGAATTGGCCACACGCATACGAAGAATGCAACTGTTGTTTGACGCTTTGGGCATATTGCCTGGCGACAAGATAGCCATTTGTGGACGCAATTCAGCCAACTGGGCAGTAGCCTATCTGAGCGTAGCCGCAGCCCGCTGTGTAGCAGTAAGTATATTGCCTGACTTCACATCGGAGAGCATACACCAACTGGTGATACACTCCGAAGCCAAAGTGCTGTTTGTAGGTCCGTGGGTACGCGGGCGTATTGACCTGAGTGCCATGCCCAATGTAGAGACTTTTATTGCCATAGAGGACCTCAGCATCATGCAATCGAAGGTGGCGGTGGACCCAGCGGCCCTGGATCAGCAGTTCAACAAACTCTACCCCAACGGCTATTGTGCGCAAGATGTACACCTGCCCCTGGACAACCTGGACGAAGTGGCACTCATCAACTACACCTCAGGCTCTACGGGTTCGCCCAAAGGCGTGATGCTGACGCATAAGAACCTGAGCAGCAACGTGGTATATGCCCAAGCCAATATACCCAATCATCCAGGATTGACCTATGTGAGCATGTTGCCCCTGGCGCACATGTTCGGGATGATGTTTGAGTGCATCTACCAACTGGCAGGTGGCACACATGTGTATTTCATCACCAAGAGTCTCACCCCCGCGTTGATGCTAAAGGCTTTTCACGACGTGCAACCCTATATGATACTGACCGTGCCACTGGTGATAGAGAAGATCTTTAAGAAAAAAATCTTCCCCACTATCCAAAAGCCGATTATCAAAGCGTTGTGGTACACCCCACTAATCAACCTGGCTATTCGCAAGAAAGTGTATCGCGCCCTGATGCAAGCCTTTGGCGGCAAGTTGCAGTTCCTCATCATAGGCGGTGCAGCCCTAAGCGAGGAGGTGGAGAAATGCCTGCGGCAGATACATTTCCCCTATACCTGCGGATACGGCATGACCGAATGTGGTCCGCTGGTGTGCTATGAACATTGGCGTAAATATGCCTTCAAATCATGCGGCAAGGTGATAGACCGCCTGGAACTGAAAATAGACAGCGAGTCACCTCGCAAAGTGCCTGGCGAGATACTTGTGCGCGGCGCGGGCGTAATGCGCGGATATTATAAGAATATACAGGCTACCGACAACACCTTTACCGACGACGGATGGTTGCGCACAGGCGATATAGGCGTGATGGACCGCAAAGGCAACGTCTATCTGCGCGGCCGCAGCAAGAACATGATACTGGGCGCATCGGGACAGAACATTTACCCCGAGGAGATAGAGGATAAACTGAACTCACTAGAAGGTGTAGTGGAGAGTGTGGTGGTAGAGCGCGAAGGCAAACTGGTAGGACTGGTCTTCCCCGAGATGCAGCAGATAGAGGACAATATCGCACAAATAGAACAACTGATGCAAGAGAACCTGCAAAAATTGAACAAGTTGCTACCAGGTTACAGCAAAGTAAGCGATATAGAAATAGTGGATAAAGAATTTGAAAAAACGCCTAAAAAATCCATTAAACGCTTCCTTTACAAGTGATTTTGTGCTTAGAGTACGCCAAATTGACAATTTTTTTCTCAAATTATTTGCGTATGTCAAAATTTTGTTGTAATTTTGCACGCTCATTTGAGAAATGAGGCGGGATAGCTCAGCTGGTTAGAGCGCATGATTCATAATCATGAGGTCCCCAGTTCAATCCTGGGTCCCGCTACAAAATAAGTCATCACGAGAGTGGTGACTTATTTTTTGATTAGCACAATCATTTGGAGACACAGGTCAAAGAAAATGATCTTCGCATTGCCATTTTGGGCAATCTGTTGCTCGGCCTTATCCAGTTCTTGCATCATTGCCTCCACGTTGCGGTCGTTGATAAAAGCCGCGAACTTGGTGGAGAAATTGGCCTCTGCCTGCGTTTGATAGTTCATCTCGGGATGCTGCAAGTTATAGATATAGTTTTCCCTGATCTGCCGTTGGGCATATTGTAAGAAAGCTTTCTGCCGCTCACGTCCCACCTTGGCATCGGCCATATCGGCACTCCATTTTTTCAGTTCTTGCAGGGCAGCATAGTCCTGTCTTACCCCCACGAGCCATGCACGGCGCATGAGCGCCACAAAATCATCAAAGAACGTGTTGTTGTCCTCCTCGCTCTGTTGCAGGCGCATGGCAGCCAGGTAACTGCCGTTGGCAATATGTGCCACATCGAGCGGGAAAGTAGCCGAGAGTTCCTGCTCACTCAGTCGCGGTACGCGAATCTGCTGCACACGACTAAGGATAGTGCTAAGCAGTTCATCAGGATGTTCGCTCACCAGCAAGAAAAGCGTTTTTTGAGGGGGTTCCTCCAGCAGTTTGAGCAGTTTATTGGCACAGGTGGTGTTCATCTTCTCGGGTTGCCAGATAATCATCACTTTATAGCCGTCGCTATAACTCTTAAGCGAGAGTTTGCGCAGTATCTCGCCACTCTCTTTCTCATAGATCATAGCCTGTTTGGTTTCTACCCCAAGGGTTTGGTACCAATCATCCAGGTTGAAATACGGCTGTTGCAGCACCTGCTCGCGCCATGCGGCCATGAAATCGTCGCAGGTATCGCCTGCATCGGTTTTGACAATAGGGAAGGCAAAATGCAAATCGGGGTGCTGCAACTGTTGGAACTGCAAACACGAGGGGCACTCGCCACAACTATCCTCCGCCGTACGGTGGGGACATGCCACATATTGGGCATAGGCGATAGCCAGGGGCAACTTGCCTACCCCCTCTGGACCCGTTAGCAACTGCGCATGAGGTATGCGCCCCTCTTGCACCGACAGGCGCAACTGGTTTTTCACCGTTTCCTGACCTATAATATCTCTAAAACGCATAGCGAGTGCAAAAATACAAAAAAATTTGCATATATGCAAAAAAAATAGTAATTTTGTACCCGAATTTAGAATCAACTCTACAATTATGAACGAGAAATTTACTCTCAATAACGAAGCGTGTCAATTTGCTGAGCCTGCTTGTCGTCGTAACTCCGCCCATATGTTGCCTGTGGTGGACTGGTTGAGCGACTTGAGCGACAACGCGCAAGCCACTGATTTAGTGGAAGTACAGTTTAAGAACACACGCAAAGCGTATTACCGCAATACCGAGCACCTGGCTTTGGAAAAAGGTTCGTTAGTGGCCGTGGAAGGCAATCCTGGGCACGACATAGGCGAAGTGACCCTGACAGGCAGACTGGTGCTGAACCAAATCAAGAAATACCACATTGACCTGGACCGTTACGAGGTGCGTGCTATCTATCGTCTGGCTACCGAACAGGATCTGGCCCGTGCGGAAGAAGCGCATCAAAAAGAGCATGCCACCATGATAGAGGCCAGAAAACTAGCCAAATCACTGGGACTGGAAATGAAAATAGGCGATGTGGAATATCAAGGCGATGGCAGCAAAGCTATCTTCTATTACATAGCCGACGGGCGTGTTGATTTTCGCCAACTAATCAAACTCTACGCCGAAGCTTTTCGTATTCGCATCGAGATGAAGCAGATAGGTGCCCGCCAGGAAGCAGGCCGTATAGGCGGCACAGGTCCTTGCGGCAGAGAGCTATGCTGCTCCACATGGATGACCCAATTCGTTAGCGTAGGCACAGGTGCTGCACGTTTGCAACATATATCGCCCAACCCACAAAAACTGGCAGGACAATGCGCTAAACTCAAATGCTGTCTCAACTATGAGGTGCCTGTATATGAAGACGCCAAGCAACGTGGCGAGGTGCTGGGTTCGCCTGTGGTGGAGGAACAAACAGAGGAGGAGATAGGCTTTCAAAATGCGGTGGGCGAAGGCGATGTAACGCGCTTTGACCGCAAGAGAAGGAACAATAACCACAATAACCATCATAACCATGACCGTCAAAAGTCGCATAATCGTCGTCCTGAGTAGTTTACTGCTGGTAGCCTGCAGCCGCAGCACAATGTACACGAATTATCAGACCATACCATTGGAGGGGTGGTCGATGGACTCTGTGCTACGTTTTGAAGTGCCTGTGACCGATACGGTGAATGCATACGACGTATTGCTGCATATCCGCCACACCGATGCGTATCCGTATCAGAACATGTGGCTATTCGCCAACGATGGCGGCAAGACCGATACGATTGAGTTCTACCTGGCCGACGACCGCGGCCGATGGTTAGGAAACGGACAGGCCATAAAGGATATGCCTGTGCTCTATCGGGAAAACGTGGTATTGAAAGACAGCCTGTATATTCTCACCTTAGAGGAGGGAATGCGGGACATCGTTTTGCGAGGCATTAGCGAGATTGGTGTAGAAATAGTGCGATAATGGGGAAAGGTAAGTTAAAGAAATTTGCGGAGATGGAGACGTTTGCCAACGTCTTTCAGTGTGCCATAGGGCGACTGAATGCCGACGGCAAGTTCGAAACCGAAGAAGACACATCGGTGCTGCAGATGCGTGGACAATGGCACGAGCGATTCTTTAAGAACAATAATCCTATTGTGCTGGAACTGGGTTGCGGACACGGCGACTATACCGTGGGACTGGCCAAACTGCACCCCGAGAAGAACTACATCGGCATCGATATAAAAGGTGCCCGCATCTGGAAAGGAGCCAAAGAGGCCACCGAACGGGGAATGAAGAACGTGGCGTTTTTGCGTACGAACATAGAAGTACTGAGTAACTTCTTCGCCCCCAACGAGGTAGCTGAGATCTGGATCACGTTCCCTGACCCCCAAATGAAAAAAGCCACCAAACGCCTCACCTCGACCTATTTCATGGCACGCTATCAAGAGGTGATGCAAGAGGGGGGTATGATACACTTGAAAACCGACAGCCCTTTCTTAAGCACCTATACCAAAGAGATGCTGCGGGTGAATCAGTATGAGGTGGTGGCTGCCAGCGATGACCTATATAGTTTAGAGGACGGCAGCAAAGCTGCCTACAGTTTAGAGTTTAGAGGCGAGGAGTTTGAGGAGGCTAGGATGTTGCAGACACACTATGAGAAGCAATGGCTGGACCGAGGACTGACCATTAAGTACTACGCTTGGAAACTGAATAAGAAAACGGCCCTTGAAGAGCCTGAAATAGAAATAGAAAAAGACACGTACCGTTCGTACGGCAGAAACTATGTATCCACAACAAATCATTGATGCTTTGCGCCATGTGCGCTACCCTGGTACGGGCAAGGACCTGGTAGAGAGCGGCATGCTGGAAGACGATATCCGCATTCAAGGCTTTGAGGTAAGTTTTTCCTTGATTTTTGACAAGGACAACGACCCCTTTTTGAAGTCCGTAGTCAAAGCAGCCGAAGTAGCTGTGCAGACCTACGCAGATAAGAATGCAGCCGTAAGCATACATCCCAAATTTCGTAAACAGAATATATCAACAGAAGGCTCTACTACCGCTATACTACCGCAAAAAACCCGCGTAATAGCTATTCATAGCGGCAAGGGAGGTGTAGGCAAATCAACCGTAGCCGCCAATTTGGCAATTGCTTTGGCCAAACGGGGCTATCAAGTGGGGCTATTGGATGCCGATATACACGGACCATCACAGCCTAAGATGTTCCACACCGAGGATTGCAGACCCTATTCGGTAGAAGTAGATGGCAGGACGTTGATTGAGCCTATTGAGCAATATGGGGTGAAGATGCTGAGTATTGGTTTCTTTGTGGATCCCCAATCGGCAGTAGTGTGGCGCGGGGGTATGGCATCGAACGCGATTAAGCAACTGATACAAGACGGACACTGGGGCGAGTTGGACTATATGCTGATTGACCTGCCCCCAGGCACCAGCGATATACACCTGACGTTGATCAGCACACTGCAACTGACAGGGGCTATTGTGGTGACCACCCCTCAGGAAGTGGCGCTGGTAGATGCACGCAAGGGTGTGGATATGTTCCAAAACGAGAAAATCAACGTGCCTGTATTGGGCATTGTGGAGAATATGTCGTGGTTCACGCCCGCCGAGTTGCCAGAGAATAAGTACTATCTGTTCGGCCAAGACGGAGGCAAACACCTGGCGGAAGAACTGCAAGTACCATTATTGGGGCAGATTCCACTGGTGCAGTCTATCCGCGAGGCAGGCGATGCAGGACTGCCTATCGCCATGCAAGAGGGACACCCTGCGGCCAGGGTGTTTGATGAGATAGCGGAGAAGATGGTCAATTAGTCAATTTGTAAATTTAACGTGGGGAAGACGATTAAAGCTACCGAATTAG
>JAKSNM010000022.1 GCA_024399785.1 Paludibacteraceae bacterium
TGCACCGTCATGGTATATTGGCTTTCCAACCTCGTATGATTGAGGGTAAGGCTATCCAACTTCACCCACTAGCTTGTGCTGGTTTCAACGCCGACTTCGATGGTGACCAAATGGCAGTACACTTGCCCTTGGGTAACGAGGCTATCTTGGAAGCGCAACTACTTATGTTGGGTTCGCACAATATCTTGGATCCAGCCAATGGTAATCCTATTACTGTGCCTTCTCAGGATATGATCTTGGGTTTGTACTATATCACCAAACCACGTAGTGGTATGAAAGGTGAAGGACTCATTTTCTATAGCCCCGAGGAGTGCTTTATCGCACTTAATGAGGGTAGAGTAGATATCCACGCTTTGGTTAAGATTCGTATCAATGGCGCACTTGTTGAGACTACTCCTGGTCGTGCTATTGTTAACCAATATGTACCTGAGGAGGTGGGCTATCAAAACGCTACGTTAAAGAAAGGTGAGGTGAAGAAGATCATCGCCAAAGTGATTAAAGCTTGTGGTGTAGCTCGTACGGCACAGTTCCTGGATGATATCAAGAACCTGGGTTACCAAAAGGCCTTCGAGGGTGGTTTGAGCTTCAACCTAAACGATATCCTTATCCCTGACGAGAAGAGCGAGTTGGTGAAGAAAGGTAACGAACAGATTGAGAACTTCACCGAGTTGTATAACTATGGTGAGATCAACGATGATGAGCGTTACAACAACGTCGTTAATACGTGGAATAAGATAGATGCTGAGATGACCGATATCCTGATGAAACACATGCAGGAGGCCGACCAAGGTTTCAATGCGGTGTATATGATGATGGATTCGGGTGCCCGTGGTAATAAACAGCAGATTAAGCAGTTGGCAGGTATCCGTGGTATCATGGGTAAACCTCAGAAAGCGGGTGCTACCGATACACGTACTTCTATTGAGAACCCTATCTTGTCCAACTTCAAAGAGGGTATGTCTGTGTTGGAGTACTTCATTGGTACCCACGGTGCCCGTAAGGGTTTGGCTGATACGGCCTTGAAAACGGCCGATGCAGGTTACCTCACCCGTCGTCTGGTCGATGTGTCACACGATGTGATTATTACCGAGGAGGACTGCGGTACATTGCGTGGATTGACAGCACGTGCTATCAAACAAAACGATAATGTGGTGGCTACACTTACCCAACGTATCTTGGGTCGTGTGTCCGTACACGATATACTAGATGAGAAAGGCAACCTAATCGTAGGTGCTGGCGAAGAAATTCGCGAACCACAATGCGAGGCTATCGAGGCTGCTGGTATCGAGGAAGTGGAGATTCGTTCCGTGCTTACTTGCGAAGCTAAGAAAGGTGTCTGCGTCAAGTGCTATGGCCGTAACCTGGCTACACGTCTTATGGTACAAAAAGGTGAGGCTGTCGGCGTGATTGCTGCACAAGCTATCGGTGAGCCGGGTACGCAGTTGACTCTTCGTACCTTCCACTCGGGTGGTTTGGCTGGTAACGCTGCTACACAAAACACCTATGCTATACCTCGTGACGGACGTATCGAGATTGATGAACTGCGTACAATCAAGACCGACGAAGGTGATACGATTGTAGTTAGTCGTCTAAACGAGATGCGTTTGGTGGATCCTGCTACTGATGTAGTGCTCACTACCTTTAATATACCTTATGCTAGTAAGTTGTTTATCAACCCAGGTGAGGAGTATAAGAAAGGTACCGTTATTTGTGAGTGGGATCCTTATAAGGCTGTGCTTGTGCTCGAGCAGGCTGGTACCCTACGCTATAGCGATGTGATTGAGGGTGTTACTTGCAAGACGATTGTCGATGACCAAACGGGTAAGAAAGAGGTTCATATCACCGATACACGTGACAAGACCAAGTTGCCTATGGCCAATATCATTGCCAAGGATGGCACTATCTTGCGTTCCTATAACTTGCCTGTCAAGGCTATGTTGGCTCAGGCCGATGGCGCTGAAGTTAAGGTGGGTGATTTCTTGTTCACTCAAATCCGTGCCTTTGGTTCCGCAGGTGATATCACAGGTGGTCTGCCTCGTGTTACCGAGCTCTTTGAGGCCCGTAACCCGTCCAATCCTGCTATTGTGGCTGAGATTGATGGTGAGGTTAGCTATGGTAAGATCAAACGTGGTAATCGTGAGATCACCGTTACCAGCCGTCAAGGCGAGCAGAAGAGCTATCTCATACCTCTTACCAAGCAGATCTTGGTACAAGAGGGCGACTATGTACGCGCTGGTGTAGCCCTGTCTGATGGTGCTATCACGCCTGATGATATATTGGCTATCCAAGGTCCTACTGCAGTACAAGACTATATTGTGAACGAAGCACAATCGGTTTATCGTCTGCAAGGTGTGGAAATCAACGATAAGCACTTTGAGATTATTGTTCGTCAGATGATGCGCAAAGTTGAGATCCTTGAAGCTGGCGATACACGTTACCTAGAGGGTCAGATAGTAGATAAGATGGACTTCTTAGAGGAGAACGATCGTATCTGGGGCAAGAAGGTGGTTACCAATCCTGGCGACAGCGAGGTACTACATGCTGGTCAGATTGTTACTGCACGTCGCTTGCACGACGAGAACTCTACGCTTCGTCGTAAGGATAAGAAACTCGTTGTGGCTCGTGATGCTGAGTGCGCTACGGCTAAGCAGATACTACAAGGTATCACGCGTGCTGCCTTGGGTACTAAGTCCTTTATGTCCGCTGCTTCCTTCCAGGAAACGACCAAAGTACTCAACGAGGCTGCTATCCAGGGCCGCGTAGACACATTGGAGGGTATGAAGGAGAACGTGATCTGCGGTAACTTGATTCCTGCTGGTACGGGTCTTCGTGAGTTCCAACGTCTCAGTGTACACAACTCCGAGGAGTACGCTGCTATCCAAGCTGCTCGTGCTGCTGCTGAAGCTGCTTTCGAAAACGACTAATATATAGTCACCAAAAAAGACCGCTCGATTGAGCGGTCTTTTTTTTGTTTATGTGTCGCTTTATTATTTGCGATTGCGGTTGCCGTAACGGCTCATGAACTTATCTACGCGACCAGCGGTATCTACCAGTTTAGATTTACCCGTGTAGAATGGGTGGCTGGTGTTGGAGATCTCCAATTTGATGAGAGGGTAGGTGGTACCTTCTATATCAATGGTATCTTTTGTAGCAGCGCATGAACGGCTGAAGAATTGACTGCCGTCAGACATGTCTTTAAATACTACCACACGATAGTTATCTGGATGAATTCCTTGTTTCATGATTGTGTCCTCCTTATTCTGCTACAATGTTCAACTTGATTTCTGCCTTTACTTCGCGGTGTAGTCTAGCTACGGCTGCGGCTTCGCCTAGCTCTTTAACAGACTCTACGGTTATGATGCGTTTGTCTATTTCGATGCCAGCGGCAGCCAGAGCTTCGCTTACTTGAGCGGAAGTGATTGCACCAAATATCTTGCCATCTTCGTTGGCTTTTGCAGCCAGTTGAATGGTCATATTAGCCAATTTATCAGCCAGAGCTTTAGCGTCAGCCAGTTGTTGAGCCAGTTTCTTAGCTTGTTGCTTCAGGTTTTCTGCCAACTGTTTGCGGTTGCTCTCGTTAGCGATCACAGCCATTTTGTTGGGGATCAGGTAGTTTCGACCGTAGCCTTCTTTTACCTTTACGATATCGTTTTTGTAGCCCAGGTTTGCTACGTCTTGTATCAATATAATTTCCATAATTCTTTAAACTTTAAACATTAAACTTTAAACATTTATTTCATCATATCGGTTACGTATGGCAGCAAAGCCAAGTGGCGAGCTTTCTTTACGGCTTGAGCCACTTTGCGCTGATATTTCAAGCTGGTACCAGTGATACGACGGGGCAGTATTTTGCCTTGCTCGTTTAGGAATTTCTTCAAAAACTCAGGGTCTTTGTAGTCAATGTACTTAATGCCACTTTTCAAGAAACGGCAGTACTTTTTCTTTTTCTCTACGGCTTGTTGTGGAGCCAAATAGCGGATTTCTTCTTGTGCCATGATTACTCCTCCTCTGCTTTAGCGGGTTCTACATTCTTTTTTCCACGGCGACGCTCTGCATATTCCAATGCATACTTGTCTAGACGAGTGGTGAGGAAACGGATAATTTTCTCATCACGGCGCAACTCGGTCTCGAGCGTAGCGATAAATGCGGGCTCTACGTCAAATTGTAGGATTACGTAGAAACCGGTTGTTTTACCTTGGATGGGGTAAGCCAATTTTCTCAAACCCCACTCCTCACGGTTTTGGATGGCAGCTCCATTGTCCTTGAGAAGTTTCTCGAATTTGTCAACTGCTTCCTTCATCTGTGCCTCAGACAAAACGGGAGTCAAAACGAAAGCAGCTTCATAATGATTTAACATACGGTTTGTTTGTTTAATTAGTTAATATATTTATATGCTTTCTGCGCATGTGCGCGAAAAAGCGTGCAAAGTTACAACTTTTTTTTCACATGTGCAAGTTTTTATGCATTTTTTTGTAATTTTAATACACAATAACGCGTTGGAGAGTAGAAGAACCATCCTGCAAGGTGACTTGTATCAGATAGCAACCTGCACTGGCAGGCATAGACACCAGGTTGTCACCATCACACACTGCACCACGGCTGCACTTGTCGCCTGCGGCATTATAGAGTTGGTAAGCACCTGTCTGACGTGCTTGCACATGAATAGACGAACTCTTTGCCGTGGCCGTAGGATAGATAGCAATAGGATTGACAGCAGGATTGAACGCCTGCGGTGTGAAGGTGAACGTACACGAAGGAATAGCCAACGAATAGCCCTTGCGGTAAAGCAAGGCTGTGACTTGGTCACCCTCTGCCAAATGATTGCTAGCCAAATAAGGCTGTGCATGGTCGGACGGCACTACCTGCGCCGTTTTGTCGCCTCCTGCGCTATTGAATACTTGCCACGAATAGGGCGGTTGGAAAATCCAATGGCCAATGTTATAATCCTCATTAACCAGCGTCACCACATTGTTCCAGTTGGCTTGCATCACCTCGGCAGGATAGCGCACCAAGATCTGGCTTGTGAACGAGGTATCGGCTCGTCCGCAACTAGGCGAGGAGAAACGAATGCGATAGGTGTAGTAACCAGGCTGAATATAGAGCCCGCGACCATCCATATCGATCGAGAGTGTCGTTCGGCCGTTGATAGGACGCAACACGGTGTCGTGCTTCACCTCTAGGTCTTGCTCTACAAAGTAGTACTCATAGTACTCTGGCATCGCACTATGGTCCGTCACACTATAGTCCACATCAAACGAGACTGCATAGTCGGCACAGATCTCAGGCGAGGTGGTGTGCGGGTTGAAGCTGGCAATCGTGAAGGGGTAGTGCTGGTTGACCAAAGCCGTGAAGATATGTGGCATGCCACTGATCCACAATGTGTCGTAGATAATCGTGTCTCGTGTGGGGTAGTAGAGACTATCAAACACCTTAATAGGAACGCGGTCGCCACTACAGAAAGCAAAGGTGTCCGCCTCGTGGTAAGTAGTAGGCAGCACCGTCAGGATAAGCTGACGAATCGAGTCGCAGTTATGCTGGTTGAGGTGGCGCACCACATGTGTACCTGAGGTATTGAAAGTCTGATGCTCAAACTGGTAGGTTTGGAAATCGGCAATCGTAGCAGTCTCGGTATAGACAGGCGAAGCAGTGTGGATAGTGAGCATGAGGTGCTCCAGACTATCGCAGCCCTCTATGGTACGGTGCATCAAATCCACTTGGAACGACTCGCGTCCAGCACCGCGGGCATAGTAGGTGACACCCTTGTATGTAATACTATCGCACCCAGGAGCAAGAGGTGTGAAACGCTCGTAGGGCTGCACATCGTTGACGATAAAACGGTAGATAGAGTCCTCGCCTTGAGCGGTGAGACGATTGACAGCATACACACCTGCATGGTCTATCAATAGGCCCTCGATATACTTGGTCTCGTTGCTGCATCGCTTATACTGGTCGTAAGGCGAGCAATGGTAATTGACCTCATAGTGCCAACGGCGGATGCTATCGCAACCCTGAATATTGGTGCCGATGGTGTCGTAGAAGACCGAATCAACAAAGTATTTCTGACCTTTGTATATATACGGCAGTTTATCGGCACAAAGCGAGATAAGCGTGTCGGTGAAATCGTTGTTCTTGAAACTCAGTTGCAAAGAGTAGGTGTTGTAGCATCCTGACTCGGTAGGAATAGAGTCGATATACAGCCCAGGCTTGGTTAGCACGGTGTCGTGGAAATGTCCCACCCAACGATAGGTTTCGCCATGGCAGATAGAGACGGCACGGTAGTCGTTGAACGAAGGGTGGAAATTCACCAGATAAACCACCAAACTATCGCATCCATCGGCTGTGGACAGGTAATTGGTATAGCGACCCGAGGAGGTGATGGTGTCGCCATTAAGCATAAACACTTCGCCCTCACAAAGGTCCTTCTTGATAAGCGTCTCGCGCACCGTAGGACAAGCTGCCACATGCAGGGTGACGAGCGAGTCGCAACCATAGGCGGTATAGAAATGGTGGAAATACGTGCCCGATGTGGCAATCACCGTGTCGCCAAATAGGTAGGTCTCGCCATAGCGCAACTCAATCATCTTGGTAAGCGAATAACTGGGGTAGAAATTCAGCACATAGTGTATGCGTACGCTATCACAACCATCGGTGCGAGCCAAGGTGTCGATGAACGAGGTGGAACGGGTATAGACCGTGCCGTTGATGGTGGGACGCTCGCCTTCACAGAACGTGAGATAAGCCGTCGAATCACGCGTGGTATAGATGGTAAGTGCCAACGTATAGATACTATCGTTGCCGAGGATGGTCTTATGACGGTCGTAGTAAATACCTTCGGTTTGGATAGTTTGATGGTGCCAGATATACGGCAGACGGTCGGCACAGACGGTGACGTATTCGGTGGGGAAGATATACTCCACACGATTGACCACCAACTCAAGGCGGTAGATACTATCGCACCCATGCACGTTTTTGCAACTATCGAAATAAGTGCCCGATTCGCTCAGTGGCCACGGCATGCCCTGACGATGCCAGATATAGGTCTCGCCTGGTTGGATAGTCTTTTGCTCGTTTTGGAAGAAACGTGAACTGAGGGTAACTACATGCAAGATAACGCTGTCGCAACCTGTCACAAGCGACTGGGTAGTGACGTAGTAATTGCCTGCCGTAGTTATATTGCGCCCGTCTATGGTAATGGAATCGCCTGCGCACAAGAGATGGTGAATCACCGTCTCGGTGGGTTCAGGACGCGAGATATGTACCTCGGTGATAGCATAGCAGCCAAACTCGGTGAACATGGTGTCGCGATAAACACCAGGCTCGGAGATGAGCCATCCATGCAGGTTGTAGGTCTGCCCCTGACACAAGATAACATTGCGCACGTCCAGTTCGCTGGGGTTGACGGTGAGGGTGATTTGATACACCGAATCCACACCCGTGTGTGTGGTATAGGTCTTGGTGTAAACACCTGCCTCGGTAAGCGATAAACCATGCCAAGCAAAAGGTAACTGGCTATCGCATATATCCTGCTCCTCGCTAAAGAAATAGCGTTGTAGATGTACCAAATGCACGCGATGGATACTATCGCAATGGCAGTCCACGGTTTGCAAACTGTCGTAGAAATAGCCCTCATGGTCTAGCCACTGGCCGTGCCAAAGAATAGGCAACTCGGATTCGTCCACATAGCTGATGGTCTCGTCGTAGAGGTACTGCGGCGCGATATTAACAATGCAACGCACGGCACTATCGCAGCCGTTGGCGCGAACCATGTGGTGGATATAAACACCCGCCTCGGTGATGACTTGTGAGTAGAAATTATAGCTGCTGTCTCGGCAGATAGATACCGAATAGGAGGCGAACGAGTCGGGCAGGGTGTCTAGTTTGAGGCAATAGACCGAGTCGAGTTGGTAGATGGTCTTGCAACTATCGTAGTATATGCCAGGCAGAGTGAGTTTATGGTTGTGCCACTCATAGGGCAACTGACTATGACAGAGCGCGATGCTGTCGTAGTGGTAGAAAGGATGCTCTATCTTGAGTTTCATGCTATAGAGTATACTATCGCAGCCTAGTGAGGAACGAACAGTGTCAAAATAGGTACCCTCGCGGTTGTAGCGTTGGCCATGCCAAACCACAAACGAGTCTTTGGCGCAATGGAGTGTTTCTTGGCTGCGTACGATGGCTGTAGAGAAATTGACGATATGATAAACAATACTATCGCAACCGCCCACACTATTCAGTTTATCAATATAAATGCCTGAGGTGGTGTATTTCTTGCCTTTCAGAGTGAATACATCGCCATCGCAGAGTCGGTAGATGATGGTGTCAGAGAACGCGGAGTCGAGGGTGACGGTAAGTTTATAGACCGAATCGAGTCGATAGACCGTTTTCAAACTATCCCAATAAACACCCTCATCGTGGATGGCTTTGCGATGCCAAATCAAAGGCAGTTGGTTGTGGCAGACATGCACCGTCTCTTCTTTGTAGAACGGCTCGGCGTAGATCAGCCGCAGTTGGTACACACTATCGCAGCCGAACACATTGACGCAACTATCATAGTAGATGCCAGCCGAATTGAGCACGGTATCGTTTAAGTGACCCTTCCAACGGAACGTGTCGTCGCGACGAAGGTACTTGGTTTCGGTGCTGAAGAAAGACGGCTTATAGGCTATCTGAATGCGGATGATGCTGTCGCAACCATACTCGCAGTAATGCACTGTGTCGGTATAGGTACCAGGTTGGGTAAAGACCTTACCCGTAGGGGTTTTGACATAGATAGAGTCGCCTGGGCAGAAATCTTGTATGTAGTTGATAGGCGAATAGACGGTAGGAATAACGTTGATGCGGAGGTTCACCACACTATCGCAACCAAAGCGGTTGGTGAGCACTACTCGATAGTCGCCCGACTTGGTGGACGCATAGCGTTTGCCCTGGTAATAAACGGGTAAGTGGGATTGGCACACCGTAACGGTATCGGACGTGGTGTCGGACGGGGCTTGCCAGATATAGAACGTGTGGGTGCTGTCAGGTAGGTTGAGGTCAGGGTGCAGTTTAGACGGCATTGTGTTGCTATACAAACCTGGTTCGGTATATAGCCTGCCATCTACCCACACACCGCCACCTGGGCAGATAGATAGGGTATCGACACTAGAGCAACGATCGGTAACTATTACACGGAAACGGAAGATGCTATCGCAGCCGCCCGAGATAGGGTCGCCCAGGGTAGGTTCGTAGTGGTGGGGTTTGGGTTCGGTGTGGCGCATCGTGTCGATAATCGTGGTATCGAGATCATGCTGATGGAACGTCCACGTATGTCCCTTGCTATCGGTCCAAGAGATAGGATGTAGGTCAATAGAGTCGTTGCAGATAATCACTACCGAGTCGTGCAGATAGGCAGGCGCGTGACGCACAAGTATCTCATAGGTACTGTCGCAACCATAAATGGTGCGATGACGGTCGTAGTAAATACCTGCGGCATGCAAGATCTTGTTGTGACCTGTCCACTCTACGTACTCGTTGGAACAAATGGTGATTTCCTCGCGTGAGTGGAAAGGTTTTTTGAAACTGAAATGCAGGTGAATGATAGAGTCACCGCCCAAGACGGACTTGAGCGTATCGTTGATGTCGCAGTCGTGGTCAATCACACGGTTGCGTATCATCACCGTGTCACCCTCGCAACGGATAATAGACACATCGACATTGTATTGGGTAACGAGACGCAACTCAAGAATACTATCGCAACCGAAGCGGTTGATGAGCGTGTCTCGATAGATGCCATCAATCGCATAGGTGCTATCGTGCCAATAAACAGGCACTCCTGCATCGTGGTGGATGGTCTCCGTATGAAAATCGTTGTCACGTGGGATAAACCGATAGACCACTACGCTGTCGCAGCCCTGCAGGTTGACAAGGGTGTCGGTAAAGGTCTGTTGGGTGTAATAGGTCGTGTGGTGGAAGACAAACCCTTGGTTGCGGCAGAAATAGGTGGTGTAGGTAGTGGTGGCAGAAGCAGAGGGTATGTCGAAATGCAGATAGTAGGTGCTATCGCAGCCATATTGGTCTATATACGTGCGTTGGTAGTCGCCCGCATCAGTGATGGGTATATCGTGCCAAAGGAAATGACTGGTGTCTCGTGCACACGCCACGAGCGTATCGTAGTGGAAAAAGGCGTAGTGCATGTATAGATACAGTTGGAAGATGCTATCGTAGCCCTGAACCGTTTTGAGCGAGTCGGTGTAGATGCCCTCTTCGGAGAGTGTACGTCCGTGCCAGGTGATGGTGTGCCCCTCGCAGATTGTCTGCTTTTCGACCTGACGGAAATTCTCCGCCCAGATAATAGTGATTTGCAAAATGCTATCACAAGTAGTGGTGGAGGGTATGGTGTCGTAGTAGGTGCCCGCTTGGTCGTACCATTTGCCACGCACCTCTATCTTGCTGCCCTTGCGCAACTCATAGGTGCGGGTCATGGAGTAGGTGGGGTTGACGGTAAACTCCATAGCGTAGATGGTGCTGAGCACCGAGAGTGTGTCATGGAGTGTAGTGTCGGCAAGAATGATAACAGGCACAGGTGCAGGACGATAGGTGCTAGTGACTACCGTGTCGTGGTAAGTGCCTGTGGCGCGCAGGTCCTGACCCCGCCACATCCAAGGCAGGTGGTTGCTGCACTCGGCTTGGTATTCGGTAGGGCGATAGGTGGTGGTATAAACCGTATCAATGACCGTAGTCACGACAGGTTCGGGTTCGGGCTCTGGCTCCGGTTCGGGTTCCATCTCTTGTGCCCATAGTACCGTAGTTAGTGCCGTAGCCACAATCATTACTATGTATTTCCAAAACTTCATGTTGGTCAGTGTTCAACTAATTTCCATAACATTGGCAACCTTGGTGCCACGTACGTGTAGTGCTCCAGCTGCCGCCGATCAGGTAGGTCAGTTTGACGCCGATATAGAATGGTACGATATGTTTCCCTGCTGTTTGGGTGGAGAGGCAATAAGGCGTGATTTGTCCCAGGGTGACATCCGTATCTATCTGAACAGGTTGTGGCGAGTCGGCAGGGTGTATGCTGCGCAAACCGTACTCGCCATAGACGCCAATCTTGAGCATGTGGCAGATGGTGCTATTGGTCTGCATGGTGCTAAGCAGGTCATAGCCTATCTCACCCAATAATGACACCTGGGGACGAAGAGGAGCCTTGAACTGCTGCTCCGCTATTTCGTAGGTGTGGTAGATAGGGTGGGTGAAATCGGGGGTGCTTTGCATCAGCCCCACATATTCGGTATATTGGGCCGCCAAATCATAACTGCCACTGGTGGTGATAGTTGATTGCACAGAAAAACCTATTTTTAGTCCTGCGCCCACGTAGAAGCCGTTGTTGTAGTAACCTGCCATCAAGGGTATATCGATGGTGTGGAATTTCTGCTGGTCAGACTGGCGAACCGTGTATTGAAAATAGTCGATGCGTCTGGGGGGCAAGTGATTATCCTCGCCTCCAAAAGGTGTACGGTAGATATAGTCGGCTGGGGTAGCAGACGAGCACTCGCGCTGGAACTGCGCACCCACGCTTATCCAACCATTGTGCATGCGGAACTCATAACCGAGGCCGAGCAGCATAGCCCAGTCCCCTTTGGTGGTCATGTCGGGTACGTTGTGACTGAGTGACGAATAACCTGCCGAAGCAGAGATATAGCCAAAATGGTAGTCACCATGACCCACTCCACCAGTAGGACGAGCCAGCATGGTGAGAGGTAATAGAGATAATATGATGATAATCAGCCGAAAGCGCATAAACGCAAATTAACGCACAAAGATATGTTTTTTTGATGAAACTACAAAAAATAAAACGTTTTTTTTGCTCTTTTCTGTGTTTTTTCTTGCATATATGCAAAAAAAAGTGTACTTTTGCGCGCTTTTTGTATAAATAATTACCGACATGGACAGTAAGTACAATCCAAAGGACATAGAAGCCAAGTGGTATCAGTATTGGCTAGACAATAAACTCTTTCACAGCGAGCCTGATGGTCGTGAACCCTTTACAGTAGTGATTCCGCCACCCAATGTGACAGGTGTGCTGCACATGGGCCATGTGCTGAACGAGACCATACAAGACGTGTTGGTTCGTCGCGCCCGCTTGGAGGATAAGAACGCCTGCTGGGTGCCTGGCACCGACCATGCTTCTATCGCAACCGAAGCCAAGGTGATCAAACGCCTGAAAGAGCAAGGTATTAACAAAAGCGACTTGACCCGCGAGCAGTTCTTGAAACATGCGTGGGATTGGACCGAGGAGCATGGCGGCATTATCTTGAAACAACTGCGCACATTGGGCTGCTCTTGCGACTGGGACCGCACCTCATTCACAATGGATGAGACACGCTCAAAAGCTGTGATAAAAGTGTTCTGTGACCTATACAACAAGGGACTGATATACAGAGGCTTAAGAATGGTGAACTGGGATCCTGAACGCCAGACTGCACTGAGCGACGAGGAGGTAATCTACCACGAGGAGCATAGCAAGTTCTATTACCTGCGATACAAAGTGGTAGAGCCAGGCGTGACCAACCCCGAGACAGGAGCCGACTATGCCGTAGTGGCCACCACACGTCCAGAGACTATCTTTGGCGATATAGCAGTATGTATCAACCCCAAGGAGGAGAAGAACCAGTGGTTGAAAGGCAAACACGTGATTGTGCCTGGTGTGGGGCGTGAGATACCAATCATAGAGGACCGTTACGTGGAGATAGGTTTTGGTACAGGTTGCTTGAAAGTGACCCCTGCACACGATGTGAACGACTATGCTTTGGGGCAGAAATATAACCTCAAAACCATCGATATCTTCACCGCCGATGCCCATGTTAATCTGGCAGAACTGAAAGAGGAACAGCTATCGCATAAAGGTTTGGACTTGGATAAGTTCCACGGCATGGACCGTTTTGATTGTCGCAAGCAGATTGTGGACGATTTGCAGGCACTGGGACTGGTAGAGAAAATCGAGGACTACGACAATAAAGTGGGCTACTCCGAGCGCACCAACGTGCCTATCGAACCCCGTTTGAGTCTGCAATGGTTCATCCGCATGCAGCACTTTGCCGATATCGCCCTGCCCCCTGTGATGAACGACGAAATCGTGTTCTATCCCGCCAAGTATAAAAACACCTACCGCAGTTGGTTAGAGGGCATCAAGGACTGGTGTATCTCCCGTCAACTATGGTGGGGACATCGTATTCCTGCCTACTACGATGCCGACCTGTTGGCCAAGACTGGTTTAGAGGACTATCCCAACGACAAGATTATCGTGTCGCTTGATAAACCCGAAGGCAACTACGTGCAAGACGAAGGCGCGTTGGACACTTGGTTCAGTTCCTGGTTATGGCCTATATCGCTGTTCTTAAAAGACGGCGGCGAGATCGATAATCAGCAATCCGCAATCAGCAATCAGCAATTAAACTACTACTACCCCACAGCCGATTTGGTAACGGGTCCTGATATCATCTTCTTCTGGGTGGCACGTATGATTATGGCAGGCTATGAGTACATGGGCAAGATGCCATTCAAGCATGTTTATTTCACAGGTATTGTGCGTGATAAACTGGGTCGCAAGATGTCAAAGAGTTTGGGCAACAGCCCCGACCCACTGGACTTGATTGACCGCTTTGGTGCCGATGGCGTCAGAATGGGTATATTGCTCTCTGCGCCTGCGGGCAACGATATACTATACGACGACTCGCTCTGCGAGCAGGGTAGGAATTTCTGCAACAAGATTTGGAACTGCTTCAGAATGGTGCAGGGCCTGGAAGTGAAGGAGATAGCCCAGCCTAAGACCTCACAAGTGGCAGTAGATTGGTTCCGTAGCGCACTCAACAAAGCTGCACTGGAGATAGATGATCTAATGAAGAAATACCGTCTGAGCGAGGCTCTGATGGCTATCTATAAACTCTATACGGACGAGTTCTCGGGTTGGTATCTGGAGATGATTAAACCTGCCTATCAGCAGCCTATCGACCGCGCTACCTATGAGGCTACGCTACGCTATTTTGACGAGATGCTGCGTTTGTTGCATCCGTTCATGCCGTTCATCACCGAGGAACTGTGGCACAACCTGGCCGAGCGCAAGGCAGGCGAGAGCATTATGACGGCTCCTCTAATCTCAGGCACCGAAGTAGATGAGGCACTCTTGGAGACTATTGCTTATACAAAAGAGGTAGTAGCAGGCGTGCGCAACGTGCGTGCGATACGCAATATAGCTCAAAAGGAGAAACTCACCTTGATTAGTCAAATAGTGTTGTCTGAATTGGTGAATAAATTGGCTAACTGCGAAGTAAAGGTTGCCCCTTCAGGGGAAACCATCAAGGAAGGGTCTTCAACTTCGTTTATCGTGGGTACCAATGAGTTTAGTATTCCTCTGGATAGTTTCATCAACAAAGATGAGGAGAAGAAAAAACTAGAAGCCGACTTGGCGCACCAAGAGGGCTTCTTAAAAGGTGTATTAGCCAAATTGGGTAACGAGCGATTCGTAGCGAATGCCAAACCCGAAGTGGTTGAACTGGAACGTAAGAAAAAAGCCGATGCCGAGCAACGTATAGCTACGTTAAAGCTTGCTATAGCGGCCCTCAACGAGTAACATACCCGGGTAGATATCTCCACCGGACACTTTTTTGAAGGTGGTGTAGTTGAGTTCGCTACCCTCGCCTTTTTCCAATACAGCATTATAGCGATTGTCCCAAATCTGTCCTTTCACAGGTTGGACAGTCGCTATATATCGATAGGTTGTTTTCTGTGTATCGGGGTTGTAAACCCGTTGCAGCACCTGAAACTTTTGGCTTTCGGTCACGCCCTCTTTCAGCCCAATCTTGGCGGTGTAGCCCAGCAGTTTGCCGTGGGCATCTTCCAAACGACTATACACGGGCGATTTGACCTTGAACTCGGGGTACTGTTGTCCCAAGGCAACAATGTTCTTATCCACCGAACGTGCGCAAATAGTCTTAACGAGTTCGGTACGCTCATACTTGCCTTTTAGCGTACTTTTCTTGTCGTATTCATATTCGTGCGCCACATAGCGTAGGCGGAACGTGGTTGAGTCGTCCATAAAAGCCTGCAACTTAACCGAATCGGGTTTGGAGGCGTAGTGGTAGCGATAGAAGATAGCTGCGATCGAGTCGTTCCACTCCAGTTCATAGAGGTAACTGTGGGTCTTGACGTTAAATCCTGTGAAGCTGTCGGCTATGGCACCTGTGGTTGCAGCCAGTTGTCTGCCCGATTTGCCGCCAGTAAGGGCGTCGAGTAGTCCGCCCAGAATAGCCATGCTGGTTTTGGCAGCTGCGGCTTCTTGTTCGGCGGTGACATAGGTGATGTCGTTGACCAGCAGGAACGTGTGGTTAATCAGTTCCAAACCTGCATCGGATAGGGCGGAGACACCACGAACGGTTTGCATAGCCAACTCTACATCTACATCCGAGGCGTTGTATTGTCCGCGTTGCTGAATGAGCAGGGTGTTGCACACCCCGAGCGAGTCCATGTTGAACCATTTGGCCACCATTGCTTTTCCTACTTGGGCGGTATTGAGTAGGTTCTCAATATGGAGTGCATTGGTCTTAATCTCCTCCGTAGTGAGGGGGTGACCATATTCGGCTTTGAATAGTCCAGATTTATTCTTGCGAACGCCTGTGATTTGACTATTGTCGATAACGCGCCACACAAGACTATGGTCGTCGTATTTATCGGGAGTAGGCAGGGCCATATAGGACTCGTGTATCTGTGGTCCGAACTCATCTTCAGGGTGAAAGACCAACAGGGTAGCCAGCGCATTGCGCTTATAATCCATTACTCCCGTTGACTGCGCCCAAGAGACAGAGACAGCCAGCAGGAGTAGTAGGGAGGCAAAACAGCGTTTTGTCATGATGTGTAATGATTAGTGTAACAGATTAGCGCATCCAACCCATGTAGGTTGTAACGGGTTGCTGATGGTTACCATAGGCTATGCCGACTTGACGGGCAGCCTCGATGCGTTGTTTCTCCAGGTCAACTTGATCTTGGTAGATCTTCATCTCAAAGTGCCAATCTTCCAGCACCTTGTCTTTGATCTCTTTGTATAGTCCCATAGCATCGCCATAGCAAGCGGCATCGGGGTAGATCTGACCCAGGAACTGTCCAGCTTTCTCGGCACCCACTTTGTTCTGCTCAGCAGCCCAAGCCATCTTGGCTTGTGCCAGCAGTTTCTGGCAGGCGTAGTCTTGGTAAGCGTGGAAGATGTCCAGCGAGAGTTGTAGTGCCTCGTCGTAGAATTTGCATTGGGCAGGAATAGCGGTTACCATATAGAGGGCCTTTTCGTATTCGTGCATTTCGCTTAGCACTTTGGCTTCCTTTATGATACGAGGTGACTCGTTGTTGTAGTAATCAATGATTTTGGCTTTACCTGTTTGGATGAACTCGGCCACTTTAGGCGAGGTGGTGTTCAGGTGTTTGATAGCGTCCATATAGGCACGTGTCTCGTCCTTGCCTAGTCCTTTGACAGGTTGCTCCATGGTAGCGAGTACGGTTTGTTGCACTACGTCGGCGATGTACAGGTTGGCACTCATGGTCTCTATGATCTGCATGGGAGGACCAGCCAGCACGTCTTTGTCCTGAGGAATCATAAAGGCAGTAAGCACAAACTGACCATTGTTGTTGAGCGAGGCGATACCTTGGTCAACCAACATACGGTTGAGTTTATTGGTTAGTTGTACTTTGGCAGTAGCGGGATAGGGTTCTACGATATCTTGTACAGCCACGGTGATGGGTAAGTATTCGTTTTGTGCAAGCATGCTCATAGAGCATAGTGCAGCCATTGCAATTAAAAATCTTGTTTTCATGTCTCTAAACTTTAAACTCTAAACTCTAAACTATTTCTCCCCAATTACCAATACAGCGCGTCCCAATCCTTTCATCATTACTTTGGATGGGATATTAAACGGATCTTTTTTGAGGGCTTTTTGCAGTTTCTTGGCAAAAGCGGCAGCATCCATGGCTACGCCATAGTCGTCGTATAGGGGAATGCGTACTTGGGTGAAGTCCATGTGGTTCTCGCTGGCACCTTTTAAGGAGAAGCGTTGGCTGACGGTGTTCTGCACCATCCAGCGTTGGATGATATCGCTCAATTCGTCGTCGCCGAATTCGGTTTCCAGATCTACGTTGCGTTCGTTGTTGTCAAACACTTTGATGTCGAGGCGGATCTCACGTCCCTGCTCCTGCATATTGGCGAAGTGGTCCATGAGGCGGTTTTGGAAATTGTCCATATTGGCCACGATAGCTTCTTCGAGCAATACAGGTACTTCGGCAGACAGCGAGGGGGCTCCTGTGCCAGAGACCGATGCTACGGCTTTGTTGGAATAGGCATCTTTGGCCTCCAGGATATAGGTGAGTGAGTGGTTAGGTCCCATATCGTTTATTTCCCAAGTCAGTTCGAGTATGATATCGGCTTTGGCCACGCGGGATATTTGGTCTAGGGCACTCTCAGCCAGTTCATTGCCGTTTTTGGACATGGTCAAACCATCCTCAGCACGCTCTTGGTCTATGCTTTTCAGGGTTTGCTCCAGGTCCTCGAGTGGGAACTCGCGTGCAGCAAATAACTCATTGATTTTGGCGATAGCCAGTTTCAGGTCGGTACTACCTTGTAATGCTTCGCGATAGGCGGGCACTTTTTGTTGGTAGTCCATGTTGGTGATCTCGGTGTAGTAACCATTTTTGATGCACCAGTTCTCGGATGGGAACACCATCAATTCGGGTTTTTTGATTTGTGCGCTCAGACTGATAGAGCATAATGCAGCAAATGCAATCAAAAGTCTTGTTTTCATATCTTTAAAATCTAAAATCTAAAATCTGAATTCTAACCTACTTCAACTCATAGATATTCTCGGCGGGTATAATGCCGTCCGCTTGCAGGCGTGCTTTCAGTTCGTTGCGTTTCACGCTAACGGTCACCATTTGCACCATTTGTTCGCCATTGCGCTCGTAGGTGGTGGTGGCAGTACGTTTGTCTTTCAGACTGCAATATTTCTCCCAGTCGCCGTGGTCGGCAAAGAAAGCGTTGAAATAGTCCTCGTGTTTCACGGGTGCGTTCTTGTCGAAGCAAAGGGGTAGCAGGGCGCTAACGCCGTTGCTGCCAGACTCTACACCATCGAATATCACTTCGCGAACGGCCTTGCGTTGGGCGTCGGTAAAGGCGATAGCGGCATTGCGGGCTTTCACTTGCACGCGGATAACATAACTGCCATCGTAGTTGGCACTAATTACTTTGCTTTTGGCATCGTAGTGGGCTTGCGATTTATAGCTACCGCAGCCAGCGAGCAGGGCCATAACTGCCACTGCCATCAGTACTGAAAAAAGTCTTGTCTTCATATCTCTGAAATCTAAAATCTGAAATCTGAAATCTGAACGTTAAAATCCTGCTCCAAAGGCTTTTATGATGCCTGCATCTTCCATACATTTGCGCAGTTCGTCTTTGCGTACATTGACGGTGCAGGTTACTTTGCGTTCGTTGCCTACTTTCTCGCTGATAGTGGTGCCAGGCACGATAGAGGCATATTTCATAAACTCGCCACCTTCGGCGAAGAAGGTCTCAAAGTACTTGGCGTTTTGATCCTCGGCGCCAGGTGTGTTGATTAGGGCGCGTTGTGCGGTGCAGCCGCGGTCGCCGCTAAAGCCTTTGAATAGCACGCCATGCACAGCGTTTTTGCGGCATTGTTTTTCGGCTATTTCTTGTTTTTTGTTATAACTGGACACTTTTACCAGATAGCAACCTGGTTGTGCATTGCCTGCGCATACTATTTCATAGCGGTAGGCTTGTGTGTCTTTGTTGGCATTTTTTTGCTGAACAGACGTTGCATTGACATTGAGGCATACAATAGCGCTCAATAGAAGGAAGATTGTTTTTTTCATTGTTTTTCAATAATTTTGTTTGTTTAGACTTTGCGACTGCAAAGTTACGAAGATTTTTTGACATATACAAATAATTCAAGTAATTTTTGGAAAAAATATTTGCATATATCAATTTTTTTTTGTACTTTTGCGTCGCAAAACGCAAA
>JAKSNM010000023.1 GCA_024399785.1 Paludibacteraceae bacterium
TATTTTGATATGCAAAACAACCAGGCTGCCAGCACGATGCTAGTGGTAGGTGGTTCGGACAAAATTGCCTTGAACCCATCCTTGAAGTGGGAGACCACCACTACGCGTAACCTTGGTCTAGACTTCGGTTTCTTCAATGAACGTTTGACTGGTACGATTGATGGCTACTGCAATACAACGAAGGACTTGATTGTAAAGCAGATGCTGCCAGCTCGATACAACTACCAATACCAGAATATCGGTACCACCGAGAGCATGGGTGCTGAGGTTAGTTTGAAAGGCGTAATCTTGGATAAAAAATCATCCCGACTCAGCTACTATTTGAGCATTGATGGTAATATATCCTATAATAAGACTAAGGTGAAGAGCTTGGGTAATGTCAACTCGCTGCAAGCACAAACTAGTTGCTTCGGTTCGTCGGAATATCTCACTACGGCTGAGTTCCTAGTTGAGGTGGGTCAACCTGTGGGCAATGTGGTAGGTTATGAGACCGATGGCTACTACACTGCTGCTGACTTTGATGCTTATGTTAATGGTCAGGTGCAAGATACTTGGCGTCTGGCTTCGGGTGTAGTAACTTATGACGCGAGTGGTTTCCTAACCAACAAACCTCAACCAGGTTCGATTAAATTTAAAGACCAAAATGGCGATGGCAAGATCAACGAGAAAGATAAAGTGATTTTGGGCAATACCGTACCTAAGTTTACGGGCGGTTTCAACCTCAACTTCAATATCGGTGGTGATAAATGGGGTCGTGTAGACCTAGCTGCTAATTTTACCTTCTCGTTTGGTAACAAAATCTTGAATCTTAGCAATATGGAATATACCACTATTACTGAGAAAACCAAGATGCGTAACTTGATTACAAAGGTGGACTACAATAGTCGTTATTCCTTGTTTACACAAGATGGTACCTATTTGCCTGATGTGTATGCGACTAGCTCCTACCTATCTGGTGATGCTTATACCGCATTTGCTAGTCAGTTGGATCAATACAACGTTTCCAAAGGTGCTAATAGCTATTCTCCTGTTATGTCCCACTATTTGGTAACCGACCAATGTGTAGAGGATGGTGGTTTCTTGCGTCTCAACCAACTCACATTGGGTTATTCGTTGCCTAAAGATTGGATGACCAAATCCAAAGTGATACAAAACATTCGTCTCTATGTACAGGGCACCAACCTATTCTGCGCCACCAAATATAGTGGCCTAGATCCTGAGGTTGACACCCGCTCTAGCAAAAACCCTTTGACACCAGGTGTAGATTTCTCTGCTTATCCCAAGAGCCGTGGTATCAATATCGGTATGAATATCCAATTCTAATCAACAAGAGTTTAATACGTAAATACAACCAATATGAAAACGAAGTATATTTTAATAGGACTAGCAGTAGTGGCATTGGCTAGTTGTGAGAAAGATTTCTTCTCTACCTCTTCTCCTTCGGCTATGGATAAGTCTGTGTTCAAATCTGCGGATATGACTGAGCAGGCTATAGCGGCTATCTACAATACTTTTGGTGAAGATAAATCGTTCCGTAACCGTTTGTGCGCTGGCTATGTGGCTATTGATACTGATATTGAGCACGCTAGTAAAGCGGAGGAGAAAAACTGGGCGAACTACACTACCAGTGGTGGTACGGGCGATGTCTCTACGGCCAATGGTAAAGACCCTTGGGCGTATTTGAACTCGGCCATTGAGCGCGCCAATGTGGTAGTAGATGGCATTCGTCAATATTCCGACACCACCAACGATGCCTTCCGCTATCTGTTGGGCGAGGCACTCACATTGCGTGCGTTCTGCTATCTGGAGATGATCAAACTGTGGGGCGATGTGCCTGCATGTTTCCATTCGTTCGATGGCTCGGATATGGGTGCGCTTTATGTGAAAAAATCGGATCGTAATATTATTTATGAGCAATTGCGCCTAGATTTAAAAGACGCTGCTCGTTTGATGCCTTGGTCTGAGTCTTGTCCAGGCAACAAGGCCAACTATACAGGTCGCCCTAGCAAGGCCTTGGCCTATGGTTTGTTGGCACGTATGGACCTGATGTATGCAGGTTTGGCTATGCGTCCAGATGTATTTACCGAGGGCGGTACCAAAGCATGCTCGGTGCAATACAACGTGAAAGATGCCAGCAAACGTCAAGAACTCTATCAAGAGGTCGTGTGGGCATGCGCACAAGTGATAAACAAAGAGGCCTATAAACTCAATCCAAGTTTTGAGGCTATCTGGCGCAACCTATGTGCCGACGAGACTGACTATGCTAAGTCTGAGTTTATCTGGGCTTTGCCTTTCTTGAACGATGCACGTGGTCAGGTATTGGCATTGAGTGGTTTGAAAATATCTACCAATGTGCCTGGGCATTTGATTAACACAGTGTACAATGGCGATGACACCAACACCAAGGTGCAGGCAATGATTGAGATTGTACCTACGTTCTTCTTTAAGTACGATAAAAAAGACCTCCGTCGTGATATTACTATCTGTCCTTTCCAATGGGAATATGACAATGGTGAGGGCGTAAGTAGCGACCCAAGTTGCTTCCCAGGTTCTACTGTAAGTGAGAGTAAACTATATACCAAACTAGCTGATGCCAGCACTTTGCACTTGGGCAAGTTCCGTGCCGAGTGGATGATACGTAAATATGCTAGTAATGAAGACTGTGTGGATATGCCCGTGCTCCGCTATGCCGATATTATTCTGATGTTCGCCGAGGCTGCTATCTGTAATGAGTTTGACAGTGAAGTGTCTGCTCCAACCGAGTTATATGGCATAGATGCACAAGAGCAGTTTAACAAGATTCGCTCACGTGCTGGCCTGGATAGCAAAACGCTTTCCAAACAAGCTATCATAGACGAACGTGCGTTTGAGTTCTGCGGCGAGAATATCCGTAAATACGACTTGATGCGTTGGGGCATTCTAAAAGAGTCGCTAGAGAACGCCACCAAAGACGTGGCAGATTTGCGTGAAGCTACTGGTAAATATGCAGGTCGCCCTGACTCTGTCTATTTCAAATATCGCTTGGCTGATCAATTTGCACAAAGTGGTCATGCGTATGTGTTTGATCAATTCGTGGGCATGAATATAGGTGAAGGTCGTCCTAGTGAGTTTGACAAGACACAAGGTTGGGTTGCCAAATCGTTCTACCAAAAGACCGATGAAAAAACAGGTGTTACTACTATCCATCTAGACCCAGAGAAGTATTTCCTATACAAAGAGGGCACAGATATCGATATGCACCAATACTGGCCTATCTTTGATGTGAACATAGCAGCTTCCAACGGCACGTTGTGGAATGACTACCTCTATTAAACATATTGTATTTGTTACATTGGCTTTGGTATCGCTTGCGGCTTGCAAGGAAAAGGAACCTGAGCCAGTGCCTGCTAAACCACTCGCCTTCCCTCACGCGGAAGGCGGTGGCAAATATACCACGGGTGGCCGTGGTGGTGCGGTCTATCACGTTACGCGTCTAGATGATGTCAACGAGATAGGTACGTTACGCTATGGTATCAACCTATTAGGCACTCGCACCATTGTGTTTGATGTGTCGGGTACAATCAATTTGAACTCGGCACTCAATCTCACACAAGGTGCGCTTACCATAGCAGGGCAAACGGCCCCAGGCGATGGTATTTGCATAGCGGGTTATCCTGTGACGGTGAAATGTAGCAATGTGATTATCCGTTTCTTGCGTTTCCGCATGGGGGATGAAAAAAAGAGAGATGAGGGCGCAGATGCCTTAGGGTTAGATGGTCGTCACGATGTGATAATAGACCACTGCTCGTGTTCGTGGAGTACGGACGAGTGTGTGTCGTGCTACAACAACACCAATTTCACCTTGCAATATTGCTTCATTACCGAGTCACTCAACAACTCGGTGCATGCTAAGGGAGCACACGGATATGGCGGTATATGGGGTGGTATCAATGCCTCGTTCCACCACAATCTAATGGCGCACCACAAATCGCGTATGCCGCGTTTTGACCACGATTATGTCACTGCCAAAGTTAAAAATACGGAGATGAAAGTGGATTTCATCAACAACGTGGTCTATAACTGGGGCGACAACTCGGCTTATGGCGGTGAGTCAGCTTCTAAATCGGGTAATCAACGTTGTATAAACTACATCAACAACTACTATAAACCTGGTCCAGCCACCAAGTCGAGTGTGAAGACGCGTCTCTTAAATCCTACTACCAAGTGTGGCAATTGTATAGATGAGGGACCTGGGGGAACGATTGTGCCAGGTAGGTTCTATATGTTTGGCAACTATATGTACGGATCAGAGTCCGTAACAGCCGATAATTGGAGCGGTGTGTTCCCCGATGAGTCTGGCAAGAAAGCGCAATGCAAAGCCAATGCACGTTTTGCCTTTGACAATGCTTATACGGACGAGCAGACGGCGCAAGAAGCGTACGAAACGGTGTTGGCCAAAGCAGGGTGCAGCCTATATCGTGACGCGATAGATGCACGTATTGTAGAAGAGGTGCGCAATGGCAACTCTACGTATAAAGGCAGCAATGGATCTAGTGGAGGTTTGATAGACACGCCTAGTGATGTGCAGGGCAGGATAGAATATAAATCGGCACCAGCACCCAAAGATAGTGACAAGGATGGTATGCCTGACGATTGGGAGAGTGCGCATGGACTAGACCCCAACAATGCTACAGATGGCAATGCGACTACGCTCAATAGTCCCTATACCAATCTAGAGGTTTATTTGGATGATTTGGTGAAACATTTGTACTAAAATATTCAGTTTGCAAAAAAATACACATTTTTCGTCAAAAAATACTTGTATATATAGGAAAAATATTGTAATTTTGCAATCGAAATTGAAAAATACGATTCTTGTAATCGTTTAAATAATAACGTTATTAACAATTAAACAAACAAAACAATGAAAAAAATCTTCTTCTTAGTTGCTACTATGGTAGCTGCAATGAGCATGAATGCTGCAAGTTTTACTGGTTTTGATGGCCGTGAAGGTGATTTAGGTATTCAAATCCGTGACAATGGTCTGATTACAAACACTGTTAACTACAATCTTGTTGAAGATGATGCTGCTACCCCTAAGTACAAAATTCAAAATGTAACTGGTGGTGAACCTACTACTTTCACAATGGGTGGTATGGATTTCTATGCTTCAGATGCTCAATCTGGCAAGGATTTGTGGAAAACCTATGGTACCTATATTCAACCAAATGGTGCTCGTCGTACCATCACTATCCCTACCATTCCTGGTGAGAAAGTGCTGATTTATGTTCAAGATGCTTGCTCAAATCTAAAAGTTGAGGGTGCTAAAGAAGGTACTGCTATTAATTTGGTAGCTAGTGGTACAGAAAAATCTGTTGCTAACACTTTGACCGCTGATGGTTTGTCTATCGTTCTTTATAGCAACGATGCTGCTGATGCTGCTGTTAAACCTAAATACCAAGCTATCCTTCCTGATGGTGGTACTGGCTTCAACGAAGTTGCTGCTGAGAAAGCTAACGTTCAACGCGTGATGATGAACGGCCGCGTATATCTACGCAAAGCTGATGGTAAATTGGTTAACATGTTGGGTTTCTAATCTGACAAACGATATCTAGAAAAAGCAGATCTTCGGGTCTGCTTTTTTTTCCAGTTATTATGCAGGAGTTTCAAATGCTGGCCAAGACCTTCAAGGGTCTGGAGAATGTGCTCGCACAAGAGTTGGTGGAACTAGGTGCCAACAATGTGCAAATAGAGCGTCGTGCTGTGTCGTTCTCGGGTGACAAAGCGTTGCTATATCGTGCCAATCTATGTTTGCGTACGGCGTCGCGTGTGCTAAAACCGATAGCTACGTTTCGTGCCAAAGATGCAGACGAGGTCTATCACGAAGTGAAAGAAATAGATTGGAGCCAGTATATGGACCTGCAAACAGGCTTTTTGATAGACTCTACAGTCTATTCCGAGGAGTTTCGCCATAGCAAATATGTGACCTATCGAGTAAAGGATGCTATCGCCGACTATTTTATGGAAAAGGAAGGCAAGCGTCCATCGGTGAAACTGACCAATCCCGATCTGTATATCAATGTGCATATCTCAGCTACTACGGTCACTATTTCGCTAGATAGTTCAGGCGAGAGCCTGCATAAACGCGGCTATCGTGTGGCCAATACCGAGGCTCCTATCAACGAGGCCTTGGCTGCTGGCATGATACTGATGACTGGCTGGCATGGTGAGACCGATTTCTATGACCCTATGTGTGGCTCTGGCACCCTGCTCATAGAGGCAGCACTGATAGCACAAAACATTGCACCAGGGGTGTTCCGCCAAGACTATGCTTTTTGCCATTGGCGCGATTTTGATGAGGAACTGTGGTCGGATATCTACAACGACGACTCGCGCGAGCGCACCTTCACACATCATATATATGGTTCTGATGCTAGTTACTATGCTGTGCAGGCGGCACTTAAAAATATAAAAGAGGCGGGTATGTCACGTTTTATAGATGTTCACCAAATCCGCTTGCAAGAGATTAAACGCGAAGAACAGACCCCTGCACTGGTTATTATGAATCCGCCTTATGGCGAACGTCTGGCACAGGATAAGGACGTGTTGCGCCTATATGGCGATATCGGCACCGCCCTTAAACATCAGTTTACGGGTAGCACAGCGTGGATTATCTCTAGCAACGAGGATGCACTGAAATGTATTGGCCTACATCCTAGTAAAAAGATTCGTCTTCTGAATGGGGAACTGGACTGTCTATATAACTGCTATCAGTTGTTTGCTGGGGATCGGAAGGCATTTGTGCAGTCGCGTCACTCCGATACTCATCGGGACGATAAACGATTTGCACGTTCTCGGCGATAATTTCTGTTTTTCTACGTACTTGCCCATCTTTCTCCCACGAGCGGGTTTGCAGTTTGCCCTCTACGTATAGGCGCATGCCTCTGCGTACATATTTTTCTGCCCACTCGGCTAGGTTGCGCCATAGCACGATAGCGTGCCATTCGGTTTTGTCAGGCACTTGCGTGCCATTTTGCATGGTATATCCCCTTTCTGTAGTAGCCAGATTGAATGTGGCGATAGCAACGCCTCGGTCAAGATAACGCACCTCGGGATCGCTGCCAACGTTACCTATTAAGATTACTTTGTTTACACTAGCCATAGTCGAATTAAATATAAATTTTGTGCAAAAGTACAATAAAATTTTGATATATCCAAAAAAAAATGTAACTTTGCATCGCAAATGCAAAAAGATGACTATTATGAGAAAATTTTATTTACTAGGCTTGGTTGCTCTTGTTACTATGCTAATGGCAGGGTGTAAAGAGAATCATACCCCCGATGAACCACATGTGGATCCTGCACAGGCAGGCGAATATGTTGTATATGGCAAAATCTTTACTGCGGAATATGATCCCAATAGTGTGCTACCAGCAGGCTATAACTACCAAATAGCCGAGGCTATGGTGGTGAAAGATGGACGCTATATCTTTGTGGGTAGCAAAGCGGATGCGCAATACTATATTACAGCTAACACCACGGTGATAGATTATACAGAAAAAGGTTTGATTATGCCCTCATGCACCAATGGCCATGCACACTATATGATGGGCTATGCAGCTAAATCAATAGGTGTTGAGATTGCAGCAGAGGATGATGTACCACGTTTTTTACAAATAGTAGGCGAAGCTGCTATTAAAGCTCGTCAAGAGCATAAATCATCTATCTTTGGCTCGGGTTGGAACTATCACCTATTTAAAGTGAATATGCCTACGCGGCAACAACTAGACTCTGTTTGTAGCGATATACCAATTTGTTTCTCCGATGAAGAGGGACACAAATGCCTAGCCAATACACTTAGTCTGCAAATGGCAGGCATCTTGGACAATCAGGGAGAACCAATACCTGGTGTGGAGATACGCGGAGGAGAGATTGTGAAGGGGAAAGACGGTAAACCCAATGGCTTGTTGTTTGAACAAGCAGGAACATACGTGCGCGAGAAAATACGTGTGGGTGATTTATACACCCTAGATGTAGCCACTCAAGATTTCAGAAAAATAGAGCAATACCTATTGTCTCAAGGCTATACAATATATATGGATGGTTGGAGCAACTATTTTTCCAACACCAACTTCTATCAAGCTGTGCACCAATTAGATACAGATGGTCAATTGCATGTGATTCTAGGCCTGAGTTATGAAATAGAGAGTTGGATGAATCCCAATGACGCTCTCGTTGCTGCTTCTACTGCAAAACAATATGCCTCTAAGCATGTGCTTCCGCAGTGGATTAAATTATTTATAGACGGCACGGTAGAGGGTGGAACGGGCTATAGCGCTATTCCCTATCCAGATGGTCATCAAGGCATAGTCAATTGGTCGAAAGACGAAGTAACTACCATTACTAATAAAGCGAATAAGGATGGTCTAAGTATGCACATTCATACGATGGGCGACTCGGCAGTAGCCTTGGCTGTAGATGCTTTTGTAGCAGGCGGACAAGATGATAAACGCAATACGATTGTGCATGTGCGTAATATACTGCCCTCTAGTTTGCAAAAAATGGAAGCACACTCTATATATGCCACCGCAGGTATGTTGTGGCATCATTTCCATTGGCTGGCCCCCACTATCTTATGGCTGACAGGACTGGTACCTGTAGGGTATGAGGAGATGTCATATCCTATGAAATCCTTCTTCAACTACGGTATCAATGTATCTTCACACTCTGATTACCCTGCCTTGACGGGTAGCCCTGACGATCCATTTGGCATTATGGAAATAGCGGTAACAGGTGTGCTAGATAGCGAGTCGGAAGATGTGTGGTGGCCCTCAGAACTGCTTACGCGCGGACAGGCTTTGCAAGCACTTACTATCAATGGTGCCCGTCAACTATTCCTCGAAAATGAGCGAGGTAGTATCAAGGTGGGCAAATATGCCGATTTTATTGTGATTGACCAAGATGTGCTTACGTGCCCAGTGAAAGATATTCATAACACGCGCGTGCTACGCACCTATTTTGAAGGAAAACAAGTATATTAATATATCTACAATGAACAAGCACCTATTATCTATTCTCTTTTTAACATTGGTTGCAGCACTGCCAATGGTTGCCCAAAACGATGATGAGCAACTAGGCAAAGACCTGCAAATCCGTTGTATAGCGTTCTATAATCTAGAGAACCTGTTTGATACTATCCACGATGAGGGCAAAAATGACTATGAATATTTGCCAGATGGAGGTATGAAGTGGACGAGCCTGAAATACGAGCACAAGATTCATAATATGGCCTACGCAATATCGCAATTGGGCACTGACTATGACCCTAGAGGTGCCATGTGTATAGGCGTAGCCGAAGTGGAGAACATAGGTTGTTTGCAAGACCTATGCCGTGAACTAAAAGACAAGTACAATCGTAACTACGAGCCTATTCTACTAGAGGGACCTGACCGCCGTGGTGTAGACGTAGGTTTTCTTTATAACCCCGAGCTATTCAAACCCGTGAATGTGCGCGGACACGAACTGCAAGCCCACTATGCCGATGGAGGTGTAGTGAAAACACGTCTGCAACTACTGGTATCGGGCTATATAATAGGTCAGGGTCGCCCTGAGAAAATACATATTACGGTGAACCACTGGCCTAGTCGCTACGGAGGTGAATTGACCTCACGCCCCACACGTGACACAGCCGCTATGCTTGCTCGCGCGATATGTGATAGTATCTACCAAAAAGAACCCAAAGCCAAGATTATCCTCATGGGTGATTTGAACGATGACCCCTACAACCACTCATGCGCTGTGGTGATGAACGCCAAGAAACATCGTGAGGACGTAGAGAAACAAGGCTTTTTCAATACAATGTGGCTGAAACTAGACCGTGGCATAGGTACATTGGCCTATCAAGGATCGTGGAACCTGTTTGACCAAATCATGATTTCTGAGCCTCTCGTAAACGAAACGCTAGAAAGTGGCAAGTGGACCTATTGGAAATCGCAGATATTCAATAAGCCATTCCTCACTGTGCAACAAGGCAAGTTCAAAGGCAATCCTCTTCGTACGGTGCAATCGGGTGTGTGGCAGGACGGATATGGTGACCACTACCCAACTATGATTTATTTGATTCGTAAATAGGTTTGGAGTCCCGTCAAATCATACTATCTCCTCAGCAGGCCATAGAGGCTCAGCAACACTACCGCGTTATCAAACGCTCTATCGATGCACGGCAACGTGAGTTGAAAGTGTTGCTGACGGTGGGTGACCCTAGTGAGAAATTGCTATACGCTCCACCTCATTTCCAAGACGTAAGCCATGCTGCACAATCGGTGCAGATAGTGGGTGCAGGTCCAGCAGGCCTGTTTGCGGCACTTACGCTAATAGAACACGGCATCAAACCGATTATTTTTGAGCGTGGCAAGATGGTGAGCGAACGCAAATGCGATGTGGCATTGCTCAATCGCAATATGGGACTTAACCCCGAGTCAAACTACTGTTTTGGCGAAGGCGGAGCAGGCACTTTTTCCGATGGAAAACTTTTCTCTCGCAGCAAGAAACGCGGCAATATGCAGCGTGTGATGGAACTATTTCACTATTTTGGTGCGCCCGACAGTGTACTTTATGAGGCACATGCTCATATCGGTAGCGACAAACTGCCCGCTATCATCAAGGCAATGCGTGAGTGCATCCTCTCCCATGGTGGTGAGGTGCATTTTACAGAGAAGTGGACTATAGCCGATTTCTCGAGTTCTCGAAATCTCGATGCTTCGACTATCCTGGCCATTGGACATAGTGCTCACGATACGTATCGTGAACTTTATGCTGCGGGGGTAGCGATGGAGGCCAAAGGTTGCGCCATGGGTGTACGTATAGAGCACCCGCAAACGCTAATCAACGACATATTTTACCACCACCAACCCCAATCCGTGATAGATCTGGTGGGTAATGCGTCCTATTCGCTAGTCACCCAGGTGCAGGGTAGGGGTGTCTATTCCTTCTGTATGTGTCCTGGTGGACATATTGTGCCAGCAGGTAGCATGTCCGAAACCTGTGTGGTAAACGGCATGAGTGCCAGTCATCGCAACTCACCTTATGCCAATTCGGGCATGGTAGTAGCACTGCACCCCGAAGGCACTGCAATAGATGCGTTGGATTATCAGGAGAACCTGGAACATCTGGCTTATCAATCGATTCACCAATCCTCCGATTCCTCCACTCCTCTTGCTGCTGCCCCTGCTCAACGTATGTTGGATTTTGTAGAGGGACGCGCGAGCACGAGCCTGCCAGCCTGCTCTTATTTGCCAGGCATTGTGCCTAGTCGTTTGGATCAATGGCTGCCCGAACCGATACGCAGTGGGTTGCAACAGGGATTCCGTGATTTTGGCCGTAAATACAAAGGATTCCTAACCAACGAGGCTGTTATCTTGGGCGTAGAGAGTCGCAGTAGCAGCCCTATACGTATAGTGCGTGACCCCGAGACGATGCAGTCGGTTTCGCACCCGTGGCTATACCCTTGTGGCGAGGGTGCAGGCTATGCAGGGGGGATCACTTCATCGGCACTAGATGGCATAAACGCAGCGATGGCTATTATTCAGCATGGAACAGTTTGAACGAACCATACAACTACTTGGCAACGAATCGTTTAACCGTTTGCAACAGACACGCATCATCCTTTTTGGTGTGGGTGGCGTAGGTGGTTGGTGCGCTGAGACATTGGTACGAACAGGTGTGCAACATCTTACATTAGTTGATTTTGATGTGGTGAGCCCCAGCAATATCAATCGCCAAGTGGTAGCCACGAGCGAGAATATAGGTCAACCCAAAGTGGTTGAGATGAAAAAAAGACTGCTTGCTATCTGTCCCGAGGCAGATATTGTTGCTGTTCAGCAGCGTTATACCGCCGAAACTGCCAGTCAGTTTGACCTAACGCAATACGACTATGTGATAGATGCAATAGACTCGGTAGAGGATAAGGTGCTATTGATATACAACGCCACTGCTGTTACTAGACTAGTTGCTAGCATGGGGGCAGGACGTAAAACAGATAGCGAACAGATACATGTAGCGGAGTTCTGGAAAGTGGAGGGATGTCCTCTGGCACGCGCATTGCGCACCAAGATGAAGAAAACAGACATGTTGCCACACCATAAGTTTGAGTGTGTCTATTCTCCAGAATTGAGTGCCGAAAGTGGCACCATAGCACCCATAGTAGGTATATTTGGCATGAAAATTGCTGATATAGTTATAAATCAAATCATTAAACAATCAACAGTATGAAACATTTTCTTTTAGGTCTATGCTCCTTATTGGCTTTGCCTGGTATGGTACAGGCTCAGTATGAACATTATTATCAAAACCTGCCCATAGAAGTAGAGCAGGTGAAACCTGTTGTTTTTCCCGAAACAAAAGTAAATGTAGGCAAATATTTCCAACAGTTTGGTATTGCGCCAGGCACGCAGGATCTGTGTACAGAGGCCATACAAACCGCGATAGATGAATTGGCCAAACAGGGTGGGGGACATGTGGTTATTCCCCGCGGCGTGTGGTACACAGGTCCATTGCGCTTGCGCTCGAATATAGATTTGCATTTGAATCGTGGTGCAGTATTGATGTTCTCTACCAACAAAGAGTTGTATGTGCAACCAGATGATCCTCGTGATGGTAGCAAGAAATGCTACGCGCTCATACGTGCCTCTAAATGTGAGAACGTGGGCATAACAGGCCAAGGTGTGATAGATGGTCAGGGCTTCTTCTGGCGTCCTATCAAACAGAAAAAAGTGGTGCGTGACGGCAAACTGCAGGAGGTGTGGGATGCTGCGTTGGAACTGGGTGGCACTCAATTGCCCGATGATAAGACCTATTTCCTATGGTATCCATTTAACCTCAAACCCGAATTGGGCATACCTAATATAGCTGCTGATCCTATCACACAGGAGAAGATGCGTCCACATTTGGTGAATATAACCGATAGTAAAAACGTGATAGTAGAAGGTGTGACGCTGCGCAACTCGCCTAAGTTTCACCTAGTGCCTACACGTATTCAAAATCTGATTATTGAAAATGTGACTATTGACTGCCCATGGTGGGCGCAAAACGGCGATGCAATGGACCCAGGTAATGTGCAAGTGGCGCTAATCGCTGGTTGTCACGTGTCTGCAGGCGATGATGGTATATGTATGAAAGGTGGCACGGGCACAAAAGGCGTAGAGGCTGGTCCTAATCGCGATTTCTTGATAACCAACGACACAGTCTATCGTGCCCACGGTGGCTTTGTGATTGGTTCGGAGTTCTGTGGCGGTATGCAACGTCTAGTGGTGAAAGACTGTATGTTTGATGGCACAGATATAGGTTGCCGTTTCAAATCAGCTCCTGGTCGCGGTGGATGGTGCGAGGATATCTATTGTGTGAATATAGTGATGAAGAATATCCGCGAACATGCCTTCCTCTTTGAGTCGGGTTATGCCGATCGTGGAGCAGGCATCAGTGCCACCGATGGTGATGACAAGAGCAAGTTCTTCCCAGAGTGGAGCAACATCACTTTCCGTGATATCACGTGTGTGCAACCTAGCAAGGTGCTATCTATGCATGGCCTAAAAGGACTGCCTATTCATGATATCAAGTTTGAGAATGTGCAGATTATCGGTGTACGTGGAGAGGGTATGAATATAGATTATGCCGAGAATATCAAATGGACCAATAGTTCCATTACTCCACAAAAAGATAATACGTTTAAGCACACCAAAAACTTCCTGTTCAACGGCAAAAATTTGGCTGAATAAATCCGAGGAAGTGTACTAAGAAAAAAAATGCTGTTTGACCGTGGGGTCAGACAGCATTTTGTAGTTTCAAGCGATCGGCTTTGGTGAGTTGCTCTTCCGCGATGGCTTTGGTAATCTCCAACGTGGTTAAGTGCTCTGAGGGCACACGGAACATATAGTCCATCATGATGCTCTCTACCAAGGCGCGTAAACCACGTGCTCCCACTTTATACTCGATAGCTTTGTCCACAATATAATCTAGGGCCTCGTCCGTAAAGGTCAGTTTCACCCCGTCCATAGCCAGTAGTTTCTGATACTGCTTAGTGATAGCATTCTTGGGTTCCACCAAGATGCGGCGCAGAGCCTCTTTGTCCAATGGTTGCAGATAGGTGAGAATAGGCAAACGACCGATGATTTCGGGTATGAGACCAAACGATTTCAAGTCTTGTGGGGCGATGTATTTCAGCAGGTCGTTCTTGTCAATGGCCTGTTTCTGTTGGGCATCAAATCCCACTACTTGCGTATTAAGCCGTTGCGCTATCTTACGCTCGATGCCATCGAAAGCACCACCGCAGATAAAGAGGATATTCTGTGTGTTGACGTGTATGAACTCTTGTTCGGGGTGTTTGCGTCCGCCTTGTGGTGGCACATTTACCACGCTGCCTTCCAGCAGTTTGAGTAAACCTTGTTGCACGCCCTCACCACTCACATCACGGGTGATGCTGGGGTTGTCGCTCTTGCGGGCTATCTTATCGATTTCGTCGATGAAGACAATACCTTTCTCGGCTTTCTCTACGTCGTAGTTGGCCTCTTGCAATAGACGAACGAGTAGGCTCTCTACGTCCTCGCCCACATAGCCAGCCTCGGTCAATACGGTAGCATCTACTATGGTAAAAGGTACAGAGAGCATCTTGGCTATTGTGCGTGCCATCAGGGTCTTGCCTGTACCTGTAGAGCCCACCATGATAATGTTGGACTTCTCTATCTCAACATCTTTGTATTGTTCGTCTTTGCTTTGGTTTTGCAATAGGCGCTTATAGTGGTTATAGACCGCTACGCTCAGGTACTGCTTTGCGCTATCTTGACCAATAACGAACTGGTCGAGAAATTGTTTTATTTGTTCGGGTTTGGGTAGGTTCTGTAGGTCCAGTCCATCCATTTTTTGCATCTTGGCGTCGGTAGCAATCATCTGTTGCACCATCTTGTGACCAGCCTCGATGCACTCGGCACATATCAATGCTTGGTCGCCTTGGAACATCTGTGGCATAGGTCGCCCACAGAAACTACACACTTCTTTTTTCTTAGCCATGCCTACGCTTTCTTGGTATAAACTTTATCAATCATGCCATAGGATAGAGCTTCTTGTGCAGTCATCCAATAGTCGCGGTCGGCATCTTGGCGTATCTTGTCAATGGCTTGTCCGCTATGGTCGGCTATGATCTGGTAGAGTTCGTCTTTGAGTTTGAGTATCTCTTTGGCTGTAATCTCTATATCAGAGGCTTGACCCTGTATTCCGCCCATCGGTTGGTGTATCATCACGCGGCTATGGGGCAGGGCAGCGCGCATACCTTTTTCGCCTGCTACTAGTAGGATAGCACCCATTGAGGCTGCCATACCTGTGCAGGTAGTGCTAACTTTGCTGCGAACAAACTGCATGGTGTCATAGATACCCAGTCCTGCATACACACTGCCACCAGGGGTGTTGAGATAGAGGTGTATATCACGGTCGGAATCGGCGCTGTCTAGATACAGCAGTTGGGCTTGTATCACATTGGCGGTGTAGTCGTTCACCTCGGTACCGAGGAAAATAACACGATCCATCATTAGGCGTGAGAACACATCCATCTGAGTGACGTTCAACTGACGTTCCTCAAGAATAGTGGGAGAGATATAGCTATCACGCATTACTTTCTCCACGTGCATGGAGTTGAGTCCCTGTGCGGTAGCGAATTTTAAGAAATCGTTTTGCATTTGATAATTTACAAATTTACAAATTCTTAATTGAACAATTTACCAAAGTCCTCGTGGCTGATGGCTTTGTCTTCTACTTTGGCTACGCCGCGTAGTGCCTCGTAAATCTTGTTCTCGGCTACGCGCTCTACAATGCCACGCAGTTGGTCATCTTTTTTGAGCATCTCTTGGGCATAGCTATTCAGGTATTGCTCCTCGATGTGCATCAGACCATATTGCATAAACTGCATTTTAGCTACCTCTTTAGCGTAGGCTTCTACATCCTCTTTCTCCACTTTGATGTCGTATTTTTTCATCAACTGATCTTTGGCAAGGTGCCATTTCAGCTCCTCTATCATAGCAGGGAAATCTTTTTCGAGTTGCTCGTCAGTCAGTTTCTCATTGGTGGTCTTTACCCAACGTTTCAAGAAAGCTTCTGGCAGGGCTACGTTCTCCATCTTTTTCATGATAGCGGCTTTGGTGTCTAGTCCAAATTTATATTTGCTATCCTCTGCCATGTTGGCTTCTATCTCTGCTTTTACGCGAGCGCGGAATTCTTTTTCGTCTTTAGGAGCGTTGTCGCCAGCATAGACTTTGGCAAATAGTTCGCCATCTACTTTGGCAGCCTCGTGACGGGTGATACCCTGTATCTCGAACGTGAAATTAGACTTATGCTCAGCTACTTGCTCTTTCTTGATATCAAGCATAGATGCTACTTCTACCTCGCTATCATACGCTTTCATGGGGTCGAAGGTAATCACATCGCCTTTTTTGGCACCGATGAATTTCTTTTGAATGGTCTTGCTCTTCATATAAGCAGGGTTGAGCATAGCGTTCTCTTTTTGAATAGCGTCTGCGCCGTCTTTCACTTCTTTTAGCAGTCCTTTCAAAACATCGTTCTCTTTTACCTCGTCTGCCTCTACATACTCGCCAAAGCGCTCTGCATAACTATTCACTTGGTTGGTGACCATGTCGTCGGTAACGGTGATTTGGTAGTTCACCAGTTTGTTCTTGCCGTTGAGGTTGGCGTCAAATTCAGGAGCCACAGCTATGTCAAAAGCAAAGGTGAAGGTGTCTTGATTGTCAAAATCGATAGCAGGTGTCTTCTCGTCATTGGGCATAGGATCACCCAATACGTTTAGATGCTCGTTTTCGATGTATTCGCCTAGTTTCTCGCCGATGGTTTTGTTGATAACTTCAGCCATGACGCCTTTGCCATACATTTTTTTCACCAAACCCATAGGTACCATACCTGGACGGAAGCCAGGGATATTGGCTTTTTGGCGAATTTGTTTCATCTCTTTTTCCACTTGCTCTTGATAGTCTTGTGGCTCTAGTGTCATAGTGAGCACACCCATCAAGTCTTTGATTTCTGATAATTCGATTTTCATTGCTATATAGTTTTATATTAATAAGTTCGTATGTGCATACACGCGTTACGCGCAAAATAGCGTGCAAAAATACAAAAAAAATCGCATATATCCAAATTTATTTGCTTTATTCACTAATTTTTAGTAATTTTGCAGTCGTAAAACGGAGAAAACGATATGATAACCTTTTTAGTGTCCCTCGTAGCCCTGATAGTTGGCTATCTCCTGTATGGAGTTTTTGTGGATAAGATTTTTGGTATTCATCCTACTGCCAAAACCCCTGCAGTGGTCAAAGAGGATGGTGTGGATTTTGTGCCAATGAGTCCGTGGCGTATTTTCTTGGTGCAGTTTTTGAATATAGCTGGTCTGGGTCCTATTTTTGGCGCCATTATGGGTATTTTCTTTGGTCCTGCGGCTTTTCTATGGATTGTGTTTGGTTCGATTTTCGCAGGAGGTGTGCATGATTATCTCAGCGGCATGATGTCTATACGCAAGGGCGGAGCCTCGTTGCCAGATATCGTGGGTAGTGAGTTGGGTGACGGTATCAAAGTGTTTATGCGTGTTCTCTCGTTGGTGCTGCTTATTTTGCTGACTACTACGTTCTTGTCTGGGCCTGCTACACTGTTGCAGGGCTTATGCCCATTGTCGATGTGGCAGCCGTTTGAGGGCGAGTGGATAGATATAGAGGAGGGTTACCAATTGGGTACGTTTCCCCGTGATACGTTAACCTTGCCCATTGTATGGATTATCTTGATTTTTACCTATTATGTGCTGGCAACGGTGTTGCCTGTGGATAAGTTGATAGGTCGTTTCTATCCTATTTTTGGGGGTATGTTGCTCTTTATGGGATTGGGTATCATGATTGTGATGCTAGGTTGGCATCACGCTGAAATGCCTGAGTTGAGCGATGGACTATATAACCGTCAGACCAATGGTTTGCCGCTTTTCCCGATGATGTTTGTTAGTATTGCGTGTGGTGCTATATCGGGTTTTCATGGCACGCAGTCGCCTATTATGGCGCGTTGTGTGACCAATGAGAGGCAGGGTAGAATTATTTTCTATGGTGCCATGATCGCAGAGGGTATCTTGGCACTCATTTGGGCGGCTGCGGCTGGTACGTTCTTTGCCGATCCAGAAAAAGGCTTATATGGCATTGATGGCTTGCAGGCCTTTGCTGCTGCGCATAAGGGCGAGAATATAGCTGCTTTGGTTGTGGATACGATTAGTCGTTCGTGGCTGGGTGTAGTAGGAGGTTTGTTGGCTATTATCGGTGTGATAGCTGCACCCATCACATCGGGTGATACGGCATTGCGTTCTGCACGACTGATTGTGGCAGACTTCTTGCATTTGGATCAGAAGCCTATTCGCCATCGTTTGTGGATAGCTATCCCATTGTTTGTGTGCGTGTTTGGAATGTTGTTTGTGGATTTCAATGTGGTGTGGCGTTATTTTGCATGGACCAACCAGACGCTGGCGGTGTTCACCTTGTGGGCAGGTGCGGTGTTCTTGTTTAAGCAGTCGTGTACGAAGAAATATCACCTGTTGATTTATCGTCTTTTCCACCATGAGGACCGTCCGAACTTGCGTCAATATGGCTATTTGATAGCGATGGTACCTGCGCTATTTATGACTATGGTGAGTGTGTCTTATATCTTCATTGCGCCTGAAGGCTTCCATTTCCCGCCTCAA
>JAKSNM010000024.1 GCA_024399785.1 Paludibacteraceae bacterium
GGTCAAACTGCTCATTCTCCGTATAAAACGAGCACTCCGGAAAACTGCTGTCCAAACGGCCTACGCTGTCAAACTTATCGTAAGCCACCATCAGGTTGTTACCTGTATCGGCTATTGCCTTAATGTGGCGAGGGGCTATATAACCCGCTGCACCTATCAATGCAAAATTCAACGATTTATTCATAATGTTATATTTAGTTTTTAAATTGTTTCCAATTGAAATCAGGTTGTTTTGTTTGTTGGGCGGAAGCTGGATAGTTTTCAATAAACCATGTAAAGAATGCCGTTACATCTATCTTATCGGCCAACATTTTCTGTCTGCGTTTCTGGAAGACTTTTCTAAGACTATCTCCAGTACCATTTGCAATAGACAACAGTTCTTGCACTTTAGCATATAGTTTTTCTGGCTCTTTATAAGATATGCCGAATGTTAGTCCATAGACATGCTCTAGTTCCTCCATAACGCCAATTTTTTTATTACCCACAAAGCTATTGAACCGCAGTGAAGGAGTGCCTAACATAGCAGCTTCATTAGCCATTGATTGGCTATCACCGATATAGATTGTTGCATACGCCATAACATGGTGAATATCCAAAGGATCTATATGTAATCTATATTGTTCAAATTGAGATTCCAAGGGACGTTCAGAAGTGATATATATATTCCCGTTGGGAGATAACATATCAATTAGATGTTGAGCCACTTCGGTGCTTATTCCACCAACTCCTTCATCATGATGCGCATTAAGAGATGCGAATCGTATTAAGAAGTATGGTTTAGAATCATCTATATTATTTTTTTTCAGCACTGATTTATCCGGTTGAAAATAGTTAGGATGTAAACTCGTTAGTTTCTGGAATCCGGGGTACTTAGTTGATTTAGCTTCATATCGTCCATTATAGCAAGAAATGGGAGAAAATATCTCTGTAGCAAACGGGTATACCAAGTTTACATACCGAGGGGCAATATATGCATCATCTTCAGCAATAGCGAATACGGGTATACGATTGATTTTGGCAGCAGTAAAGGATAAAGTTGTACCCACCAACAAATCTATTTTATTTTCCTTAATAAACTTGTACATATGGTATTCCATACCTAACACTGATTTGATGAGAGCCCATTTCCCATTTCTGCGTCCCTCCCTTAGTTTGATATAGTTATAGCCAGCTTCCTTGCATAGGGTTTCTAATATATCTTTTTCTTTGATGGCAAAGAACACTTTATGCCCATCGTTTTGTAAATTCTGAGCAACGATTTTTAAATTGTGAAAATGAGCAGGATGCCCAAGAAATATTCCAACATTCATATTATAGTTCTTTAATTGTTTTAAATTCATATCCATGTTCCTGCCAAAACCGAATCTCGTTTTCGATTAGGTTCACGCACGGCTCTCCAAAGTTTCGTCTTTTAAGAATGACGCGTAGTTTACCGGTTAAAAGGTGTACAATTGGATTCTTTGAACGCCTAATAATATTTAGCGACTCATGCCGTTCAATTAACTCATTCGGATGGAAGAGCAAGGTAACCACTTTCTTGTTGTTGCGTCTTGTTTCTAGATAGAGACACCATCTCATTAACTTAGTTAATATCGGGCTTAGACGCAGCATCGCACCTATGTAAGGTAATCCGAAGGCAGAAACAGGAACTTCGGTTATATTGGTTTTTCCTACCCTAGCCAGATTGTTGATATGGGTATTGTACACGCATCGTGGAGCGCCAATCCACTGCAGTTTCTTCTTACTACCCAAAGAAATGAACGCATCTAATCGTTGTGGAGCGACACTACTATCATGCGTAAATCCCAATGCAATTAATGCCTTAGCGGTGAACTCATTGACACGCAACGCAGGAGCTCTAAAAGAGACCACTTCAGCATCAATGGCTTTTTCAAGTGTTTGTTTGGCTAAGCAGAGATGCTCTATTTGCTGCTCTTCGGACATCACATCAAAAGCCAATGAACTATCGTGTACCCATCCATGACATGCCACTTCATGTCCTTCTTGTTGTATTCGTTGAGCAATATCAGGGTATTGTTCAATTAGTGTTCCTAAACAAAAGAACGTTGCCTTGATACCATATTTACGATATAAATCTAATGTAATGGGCATTGCCTCATTTCTCACACGCGATGCCACGACCTGGTTATATGCTTCACCTTGTATGGTCGTGGCCTCTACATCATTTGTTATACAAACTACTTTCATACGTATTATTCAATATGTAACATTATACTTCCCCAACTCAAACCAACTCCGAAACCGGCGAGTAATACATTTCCTTTCAGTCGTCCTTCTTTTCGTGCCTCACATAGCGCAATTGGAATCGTAGAAGAAACAGTATTACCCACATGCTCCATACAAATATAAAACTTATCCTTATCTATCTCTAACATCTTGCGAATATAATTTATCATGTATTTATTCGCTTGATGGAATATCCAAAGATCTATATCGTCTTGCTGCAAATTCTCTTTCTTCAGTACATCAGCCACCATATCAGGTACCACTTCGCTACTAAAATCAAAGATAGCACCACCATCCATAAAGAGTGGTTGACCTTTTTTAACTATCAATGACTCTGCACCACCGCCATCTGTACCTAATGAGCACTCGCCTATTTCTGCAAATCCATCCGTAGAAACTAATGTAACAGCTGCACCATCACTAAATATAGTACGATTACCCTTGTCATCTTGGGCAAGGTATTTGGTATAAGTCTCTGCTGTAATGAATAGCACATTCTTAGCCGCTCCTGTGGCGATTAATCCTTTAGCTACAACTAAGCCATATTCATACCCGGAGCAACCGAGATTGAAATCAAATGCTCCACATTGACGCGACAACCCCAATCGTTTTTGTATAAGGCAAGATGATGAAGGCAACGGATAATCCGGGCTTTGGGTACAAAGCAAGACAAAGTCAATGTCCTCGCGTTTAGCAATGCCTTGTGTGAATAGATTCTCGGCAGCCTTTACAGCCATATCGGTTGCAGATTCATCATCCGCAGAGATATGGCGTTCGGAGATACCAACTTTACCGGCTATCTTTTCAGCTGTCCATTCAGGAAACTCTGCTGCCAAGTCTGCATTAGTTAGCACTTTCTCCGGCAAATAATAAGCAATATCTTTTATATACGCTTTCATAACTATCTGTGAATCAACTCATTACCCCCCCCCGTTATTTCTACACAACTGCCTGTCATCCAAGCACTTGCGTTGCTCAATAAGTAGATAGCGAGATTGGCAATGTCTTCTGGTCTGCCATAACGTTTTAATGGATATTTGGCTTGATCTGCATCCAACTCTTCCTGTGTAGCTCCTACTAAAGCCAAATCCGTCCACACCATAGCAGGACAGATGCAATTCACGCGTATCATTCGTGGTGCAAGTTCCAAAGACAAGCATTTGGCATAAGAGATTAAAGCTGCTTTAGATGCAGAATACAACGCATTCCCAGCCACCGCAGAACGGGCGGCAATAGATGCTATATACACAATGGATGCACTTTTAGCAATCTTCTTTTCTTGAAGCAATTCTGCCTGTAGTAACATTGGTGCCTCCACATTAGGTTGAAATACCTGTTGAATATCTTCTGCTCCTATTGCTTTACAAGGCACACGACTCATCACTCCGGCACATTGCACCAAGCCATCTAATAGAGGCAATTGCTCCACCAAATGCTGTCTATCTTCTGCCTTCGTCAAATCCGCACAAATATAACTATGTCCATCGCCTTCTAATAGAAACAATGTTTCTTGCAGTCGTATCTCATTACGGGCAGTCAAAATGACCTTTGCCCCCATTCCAGCACAAGCCACAGCTATGCCGCGACCTATACCGGATGATGCACCGGTAACAAGAATAGTCTTACCTGCTAATGTGAATGGATTATCCATTATTGTTTGCTCTGAATCAAGTTGTATAAATCTGCAATGGTTACACAGTTTTTTAACTCCATCGGAGCGATTTTGACTCCGTATTTCTTAGCCACCATATTAAGGATAGCAAGACCGGTAAGGCTACTCCACTCCTCTAATTCGTGAAATGCGCACTCGGGGGTAAATACTTCGGGCTCTGTCTCGTCCCATTGATTAGCAAAATTCTTAATAAATTCTTCCATATATTTGTATTTTAATTATCCATCAATGCAGAATATTCTGCCACTATCTTCATAGGATTACCCTTTGCCATACTATAATCCGGAACATCCTTATCTACTATGGTTCCTGCACTTACGATTGCATTTTCTCCAATAGTTACTCCACGTAAGATAGTCGCATTCTCTCCAACCCATGCTCCTGTTTTAATTACGATAGGTGCAGCAGCAGACTCAACTATATTCTGAAAATGTGGATATGGATTAGCATGTGCGATTAGTGTTACACCTCCTGCCAAAGACACATTATCCTCTATATGCAAATACTCAGGATATGCATTATCTAACACGCATCGCATACCAATATACACATTATCACCTATTGTAACACCACGTTTACGATGCATTTTTACTCGCCATCCATTTAATGGGCACATAAACGCACGCTTGTAAAGGATTGTATTGCGCAATTTACGCCATGCAAATGCGAGAGGTGACAGCCCACGACTCTGACTAGAACATTGAATGGTCTTGGTTAATTTTTTATCGTGGTTAAAATACGGAATCTTAGTCCACTCTTGTACTTTATACTCTTTCATACTATTGTTTATCAAAATTCCTTATCACTTTAGCAGGAGCACCTACTGCCACACAATATGGTGGTATGTCGCGTGTTACTACGCTGCCAGCACCTATCACAGCCCCCTCACCTATCGTCACCCCGGGCATGATAATACTTCCTATACCTAAATGTGCACCATCACCAATGACGATGGGTTTGTAAACGAGGTCACAATCCATTACGGGCTTGCCCACTTCGTACTGCGACAAGTCCCTCTGGTGACAGAGCAGCATCACGCCACGCGTCACCCATACATTCTTGCCAATGGTAATGAGTTCGGGAGCAGATTGATCGACGTCCACGGTTGCAGCAATCTTGGTGCCTTCGCCTATATGCATGCCCATCATTTTATAAAAGGGCATACGCAACTGTGCAGGAAATAGGTGCCGTGCGCATGCTGTACATATTCGTACCCATACCCCATGCGTCACATTCTTAACTGTTCTGTGATTATTTGCCATAATACCTATTCGTTATAAAAAAATCTCCGTTTTCCATTCTTTAATGGCTCAAATTTTTCGACCCACTCTATCAGCAATTCCGTATCTTTGCCAATATAGTTCGTAATGGTCTCACGCATACATTTTTCATCGGCATCTGCAAAAGCTTTGGCTTGTTTGCCATCTAATGCATGCGCATTCTTATCCGTTTCTTTCTGTATGCGCATCGTTACTTGCGCTTCTCCTGTTTTACGGAAATCAAAAGCAACTACCGGAAACTCTTTCATTATCATCGCAAAACCCGTGGCAGTCAGGTGATGTCCATTGGCGAGTGTAATCACATCGCTTGTGCGCCCCTCTACGTGCCTGATCACTTGACCATTATATTCCTTTGGCTTTACATCACTTGCCAATTCTGCTATATCACCAAAGTTATAGCGGATTAGTGGCATTGAGTAGTTCAGTATATTGGTTGTCAACAATGTGCCTGTGTTCTCTGCTATTTCATCTACTATCTCTATTATTGCATTATAACCTACATGATAACTATGGCGTTCCGCCTCATAAGCTGTTATACCAGCATCGCGACTTCCGTAGCAATCCATCACCTTGCAATCAAAAGTACTGGCAATAGTTTCTCTATAGTGCTCCGTCAGATTCTCAGACGTGGCAAATACCGCCTCTATTTGATGCAAATCTATATTGTTTCGTTTCACATATTGTGCAAACACATATATAGCTGCTGCATAGCCATAGATAAAGTGCACGTGTTTTTTACGTATAGTCTCTACATATTGTGCTGATATCTCATCCGTTTGATTCACACAGTTCATGGGTATCTCATTTCGAATCTTGTCATAGATTCGTCTAGGCAGAGATGCCTTTTTCTTAAATAGCGATGCACTACCCAACGCCACAAATGGGTCTCCATAGCGATAACCTCTCGTACGCCAATATACCATCTTTGCTGCTGTCACATAGCCCCATACATCCTCGTCGCACAAAAAGGGCATCGGTTGCCCAGTACTACCCCCAGTGGTATTATAGCGATTGCGATATTTCTCCACATTATCTGCCTTTAGGTCATCAAATCTTGCTCTAATAGTGTCTTTGGTTAGTACCGGTAACTTTTTCAAATCCTCTATACGTTGTATATCAGTTGGCTTTAGGTGCAGTTCATCCATCACTTCGCGGTAATACACCGTGTGCTCATACGCATGTTTTATAAATGCTCTTAGTTGTTTCTCTTGCCACTCACGAATCTGTTCTGGTGTCCATTTGTTCATTGCATAGATTTGGTGATACCATTTCATAGCTTTGGTATGCATTACCTTTTCTGCCATAGGTAGAATGGCCTTTAGTAATAGTTGTTCTTTAAATTGACTCATATATATATCATTTGTAATTGCAGATAATTTTATTGTAGGCATATGCCATACACATTGTATATCTTTTCCCTAATATTATCCCACTTATATTTTTGGACCTCGATTTGTGCAGCATCTATCAGTTGTTGAACATCATTAGAATGCTCTATCGCCCATATCATCTTCTCCGCCAATTCATCACTATTATCATCCGCAAAGAACAACCCTGTACGATTCTCATCTATGATGTATGGTACCCCACCTACACGACTAGAGATTACTAGTACACCAGCATTCATTGCTTCCAATACACTAACCGGCATATTATCAATGTGTGGAGCAGATAGCATAACATCGGATTGACTTAAATAATGAGATATTTCCGTGTTGGGTACTTGACCAACAAAAACCACATTTTGAGTTAAACCATGCTTACGCACCCATTGTTCCAAAGATGAACGAAGTGGTCCTTGCCCTAAGATTTGCAGAGTTGAATTGGGTACGCTACGATGCACCTTTTCAAAAGCACACAAGATGCAAGGGATATTGTATAAGTCTCGCAAATGACGCACACTAATAAAACGAATCGGAGGATTGACTACCATGCGTTTCGCATTTAAGGAAGCAAACGAGACGATATTAGGAATTACCACACACGGTATTTGATATCGATCAAATATATTCTTCAAAAAGTCACTTAGCACAATCCTCTCATCTGCCTTCATTAACCATTTACGAACAAAATGAATATGTTTAGCAAAATATTCAGCCGCTTCACCACCGTGGTATGTTATGATTATTCGTTTACGCCAACATTTTCCACAAATCACACCATATACGATTGGTAACATACCACGATAAGAGCAACCATGAATGTGTAAAATATCATATTGATGCGAAACAAGTAACAATCGGAAAAATAAACATAGTCGCATCAACATAGACGCCTTTGTTGTAAAAACACATACACTTGCGCCATCCTCAGTCAGATGGTTATATAACTCTGTCACTTGTCCTGAAATGCCACCTACTCCAGATTGGTAATTAGATATTAGTAGTATTTTTATCCTATCAGCCATCGTTTTAACCGCCGTTTTATAGACACTATTTTATCGGTCAATTTTCTGCCAATAATATGGTCTACTATCCATCCTTTTATAATCTGTTTTATCGTTTTTTCCTGCCAACTCCCCGCAAAGTGGTGGATGCAATAGGTGTTCTTTGTACATTTCAACACGCGCGTACTAGTCAATGGACAGAAATAATCCACGGGGAACACATGCATGTCGTTTTTATATACTCCATATTTGCCATCTATCACAAATCCACCCTCTTGCATAATGCGTGATATGATTATCGTATTGGTCGTCATATCCAATGTACCATCTGAATTCACAAAATGTTTTCCTTCGTAATATGCTAACTGCTCTTTTACCCACACTCCATGCGCTGCGCTAGCCATTAGCCCTGTTACAGGGGCATTCGATAGACTAGCTTCATAACCTGTGAACGCTGGTAGATTCATCAAATCATCTAGTGAACGCAGTATCTCCACATCGGTGTCCATATATACGCCACCAAATTTCTCCAATGCCCATAGCCGCACCACATCCGTCACAAAGGCAAACTTGCGGTTGTCGTATGCCTCTCGTGCATAGGGGTACATATCCAGGTCGAACGTTTCCTCGTTCCATAGACGCAGTTCATACTCTGGCAGATATTTCTTCCAGCTCTCTATGCATTTCTGTGCCAATTCGGGCATTTCCTTCCCGCCGAACCAGCAGTAGTGGATAATCTTTGGTATTCTTGTTTCGCTCATATCTAACTATTTCTTCAAATATTCTGCTATTCTATTGGAGGCCAATCCATCTCCGTATGGGTTCACAGCTTGGCTCATCTTTTGATACGCCACTGTATCGTCCAATAGTGTGCTTACTTCTTCCATAATCTTGTCATAATCCGTACCAACCAGATGTACTGTGCCTGCATCCAGCGCCTCTGGGCGCTCGGTTGTGTCGCGCATCACCAACACGGGTTTGCCCAGCCCGGGTGCCTCCTCTTGTATGCCACCTGAGTCGGTCAGCACTATTGTACTCTTCTCCATCAAATACACAAACTCCAAATACTGCAACGGCTCTATAAAGAAGAAGTTTTTCAGTCTCGTCAGATCCTCTCCAAATACCTCATGTATGGGTTTGCGCACATTTGGGTTGAGGTGCATCGGATATACAAAATCTACATCCGTATATTTCTCCGACAGGTCCTTCATTGCTGTACACATACGTATAAACCCATCGCCAAAGTTCTCGCGCCTATGGCCTGTGATAAGCACCAGTTTCTTGCCATCTGCCAAGCGAGACACATCATAGCCTGCATCCAGCAAAATCTTTTCTTGCTCTTTTTGCAGTTGGCTGTCAGCACTTAGTCTATCTACTACCATATACAGCGCATCTATCACTGTATTGCCTGTCACCACTATTTTTCCCTCATCTACGTTTTCCTCCAATAGGTTCTGTTTCGACAGGGGCGTTGGTGAGAAGTTATAGGTAGCTATACGTCCTGTTATCTGGCGGTTCATCTCCTCGGGCCATGGGCTGTATATATTGTGGGTGCGCAGCCCTGCCTCCACATGGCCCACGGGTATCTGTTGATAGAACGCAGCTAATGCAGCAGCTGTGGATGTAGTGGTGTCGCCATGCACTAGCACCACGTCGGGTTGCACTTCTTTCAGCACATCGCGCATACCTAACAGCACGCGACTGGTCACATCATACAGGTCTTGCCCCTGTTTCATGATATTGAGATCATAATCTGGCACGATATCAAATAGTCGCAGCACTTGGTCTAGCATCTCCCGATGCTGACCTGTCACGCACACGATGGTCTGAAAATCTTCAGGCATCGCTTGCATTTTCTTCACCACGGGCGCCATTTTTATTGCTTCGGGGCGCGTTCCGAATACGAGAAGTATCTTTTTCATATTCTTTATATACTTTTTCTATGCTAATCCACGTCCTGCCAATTTAAACCAGTTCCACGCAATAGCGGCGATAAACATTACGCCGAGCCAAATAGTGAAATATGTGTTATATTTTTTCTTTTCTTTAAACTTACTAATGGCATACGCGGCAAACATCATAGCAAAGGGCAATGTCGGCTGATGGAATCGTTCCGAATGTGCAAAGTTTGAAAACACCAATACTATCAAATAACCGCAAAGTACAGCAATCGGTAATACATGCCGTCGCCAATCGCCACTAAAAAGTAATAAAAGCAATGCAAAAATTGTAAAAAATGAGGTGATATTCTTACAAAAGTTACCTCCGTGTCGCATCTTCTGCAATTCTTGTCCTGCAGTATCTACCATCGATGGGAATGGTACTGTAAATATCAAAGGAGCAAATACGGCCGCACCGGCATATCTTGCGAAAGATTGAGATTTGCCTGCTTTATCAATACGAGTAGTTCGCCACTCATTTGTTCTTCGTTGTTCACCAAGACGATCTCCAGACAAACTTTCTACATCGGCCATAATAGTTGTATTTTGTAAAATCATAATGCCACCAAAAAGACTCGCAATGGCAATCAATGCCATACGGCGCCTCCATTTGACTACGCGGTGGCTACTCAGCACGAGAGCAGTCAACAAAGCTAATATCAAGATAGCAGCGAGGGCTGTACGAATCATAAATAAGTAAAAAACGATAGCCATCAAAAACAAAGTTGGACCAATCACCAATCGTTTAGAACGCAACATATTATCCGCCCGCTCGGTGAATAGCACCGTTAAGAACACCATCAGCACCTCTTTCAGTCCATTCTCGCAATAAATGATTAGATTCGGCTGCAGCATACACAATACCGCTGCTATACGAGCCACATTTTCACCAAAGTTACGCTGCGATAACCGATAAATAAGCAATACGGTCCACGCACCCCATACGCAGTTCATCAAACGAGCAAACAATATAGACCATATCGGGTCATTACCGGATAGGAAATACACATACGTTAAATATAGAGGGAACCCAATATCTGAAAAAGCAACACTTTTTCGAGTTCCTGAACCATATCCATATTGTTCTCGAAAGCAATCAAACACATTCCAATGCCCATCCAACAACCACGTAGCACCCGCTTGGGCCATCTTATCATACCATTGAGCATCTGCATTATCATAGCCCATAATATCCTGCACATACTGCATATTGAACCAATACATAATCAGTACAACAGCAATACGGATCAACAAGGCAGTAGTGAATAGGTTTTTCGCGAACCACTTTTCTGATTTACGTTCTGCTGACCATCTTCGCGTTAATTGATTGGAAAAAATAAAGAAAACAGTTACCTCAACCACACCAAACACCCACCAAATGATATTGAGTGCATGACTCATAAAGATGAGATTACACCCGACTAATGCCAACAAATACACCATCACTGCACGATTGGTGATGGACGAGGGGACATATGTTAGTTGTGGTTGATAATAAGTCATTTCTTATACCAATAATGCATTAAACACCCAAATAATTTTGGGGATAAATTAATGATTCTTGCTCTTCTTTTGTATGTATTTCCTTGATTAGAGATTATTAATGGGAAACAACTTGTTGCTTTCAACAACTTTACATAAACATCATATTCATCCCAAAAATCTCTCGCCACAGATGTTAGCACCCCAGCAGACATACTACTTTTCATCTGTTTAATCCAAACACATTGCGGATATTGAGACAATACGTTCGTCAATAATTGAATAACCTTAATAGAATCGTCAATATTTTTCTTCTTTTGCGAAGGAGAAACCGCACCAGTAATACTCCCTTTGCGTAGTAAATAGTCATACACTATTGTCGGTGTACTATTCACTCGTTTAGCAGCCAACAACATCCGCGGAGTCCAATCTACATCCTCAAAATGAATACCTACTGTAAATAAACAATTATTCAAAATCTCATGCCTTATCATAAACATTACCACATAGCACGCATAACCCATTCTTTCGTTGAGATAAGTCTCACCATCAACAATATCCGTTCGTTTATCTACGCTATGAGGTTGTTTATAGGGTTGATAAACTTCATTTTTCTCATTTACATTTTGATAATCAAACCGCAAAACATCCAACTCCTCGCGCTCCATTTGTGCGACTAATCCGTCCAAAACATTCGGTTCCAAATAGTCGTCACTATCCACAAATTGGACATACTTGCCCTGAGCGATGGCAAGACCACTATTCCGAGCGGCACTTAATCCACCATTAGGACGATGGATAACATGGATAAAAGCATATTGTGACGCATACTCATCACAAATAGCAGGGCAACCATCGGGAGAACCGTCATCAACGAGAATAATCTCGTATTCATCCTTTGGTAAATCCTGCGCTAACAACGAATCTACGCACTTGCGCAAATAAGGTTCTACGTTGTAGATAGGGACTATGATGGAAAGTTTCGGATTGGACATAACTTTCTATTTTTCACGCAAAATTACTATTTTTTTTTCACATATGCAAATAATTGGGAATAATTTACAATTTTTTAGCAGTTAAAGACCTTATTTTCATAGTTGATATACTTTCCTTTATCATCTTTTAGGTGCTGTCTATACGCAAAGCAGGTGGAATGACGCGGGGTGTGGGTGGGTGGTAGCAAGTAGGTCAATTCTACCCCATTTCGCCACAAGACATACCGCAAGGTCAGTTGGTCACGGTGCGAGACCTGCTGCATCAGCGACCACCATTGTTCATTCAGTTGTGCCGTGAGCGGCGTATGGGTGCGGAAAATAATGCCATTCTCAAACAATCCTGCGTGTTTAGGGAAATGCTCGTTTATTAATCGGACTTGCCATCGCGCACAGACCTCAGCATATTCCAGCCGATGGGCTACCACCCAATCCAGCTCTTTATATAAGCAGTCGTGGTAACTATGATTTATGCCCGCCCACACAGTTTGCCGATTAGCCAATTCCACAACGCGGTCATAGATAGCGGCGGAGATGATGGTGATATTGGCATCCATATAAAGCGACGCTACATATTCGCCCAACACCCTATGCGCCAGCACTTTGGGGTAGCGACTGAGCATTGTGCGGTCGGCAGTCATATAATCGAATGCGCGCACGTGCCACACACCTATCTGCTCATCAATATGCCGGTCAGAGAAGACGATATAATCAAACCGCTCGTCCGTCACAAGAGGTTGTTGCAACTCGTCACAATCGCCAACCAACACGGTATAAATGACGTAGTTTTTCATAATTGACCGTAAAGGTACAAAAAAAAATGCACGTATGCAAACCTTTGTGCAATTTTTGGCGTATAAATCCGATTTTTTGTTAAATTGGGGGAACTCATGTCAGCAAAAGGATAGGTTCAAGGCGTGTGAAACATAGTTAGGGAAGATGGCATATAGTACCATAACTCACTAATAATCAAGAGAATATACATTACATAAAGTTTAAATCAGTCCCAACCACATGCTGACATGCTGACAGTACATTCTTATAATTATAATCCTCGTGCGTAGGGGTGTATATATAAGTCATAAAAAACATGTCAGCATGTCAGCATGTCAGCACATATCACTCACGCCCCTCGCGCTACGCCACAATATATCGTGCTCGTGGCGTAGTGAGAGAGGACGGCGATAATTAGGAACAAATAGTCATCCTTAATAGTGCTACGGTGGTGCTACTGGAAAAGACAGGAATTTAGGAAGAAGCAGTTTGGCACAGGATTTGTACGTAGTGTTGTGTCCGTGCAAGTAGCGTCAAGAAGATGTACCCACGGACAAAAACCATAACCTAACTAAATACAAATTTATTATGTTACCAACACTTAAACGCACTGAACCCAACTGGGTTGCCAACTGGTTCAATGACTTCTTTGGCGAAGATTGGCCAATGATTCGTACCGCCGCTGCCACCGTGCCGGCCATTAACGTACGCGAGGACGAGAAACACTTTCACATCGAACTGGCTGCGCCGGGAATGACCAAGAAAGACTTTGCCATCCAAGTAGATGACCAACATCAGTTAGTCATTCAGATGGAAAAGAAAGAAGAGAAAAAAGACGATTGCAAAAGCGATTGCAAGTACCTCAGACACGAGTTCAACTATTCGCACTACGAGCAGACGATGCAGTTGCCGGACAACGTAGATGCCGATGACATCAAGGCAAAAATGGACAATGGCATACTCTATCTCACGCTACCCAAAACAAAGCCGGAGAAAGAGCCACAACAGACCAAAATAATCGATGTCGATTGATACGGCCATTGCCATTAAACCTAACCTAACAAAGATGCCCGGCTCCAACGAGTCGGGCATCGCAGTTAGGCGAAGTTGATATTAACTATTGTATTCCTCCAAGGCCTTGCGGAGAACGACCATAGCTTTGGCCAGTTCCTCCCGCTTGAGCACATAAGCCATACGCACCTGATCACGTCCGTCATCCGGATTGGTATAGAAACCTGTACCGGGCGCCATCATGACCGTTTGCCCCTCGTAACTAAAGTCCGTGAGACACCATGTGCAGAACTTCTCGGCATCGTCAATAGGCAACTTGACCATCACGTAAAAAGCACCCATCGGCGTGGGAGCAAATACCCCGGGAATCTGGTTGAGTTGGTCAATCAGGAAATTACGCCGAGCCAAATACTCATCGTACATCTCCTCCATATACTCCTCGGGCGTAGAAAGCGACGCTTCTGCCACGACCTGACCGAACAAAGGAGGCGATAGACGCGCTTGGCAGAACTTCATGACGGCCTGTCGCACCTGCTTATTCTTGGTAATGAGCGCACCGATACGTATGCCACATTCGGAGTAGCGTTTGCTCACGCTATCCACGAGAATGACGTTCTCCTCGATGCCCTCCAAGTGGCACGCGGAGATATATGGGCGCTTGGTATAGATGAACTCACGATAAACCTCGTCGGAGAAGAGATAGAGGTCATATTTTTTCACCAAATCGCGTATTTGGCGCATCTCCTGCTTGGTATATAGGTAACCTGTCGGATTGTTAGGATTGCAGATAAGGATGGCGCGCGTCTTGTCGGTAATCTGCTTCTCAAACTCCTCTACGGGCGGCAGTTTGAAACCGTCTTCGATATGGGTCTTGACGCTCTTAACCACGGCACCACAGGAGATGGCAAAGGCCATATAGTTGGCATAACTAGGGTCAGTAACGATAATCTCGTCCCCCGGATTGAGGCACGCCATATAAGCGAACATGATGGCCTCCGAACCGCCACTGGTGATGATAATCTCGTCGGGCGAGAGGTCGATGCCGTAGTTGGCATAGTAACTCACCATCTTGGTGCGGAGGGACTTGAGGCCCTGCGAGGGCGAGTAATCCAGCACCTCTGGTGTGAACTGTTGCACCGCCTCTAAAGCACACTTGGGAGTGGCTATATCGGGCTGACCGATGTTGAGGTGATAGACTTTGGTGCCGTTCCGCTTGGCTGCATCAGCGTACTTAGCCAATTTACGAATTGGCGACTGCGGCATATTCTGTGCACGTTGAGAGATTTCCATAAAGATATGTTTTATCGTTCTGCCCGCATGGGGTTTTCAAGAAAGTCTTTATAAGCAAGGCGGATGCCGTCTTCCAATTCAGTACGGTAAGTCCAACCCAGTTTAGTGGCCTTGCTGACATCCAACAGTTTACGCGGAGTGCCGTTGGGACGAGTGGTGTCCCACTCGATACGTCCCTCGTAACCAATAACTTTGGCAACCAATTCGGTGAGTTGTTTGATAGTCAATTCCTTGCCCGTACCGGCATTGACGGTCTCGTTTCCACTGTAGTTATTCATCAGGAAAACGCATAAATTAGCCAAGTCATCCACATATAGGAACTCGCGCAACGGTGAGCCATCGCCCCAGCACGTGACGGACTCTGCCCCACTCTGTTTTGCCTCATGGAAACGACGAATAAGCGCAGGAAGCACGTGCGAGTGCTCGGGATGGTAATTGTCATTCGGGCCATAGAGGTTCGTGGGCATAACGGAAATATAATCGGTGCCATACTGACGGTTGAGGAACTCGCAGTACTTAAGTCCGGATATCTTAGCCAAGGCGTATGCCTCGTTGGTTTTTTCCAACTCAGAAGTTAAGAGACATGACTCCGACATCGGTTGAGGAGCCATACGCGGGTAGATGCAAGACGAGCCGAGGAACTCAAGTTTCTTGCACCCATTTTGCCAAGCAGCATGGATGACGTTCATCTCGAGAATCATATTGTCGTACATAAAGTCCGCCAATGCGTTTTGATTGGCAACTATTCCCCCCACTTTAGCAGCAGCAAGGAAGACATACTCGGGTTTTTCTTTGGCAAAGAAAGCTTCAACCTGATCTTGACGACAAAGGTCCAATTCTTTGTGCGTACGGGTGATAATATTGGTATATCCCTGTCGTTGCAACTCGCGCACGATGGCGCTACCTACCATGCCACGATGACCGGCGACGTAGATTTTTGAGTTTTTTTCCATAGAAAAAAAAGATTAGAGATTAAAGATTAGAGATTAGAGTTTGTTGCCGAATCATCTTGCAGGCTACTGCGTAACCCGGATAACATACGTGAAATCTCGTATATCTGATTTTGTAGTTGTTTTAATTCAATATTACTTATATAATTTAATTTTTGTGAAATAGACAGTTGACATTCTATCTCCATTAGAGAGCCATAAGCAATCTCCAAGAAGTGGATTTTTTCTTTATTAGAGTAGCGGCTCATGCCTTCTGCTATATTAGAAGGAATAGAGACAACAGCCCTGCGAATCTGGTCACATAGCGCATACCGTTCTTCTATAGGGTATTTTCTTAGCAACATATAAACCGACAATGTCAATTCCTCCGCTTTTTGATACACTGCCAACTTCTTATATGCATGTACCTGTTCCATACTCTACTCTCTAATCTTTACTCTTTACTCTTTACTCTTTACTCTCTACTTCACTATTCCTTTCTCTAAGTATTCAGCGAGATTGGTGCGGGCATGGCTGAGAATGACCTCATTGCGAACCTTGTCCATATCACTCTCTACCATAAGTTTAACCAGTTGTTCAAAGCTCGTTTTGGCAGGATTCCATCCCAGTTCGCGTTTGGCCTTAGTGGGGTCGCCCCACAGGTTGACCACGTCCGTAGGACGGTAGAAATCGGGCGACACACGCACCACTACATCCCCTTCCTTCAGCATATTTCCACCTTGCCCTTGGGCGGAAAGGGACGGAGATAGAGTCTGTATGATACCGCGTTCATCCGCACCTTCACCTTCCCAACGCAGTTCAATGCCAACATGATGGAATGCCAGCGTAGCAAATTCACGCACAGAATGCTGCACACCGGTGGCGATGACAAAATCTTCCGGCGTCTTGTTTTGCAGAATGAGCCACATACACTCCACGTAATCTTTGGCATAGCCCCAGTCACGGAGCGATGAGAGGTTACCTAAATAGAGACAATCCTGCTTACCCTGTGCGATCCGTGCGGCTGCTAACGTTATCTTACGTGTAACGAATGTCTCGCCACGGCGTTCGGACTCATGATTGAAGAGAATACCCGAACAGCAGAACATATTATATGCCTCGCGATATTCCTTAACAATCCAGTAGCCATATAGTTTAGCCACAGCATAAGGGCTATACGGGTGGAAGGGTGTGGTTTCAGACTGTGGAACCTCCTCTACTTTGCCATAGAGTTCAGAAGTGGAGGCCTGATAGATACGACAGGTCTTTTCAAGCCCATTCTGACGTACAGCTTCGAGGATACGCAGCACACCTGTGGCATCGCAGTCAGCAGTGTATTCCGGCGAATCAAACGAGACCTGCACATGGGACTGAGCCGCAAGGTTGTAAATCTCGTCGGGACGCACTTTGCCAACTATCTGGACGAGTCCCATTGAATCGGACATATCTCCGTAGTGGAGGTGGAAATGCGGTGTACCCTCCAAATGGGCGATACGTTCGCGATAATCGACGCTGCTACGACGAATGATACCGTGTACGTCGTAACCTTTTTCTAATAAAAATTCGCTCAAATATGAGCCATCTTGCCCGGTAATACCAGTAATTAATGCGGTTTTCATTGTATCTTATTTGCGTTATATTTTATTTCAAAATGTGCCATTTTTCCAGTTTGAATAGTACTCGTTCCATGAAATATACAAGGGGATATAGATGATGGCGACGAATACGATCCATCATATGCATATCGCGCGCATAGCGGTCATAATCGGCAAGAATCATAGCCGGAACCTCACGCTCTAAGACAGGACGGCGTTCTACTTTCCAAAATGCCGTATTACTCTCGCTAACACCAGTCATATCAAACAATGTAACATCAATTGGTGCATACACTGGTACTACTCCACCCAATGGAATTGCCTTGAGATACCATTCCCAATCACTAACGATTTTTAGATTTTCATCATACAATCCGAACTTATCAAACAAAGACAAACGAATATATGCTGAGTCATGGTTGAGTGTACCATGGTAAAAAGAAAGCATAGTCAACTTTTGAGGTCCTTTGCATGAATCTTTCAATTGATGCCCATCTGGCCAAAACTTAATCATATTGCCATAGAGAATATCCGGATAGTTCTTTTCCGACATTGCCGCAGACATCTTTGCGCAGACATCATTGGATGCCAACAAGTCACCGGAGTTGAGAATTTGAAGGTAGTGGTCGGGGGAGAGATTAGAGTTTAGAGATGAGAGATTAGAGTCTTCGATTAACTCGGAACGATTAAAGGAATCCACTACCCTTCTACCCATGGCTATTTCGATGCCTTTATTCATGGCATTGTAGATGCCCTTATCTTTTTCACTCACCCACTTGAGTAAGATGGAGAGTTGACGATGCGCAATGTTCGATTCGTAATCTTTGATTACATCTATGCTGCCATCAGTAGAACCACCATCCACGATAATATGTTCAATAGTGAGTGGAGAGATTAGAGTGGAGAGATTAGAGTGGAGAGTGGGGATAGACAACAAGTCCTGTGCTGCGACACTATCGAGCGTCTTTTTCAACCCGGCAGCGTTATTGAAATTGATTGTAATGATTGATAGTTTCATAGGTTATTATTTCTTCATTTCCTAAAATAAATATTCGTTTACCGAACTTGGGGTTGCTGCTTCATTTCCTCCCATATCGTTTCAGCACGTTGTACATTCAGTCCTTGCTCATTAG
>JAKSNM010000025.1 GCA_024399785.1 Paludibacteraceae bacterium
CTACGTGGATAAACACCCTATGGTCGATATCGCCGAATTGCAATTAGTACCAGGGTTGAAAGACTATGAAGTACGCGACTTACGGTATTTCCTAGTGGCAGGTCCAGCCAACCAACAACCCACTCTGTATGCCAAAGAGGTGTTTCGTTTTGCCAAACATGAACTGAGTCTTCGCACCGATGCCCGCAACCTAGAAAACTACAAGAGCGACCCATTCTACGGCAATTTTCGCTACCGCTTCAACTATAAAAACAGAATAAAAGCAGGCGTGACTCTACAACGTGGCGCAGGGGAAGACTGGAAGAAAATACACTATGGCGGATTTGTGGAACTGAACAATATATCCCCACACCTCAAGACATTAACATTGGGCAATTACCAAGCACAATTTGGACAAGGACTGGTACTGGGCGAAGAGGCTCATGTAGGCAAAAGTTCGTATATCCTATCCTCCACCAACGGTCCAGAGGGATTGCATAAATACAGTTCAGTCAGCGATGATTACGACTACCTGCATGGCATAGGCGCCACCTTACAATTGGGCAACGTAGATGTGTCTGCCCTCTATTCCATAAAAAAAGAACAAAAAAAGCAACACGAGTGGTGGCACCACATTGTGGGAACCAACGTGACCTATCGACAACGCTATTGGCAAATAGGACTAACCGCCAAATCGGACATTCACAAAGCAGACTCTACCCAAACGGCGTTTGGTGCTAATTTTCGCTATAAAAGAGGTAAATGGGACGTCTTTGGCGAAGCCGCAGCCTCGTATGACACCATTTGGGGATACGGCGCAATAGCAGGGATGAGGGTTTATCCTGCGGATGGAGCAGGATTGCAAGTGATGTACCATTACTACTCACCTACCTACCACAACGACCATGCCCAATCCTTTGCCGAGACAAGCAAGGTAAATGACGAAAATGGTCTGTATATCGGCACAGAGATCAAGTTAATACCTAAATGGCGCTTATCCAACTATTTTGACCTGTTTTACTTCTCAGGTCCTAAGTATGGCATACCCCAGGCCAGCCTGGGTTGGGATGCGATGGTGCAAGCCGATTGGGAGACCACAGAGCAGATGAATATGTATTGGAAAGCCCGTGCCAAACGCAAAGGCGACACCGACACCTATTCGGCCAGATATCAACTGAATTGGAATCAAGGAGGTTGGCACTTACGCACCCAATTAGATGGCACTTTTGTGAACAAAACAGAACGGGGATTCAGTTGGGGTGCCAGCGTGTTGCAGGACGTGCATTATAGTTTTCAAAAAGTGCCCATCACACTGCAATTACGATTGCAGGCTTTTGATATTCGCCAATGGGACAACCGTATTTATATCTACGAAAACGATGTGCTATATGCCTTTTCAATACCCGCCAGCTATGGCGTAGGGGGCAGGGCATATTTGAATTTTCGGTATCAGATATGCAAGCAAGTGGCTATGTACTTGCGGGTGAGCGAGACCATCTATCACCCCACGTGGGACAAAGCCGCCAAACCAACAAAAACGGATATACATCTGCTATTGCGGGCGAGTTTATAGGGTGATTATGCTATATTGGGAATAAAAAATTTGCATATATGGGGGAAAAAGTGTAATTTTGCAGCCGAAAACAAACAATAGACACAAACCTATGAAAAAAGTATTACTAACGATGGTGGCATGCACTATAGGTCTGCTAGCCACCGCAGCCGACTATACCCACGGTGTAGGCATAGAAGCAGGGGGAATGAATGGAATAAGTTGGAAAGGCTTTATCTTCGGAGTGGAAGGTCTGGCCCTGCAAACCGACTTAGGAGTGCGAATAAGCACTATGGGTGTGCCTGGCGACACCCATGTACGCTATCCACAACATCACGAATTGGATTTCTCCATAAAGAAAGACTACACATTGGTGTACTACACCTTTGAACTAAATCCCAATATTGTGTATCAACGCAGTTTTGCTCAACTAGACTGGGGTACACTAGATTGGCTAGCAGGCGGTGGTGTGAGTGTAGGTTTGATGGATGGTAGCACATCGTGGGACATGATGGGATATAACATGAAATACGTTACCATAACCGATGGGAATGGGAATGTAACAGATTATAAAGAAAGCAAAGTTCGTCACAACAACTTGGCTTTCAAGTTTGGTGTGAACGGCATAGGCGGTATAGAAGCAGCATTTAAGAAAGCACCCCTGACCTTGGGTGTAGAGTTTCGGATGGGCTATGGACTATTCTCTCTATCGTCCGATGCTAGCGAATGGGAAGATGCAGATGGTAACCTGCAAAAATATCCATCGATAGACTCATTCAGTTTTTTTGACTGGGCACTAGGAGCAGCTCTGCGCTATCGATTCTAAATTTTTTGTGCTTCTCTTTTGCTGACAAACCGACAACAAACCCCCAAAAATGCCCAAATTTGACATAAATATCAAATTATTGTCATAAAAATTTGGTAGATTGGAAAAAAAGTAGTAATTTTGCGGGCTTTTTTCGGTCGAGGTGCCTCCGGGCACACCGATAAACCCTATCGCCAATAGGGGGAGTGGTTACCGAAAACAGAGCATGTTACTTAATATTAACCAGAGGAGGATTCGAGTAATCCACACCTCACAAAAACAACAAAAAAATGGCAACAAAAATTCGTTTGGCTCGTCATGGCCACAAAGACTACGCTTACTATCACATTGTAGTAGCAGACAGTCGTTCCCCACGTAACGGTCGTATCATTGAGCGCATTGGTAGTTACAACCCTAACACCAACCCCGCTAAAGTAGATCTGAACTTCGAACGCGCATTGTATTGGGTAAACGTAGGTGCTGAACCTACCGACACCGTTCGTTTCATTCTGTCTGGCGAAGGCGTGATGCTAATGAAGCACCTGCAAGGTGGCGTAAAGAAAGGCGCATTTGACGAAGCCGCAGCACAACAGAAATTTGACGCTTGGAAAGCCGAGAAAGATGCTAAAAACGGCAAAATCAGCAAAGAGGAAGCAGACAAGAAAATAGCTGCTGCTAAAAAAGCTCTAGCCGCTGAGCAAGAGAGCAACAAAGCCAAAGCCGAGGCAATAGCCGCTAAACGCAAAGCCGAAGCAGACGCACTAGCTGCTGCAGCACAAGAAGCTGCTCAAGAAGCCGCAGCCGCAGAGGCAGAAGCTAACGGCGAGGAAGCTCCCGCCGAAGAAGCACAAGCAGAAGCTTAAGTTGTGCTTTGGGTAAATATAACAAAAGTCTAGGACGAAAGTTCTAGACTTTTTTTGTGGAATAATTGGCGAATTTTGTAAATATATTTACAAATATTTGTATATGTGAGAAAAAAAGTGTATCTTTGCGGGCTTGAAAAATAAATAATAATCAAAGAATAATGAAGAAATGGTTTTATTGGATAGGACTGCCTATCGTATTTATAGCCCTAGTAGGAAGTACGTTTTTACTAAAAAAGACCTACGCAAGTAGTTTTGTAGTAGCCCGGGAGACCGAGCGTGTGAAAGACGGTTACCGCGCCATGACGATGCACCAACCCGAGGCATACGACCTGGGTATATTACGCACAGAGAACGCAATAGACGAGGAAGCCTACGGCACAATCATTCACTCAGACGCCTTCTTGCAAGGACTGCTGGACATGAACGTACGCACGATAGACGGCAGTTGGGAAGGACGCTATGAGGACTATTGCCTGCGCGAGAGCAAACCCCAGAAAAAGGAAGCAGAACACATAGAGGACCAGCGCATACACTGGAAAAACAGAGGGCAAGAGGCAATAAAGAAAAGTCTGTCTAAAGCGATAAAAGCAGAGTTGGACTATGAGACACGACTAGTGACCATCACCTGCACAGACCACGATCCACTAGTAGCCACAACGATAGCTGAAAACGTAGAGGAACAACTGAAAAAGTATATCGAGGCCTATCAGCAAGGCAAGATGGAGGAGGCACTGGCTCAGCTAAGCGCCGCCACCGCCCAAGCCAAAGCGGAGTGGGAACAAGATAGAACAAAAGAGAAAGAAACTATCTACACATCGTTTGCCCGCCAAGAGGTAGTGTATAAAGCACAGATGATCTACTCTCCCGCATTTGCCGTAGTAGCAGCACCCAGTTTTAGTTACCAAAAAGTAGCACCCAGCCGATGGAAAATGCCACTAGTCCTGACGTTATTGCTAGGCATCGGTGTATGGTGCTGGGACAACAGAAAGAAACTGGCGAAGTATATCTGAGCATGGCAGCAAAGGTTTCTGTAATTGTACCCAACTATAATCACGCTCCCTATCTAGAAGAACGATTGGAGAGCATTTTCAAACAAGATTACCCCAACTATGAGGTGATCCTGTTGGACGACTGCTCTACGGACGAGAGCAAGGCTATCTTAGAACGGTATGCCCAACGGGAGCAGGTAAGCGCACTGGTAGTGAACACGCACAATAGCGGCAACACCTTTGCACAATGGAAAAAAGGAATCGCGATGGCGAAGGGGGAGTATATATGGATAGCAGAGAGCGACGATGTAGCCGAGCCACAACTGGTATCCACATTGGTAGCAGCGATGGAAAAGGACGAAAGAGTGAGCATCAGTTTTTGCGCATCGCGATGGATAGACAACCAGGGACAAACACTACTGAGCCGCGTATATAGAAAATGGCAAAAAGGGTTTGTGATGGATGGGAAGGAGTTTATACGGCGGTATTTATTGGGATATAACTTCATCTGTAACGCCAGTGCGGTAGTGATGCGCCGCAGCGCAGCAATGGAGATAGGAGACCAATGTATGAAATATAGAGCCAGTGGCGACAGACAGTTTTGGATAGAGATGGCGCTACAAGGCTATGTGAGTTATTGCCCCACAGCGTTAAACGGATTTAGACAGCACCCTGAGAAAGTATCGAACAGGGCGAACAGGACAGGAGCGAACACGCGCGAAGACCTGGCTATCTACGCAATGTATCGCGAGCAATTGGGACTAAACCTATGGGAGCGCATGAAGATACGGCTCTATCACCTACGAGCACGACTAGCATGATAGAGAGATGGATCAATATCGTATGTGTGGTACTAGGCCTGATAGCCTATTATCTGGCACCCGAGGGGTATGACTATACTTTTTGTATGGGACTGGCAGTGCTGTATATTGTACAGAACGCCTGCTGGTTAGCCCTGGGCAAGCACACGAACTGGGTACGGTTTGAACTATTCTTTATGATTAGTTTTTTCTTCGTGAACTTCGGTTACCCTGTGATATACGCACCCATCTATGCCCATTGGTCGTTTTTTATAATGGATTTTAATCGGCAGGTGATCAACCAAGCAACGGCGATGGCCTATCTGGCCTATAGTTGCTATATGGTAGGTATAACGGGTTGGAGAGAGAAAGAGGAACCCAGGTTTACGAAGCAGGCAATGGTGGAGATAGAGACTTTTCGTATCTTATGCGGAGTAGCAATAGTAGGATTTGGGCTGTTTATCGCCACAGGAGGATATACGGCACTAAAGGATGTGTATAGCGGAGGAAAGGACCTGAGGGACGTAGGTATATACAGCTATTTTAATAATATATTCAGCATCGGTGCACTGCTGATGGCCGCGATGGTTTTTCGATTGGACGAGTGGCACAGGCGGAGCTATCTGGGTGTACTGGGTGTTTTTATCGCCGTATTGTTGAGCACAGGCAGCAGACAGTTTAGCATCAGTTTGGTCATTGTATTGCTGGTGAGCTATAGTTGGTATATCTACCGATTGAAAGGATGGCAGGTAGCATGTATCATGCTGGCAGGTGCAATGGCGCTGTTTGTGATTGTGCAGACCCGCGCAGGGGTAGGAGGCGTAGGGGATAAGCAGATTGTGTCGGTATTTGATGTATTTGAGGACCTGAGTATCAACGCCATCAACCTGTATGTGCTGGTAGATTGGGGCAATAGCCACGACTGCACGTGGTTGCATGGGTTGCTGTTGGACCTGGTGTCGCCTATCCCTAAGTTAGGCACCTGGCTGGCGGACTATATGGGCGAAGCCAAAGAACTGCTGCACGGCGGAGACCTGCCAAGCTATATCCTATTGGGCCGCGGAGCGCATTGGGGAACAGGAACCAATATGGTAGGCGAGGCCTATCGCGGTTTTGGAATAGCAGGGATGTGTTTGATTATGTGGGGAATAGGTGCATTGATTCGCGTAGCGTATTACCGCGCGGAGGAGAATATCTACTGGAACGTGTTTTATATGCTGATGGTAGGTCATGCGGTGATCTATCCGCGTGCGCCGCTATTGTATGACCCACGAACGATTGTTTGGACAATGGTGCTGCTGTGGCTGGTGCAACGAATCAGGAGAAAGGAGGCAACGACATGCGCATAGTGTATTGCCTACCAGGGCTGTATAACGCAGCAGGGATGGAGCGGGTGCTGAGTCAGAAAGTGAACTGGCTGGCCGAGCACACCGACTGGGAGATAACAATCATGACCACGGAGGTAGTGCCCGAAGGGAAAGCAAGGAACTATTTTCCGTTGCATGAGCGTATAGAGGTAGTGGAGTGGAACATAGATTTTAATGCCGACTATAGATTGCCCATCGGCAAGAAATGGATGCAGCACCGCCGCAAGCAGAAGCAGTATGAGGCACTATGGACCGAATGGGTGAACAGCCACGATGTAGATGTATGTGTGTCGCTATGCGGCAAGGAGATAGAGTGGCTGGGTAAGGCGAAGGCAAAGTGCAGAAAGATAGCAGAGATACATTTTGCGATGGACTATCGTGCTCAATGGCTGGCGCAGACGCATCAGGGACTCTTGTGGCGACTGGCAGGCAAGGGACTGACACAGGCTTTGGTAAAGCATGTGAAAAAGATGGATAAGCTGGTGGTGCTGACCCAAGCCGATGCACAAGCGTGGCGTGAACAAGGCGTGAGGAATATAGCGGTGATAGCCAACCCATGCAGCATGATGCCTGAACAGATAGGTAAGCACGACAAGAAACAAGTACTGGCCGTAGGACGACTAGAGAGGCAGAAAGGCTTTGATTGGCTGATAGAAGTTTGGGGCAAGATAGCGGAAAAGTATCCCGAATGGACATTGAAGATATGCGGCGAAGGGAGCCAACGTATAGTATTGGAAAAGCAGATAGAGGAACTGGGGTTGAGAGACCGTGTGGAGATGAACGGGGTAGCAGAGAAGTTGGAAGAGGAGTATATGCAGAGCAGGTTGTTTGTGCTGTCTTCACGCTATGAAGGTCTGCCTTTGGCCCTGATGGAAGCGATGAGTTGCGGGCTATGCTGCATCGCGATGGACTGTAAACAGGGTCCAAAAGAGTTGATAGGCGAGAGAGACGAGCGAGGCCGACTAGTCGCTTTAGGGGATGTAGAGGGTCTGGCACGCGCTATGGCAGAGGAGATAGCGCAGGAAGAACATGCCCAAAAGATGGGACAACAAGCCTATGCGTATGCCCATGCGAGATTTGACATAGACGCCACTATGCGCCAATGGGTGGAACTATTCGCCAAGACATCTGTCGTACACACGGTGAACAGGTTTAGCCAGCAAGGCGGAGGTACATCGACATGTGTGTATGATCTGGCCAAGGGTATGAACGAGCAGGAAGAAGGCGTATCTATTCAATTGGTGGTCACAGAGCCGAAGGAGGAAGGGGAGAAAGTGATGGGATCAGGAGAGCAATGGATAACAGCTGTAGAAAATGATGAGAAGATGAGTTTTGGATGGTCGCGGAACCTAGGCCGTGCATTACGGGAGACGGATGCAGCTATTTATCATACCAACGGACTATGGCGCTATTGCAACCACGTGACTGCCGTAGTAGCTTGCAGGAAGAACAAACCACTGGTAGTCACTCCTCACGGGATGTTGTATCCCCAAGCGTTGCAGCACTCGTACTGGAAGAAACGTGCGCTGGGATGGACGCTGTTTGACAGGGATATGGATTATGCCACCTGTCTGCATGCCACCTGTAAAGAGGAGATGGAGGCAATACGTGCCTATGGGTATAAGGGACCTGTGGCTGTAATAGGCAATGCAGTAGCTATACCCGAACAGATTGCTGAATTGGACAAACGCAAAAGCGGAGAGAAGATACAATTCGGTTTTTTAGGCAGGCTGCACCCACGGAAACATGTGGAGTATGTACTGCAGGCGATGGCAAGACTGACAAAGGAGGAACAGAGACGGAGCGAGGTAGTGATCATGGGATCGGGAGAGGCAGACTATGAGGCGTATTTACACGATGAAGTAACGAGACTACAATTGGAGAATGTACGTTTTATGGGCTTTGTAGAGGGGAAAGCCAAGTATGAGGCATTGAGGCAGTTGTCGGCGCTGATTGTACCGAGTGATTTTGAGAACTTTGGCATGATTGTGCCCGAAGCGTTGCTATGCGGAACACCTGTGTTTGCTGGGCTGCACACGCCGTGGGAGGAACTGAACACATACCGATGTGGCTGGTGGCGCGAAGCCGATGTGGAGCATATTAAAGACGTGATGACAGAGGTGATGGCGATGGGGAAGGCAGAGCAAGAGGCAATGGGAGAGCGAGGTAGAGAACTGATTTGCACGCAATATAATCCAACATATATCTATCAACAAATGCAGCAACTATACGAATGGTTGCTGGGAAAACGTAATAAACCGAATTTTGTATATGAGACCTGAGATTGATCTATCGCATTATAACAAGAACGGCTACTATCCTGGGCGCAGTTTTGCAGTGAGAGGGCTATGGTATATCGTGAATGGGATGTTTTTTCAGTGCCCGCTGGCGACCAGTTATGCGGTGAAGCGCACTTTATTGCGCTGGTTTGGCGCGAAGGTGGGCCATCACGTAGTGATCAAACCAAGAGTGAATATCAAGTACCCCTGGCTATTGGAGATAGGGGATAACAGTTGGATAGGAGAAGGGGTGTGGATAGACAATCTGGCAGAAGTAAGAATAGGTAAGAACGTGTGCATCTCGCAGGGGGCGTTGCTGGAATGTGGCAACCACGACTACTGCTCTTGCACGTTTGATTTATTGACAGGGGAGATAACGATAGAGGATGGAGGCTGGATAGGCGCGAAGGCGACCGTGTTAGCCCCTTGTCACATAGAGGAAGGTGCAGTAGTGCTAAGCGGTAGTGTAGCCACCAAGCAACTGGATGCGTTCGGTATTTATCAAGGCAACCCAGCCAGCAAGAAAAAAGAAAGAATAATAAAATAAAGATATGAAAATTAGTATTATCACTGTAACATACAACTCAGCGCGAACGCTGACGCGAACGATTCGTAGCGTATGCAGACAGGACTATAAGGATATAGAGTATATCATAGTAGATGGTGAGTCGGCAGACTCGACGCTGAATATCATCAAGGAATATGCAGCACAGTACCCCAATATACGCTATGTATCCGAGCCAGACAATGGTATATACGACGCCATCAACAAGGGCATCGCATTGGCCACAGGCGACGTGATAGGGCTACTGAACTCGGACGATGAGTTGGAGAACAACCAAACCATATCGCGTGTGATAGAACATATCACGAAGGAGGATGCAGATATCCTATACGGCGACCTGGTGTATTGTAAATACGATGCGTTGGAGCATAACCCCCCAAGGATAGTTCGCTACTGGAAGAGTAACCCGTTTCGTGAGTGGGAGATAACGATGGGTTGGATGCCCCCCCACCCCACCTTGTATTGCAAAAAAGAAGTATTTGAGAAAGTGGGGAATTACCGCACAGATTTTCGTATATCGGCGGATTATGAGTTCATCCTGAGGGCCTTTACAATGCGTGAATTGAAAAAGACGTACCTGCCTGAAGTGATTATCAAGATGGAGACAGGAGGAATAAGTAATCGGAATATCCGCACGATGTGCATGAAAACGAAAGAGGATATACGTGCGATGAAGATGCATAAGATGAATGTACCAATCACTATCTTATGTAAGAACATGCGTAAACTCAAACAGTTTATTCGCCACAGAAATGCTTAATGTCAGTATCGTGCTATATGACCCCGATTGGGCACAGGTGAAAAACTTGTGCGAGGAGTTGGTGCGTGCCACGTGTGTAAGAAAAATCTATCTGGTGGACAACACCTCTTCTCCAACACCTTTCAAACCAGAGGACTGGGATAAAAAGGTGACGTATCAGTGGAACGAAGGAGAGAATCTCGGCTATGGCAGGGCGCATAATATAGCGATACGGCAAAGTGTTAGATGGAAAACACCTTTTCATTTGGTAATGAACGCCGATGTGTGGATCAAGGCAGAGGACCTAGATAGCTTATATGCTTTTATGGAGTCGCACACGGAAGTGGGCAGTTTGATGCCGAAGGTGGTTTATCCCAATGGTGAGTTGCAGTATTTATGCAAATTATTGCCCACACCATTGGATGTATTTGGCAGACGTTTTCTACCCAAATGCCTTATGCGCAGGCGCAACGCGCGCTATGAATTAAGGAGTAGTGGCTATAATCGACCGATGAACGTGCCGTATCTGAGCGGCTGCTTTATGCTATTGCGTACAGAGGCGGTGCTAAAAGCACGGCTGTTTGACGAGCGCTATTTCATGTACCCTGAGGATATAGACCTGACGCGCACGATACATCGGGACTATTTGACGCTTTATTACCCTGCGGTGACTATAGTACATGACCATGCGAGGGCATCGTACCACAGTTGGAAAATGACCTGGATACACATGGTTGAGATGTGCAAATACTTCAACAAATGGGGCTGGATTTTTGACCGCGAGCGACGCGTGATGAATCGCCAATGCGTAATTAAAAATATACCATTATGAACAGTAGTAAAAGTATTGCGGTATTGATACCCTGTTATAACGAAAGTGCAACCATTGAGAAAGTTGTTAGAGATTTTCAACAAGTCTTGCCTGAGGCTGATATCTACGTATATGACAACAATTCACAGGATCACACTGATGAACTTGCCCGTAAAGCAGGCGCAATAGTTAAATATGAGTATCGCCAAGGCAAAGGAAATGTTATTCGATCGATGTTTTGGGATATAGATGCCGATTGCTATTTGATGATAGACGGGGATGATACTTATCCAGCAGAGAATGCCAGACAAATGTGTGACTTGGTGCTAAACAAAGGGGTAGATATGGTAGTAGGTGACAGATTGTCTTTGTCCTATTTTAAAGAGAATACCCGTCCGTTTCATAATTTTGGAAACTCATTGGTGCAGAAACTGATTAACCAGATTTTTCATGCAGAAGTGAGAGATGTGATGTCGGGGTATAGAGCATTCAGCCGTAGGTTTATTAAGAATTTCCCAGTTATGTCCAAAGGATTTGAGATAGAGACCGAGATGACCATACATGCGTTGGATAAGAATTTCCTATTGGAAGAGCTTCCTATACAATATCGCAACCGTCCCCGTGGCAGTATAAGCAAACTGAATACTTTTAGCGATGGCTTTAAGGTACTGATGACTATTGCCCGTCTTTTTTGCAACTATAAGCCCTTACTCTTTTTTTCGTCTATCACCCTTGTGTTCTTGCTTGTTTCCTTAGGGCTTTTTATTCCTGTACTTATTGACTATCTTTCCACAGGATTAGTGCCACGGTTCCCTACACTGATTGTAAGTGGTATGTTGGCTTTGCTTGGATTTATGTTCTTTTTCTGCGGAATTGTACTCGAAGTCATCACCCAAAAACATAAACAATTATTTGAACTTTTAATGAAATGAAAAAAAATGTTTTAATCTGGAGTGGACTTTTTGTGGGAACACTCATCGTAGGAATATTATTATTGGTTCTCTCGGCACTTGTTCCAAATGAACCCGTGCGCAATCATGTACTGGAATCGGCTCCATTATTCACAGTGCCTCAAGAAATGTTAGGCGTTCGCAATGATAATCATTATTCTGCTCAAGACCATTTTACAGATGCGTTAATGGCAGAAGAAGCCATGATGATTGACCAAGATAAACCTTTTCAATCTGCGATGCGTTGCGACTTTCCGTTTTCAGGAGATCCTATTAAAGATTTAAGCAAGATAGCAAACGGAGAGGGGGACGATTTGCCAGTAAGAGATTATGCACGATACTGGCATGGTTATTTGATTTGGTTACGACCCATGCTGGCTTGTGGAACTTGGAGTATGGTTCGTACATTTACTTTAATTATGTTATCTTTCGTCGTATTGCTATGTATTAGTTTGTGGACACAACGAAAAGGGGTTGTCTATGCGTTAGGGGTTTGTCTGCCAATCTTGTGCTGTTATTTTCCGCAAGTAGGTATCTCGCCTCAATTCTCATCAATCTATTTTGTGGGTTTAATAGCGTCAATCGTACTACTAAGCGTGCCACATATATGCGAGGACATCAGATGGTCTGGAGGAGTAATGCTAATAGCAGGTTGTGCTTCTTCTTATTTAGATTTACTGACAGCCCCAATGATAGGTTTGCTGTTTCCTCTCTTAACTTATTGCCTGCTCGCGAAAAAAGATAAAGGTTTTTACAAACACGTGGCGTTACTACTTGCCATTTGGTTTATCGGGTACTTTGGTTTTTGGTTCATGAAATGGGTTATAGGTACGCTTGCAACCGATTTAAACGTCATAGAATCTGGTTTCCATAATGGTCGCGTTCGCAGTTATGGATACAACGATGATTTCTATACGTGGACTACGATTTTTGAACGAGTTGGCGAGTTGCTATGCGAGCCCTTTATTTGGTTGCCAATGGTAATAGCAGGGATTATTTGGATTTGTTCTATAAAGCCCAAAGAGATTCTTCCAAATCTATATCTGCTCGCTTTGGCAATTGTGCCTATAGTTTGGATGTTTGTAATGCGACAACACTCAGCGTATCACTTCCATCTTTTAGCATGGAGAAATATGATACCTAGCATAGCCGCAGTCCTACTTTTCATGATAGAGACCAGCCGTTTCAAAATCTTGCGGATTAATTAATACAACTTGTTTACGCGAGAGGCGTCAAGGCGCAAGAGAATAAAGAGTAGCAAGGTGAAACCCCACAAAGAGGAACCACCATAGCTGAACATAGGCAGGGGGATGCCTATTACGGGCAAGAGGCCCAACACCATGCCGACATTAATAGTAAGATGGAAGAGGAAGATGCTTGCTACCGAATAGGCATAGACCTGCGAGAAGATATCCCGCTGACGCTCGGCAATCATGATGAGCCGCAGGATAAAGGCCAGATAAGCCAGTAGCACCAACAGAGAGCCAAAGAAACCCCACTCTTCACCAACAGTACAGAAAATAAAGTCCGTATCCTGTTCAGGCACAAACTTGAGTTTGGTTTGTGTTCCTTTAAGATATCCTTTTCCAAAGAAGCCGCCCGAGCCGATGGCTATGAGCGATTGATTAACATTATAGCCTGCACCAGTAGGGTCCTCTTTGTTGCCCAAGAGTACCTCAATACGTGTTTTTTGGTGCGGTTGTAAGAACTTATCTATGACCGAATCGGGCAGGAGATTAAATTTAAGTACAATCACACCCACGATAATAGCCACCAGGCCTGCTACCATGATTTTGCCCGTCATGCCCTGACGATAGAAAGGTAAAAGAAAAGCCAGGAAGACGAGTGCCGAGCCTGTTTCTTTTTGCATGAACATGATGATAACCATAGGTAGTAGTACCATAGCTCCAGGTATTACAAGGTCTTTCCATGTCTCGACTCGGTAGCCATAACGGCCCATGTATTTGGCGATAGCAATCGCGGTGAAGCACTTGGCAAATTCGGCAGGTTGAAGACTGACGGGGCCGAGAGTGATCCACGAGAGGGAGCCTTTGATATCGTGGGCGAGGAAAGGTGTAATGAGCAAGAGAAGGATCGTAGCTCCGTAGAACCAATAGCCGAGTATATCGTAAGTTTTTTCGTCAATCATGAGGATGCAAAAACCCATAACGAGCGCTGTGAGGAGCCAGACAAATTGTTTACCTGCACGGTTGGAGAAGGAGAAAATGCTGGTCTGCTCAAAGCTATACCCTGCCCCGTAGATATTCATCCAACCAAAGATAGCCAGGGCGAGAAAGAGGATAATCGTGATCCAATCTACTCCACTCCATATATTATTCCTTTGATTCATCGTCTGTTTCTTGTTTCTTGTTTTCTGTTTCTTGTTCTTCCTCATCTGCCAGTTCGGGATAGTGTTTTTGCAGGTATAAATCAATCATTTTCACAGCCACTGGGCACGCCCACGTAGCACCAAATCCAACATTCTCCACAGCAATAGCAACGGCTATCTTGGGGTTATCTTTTGGGGCATAGCCAATGAAGATAGCATGGTCTTTGCCATGGGGGTTTTGCACCGTGCCTGTTTTGCCGCATATATGCCACTTGGGGATATTGTGCCAACGTCCTGTACCATGGGTCATCACACGTTCCATGCCGTCTTTTACGATTTTGAAATAGGCGTTATCGATGCCTGTTTCGTGACGTTTGTCGGGCAGGAGATAGGTAGAGTCGTTGTGCAAGAGGTGAGGGGATATATAGTAGCCTTCGTTGGCGATGCAAGCGGCTTGGTTGGCGAGTTGCAGGGGGGTAACGAGCACCTCACCTTGCCCGATGGAGAGAGAACGGATCGTGATAGCTTTCCAGCCTGTCTTGCCGTAGAAGCGGTCGTAGAGTTTGGTAGAAGGTACGGAGCCTGATTTTTGGTCAGGTACATCTGAATCCTCGAATTTCTGCCCCAAGCCAAAGCGCATGATGTCCTCTCGCCATAGCTCATAGCGGCGGCGGAAGGCAGCGTTGTTTTTGCCATAACCATCCATTTGCAGCAGGTCGCGGAACGCGCACCAGTAGTAGGGGTTGCAACTCTGCTCAATAGCCATGCCGAGGTCCACAGGTGAGCCGTGGTGGTGGGTGCATTTGATTGGTGTCGATTGGGGTCCGTTGCAGGGATATTGGGTATTGGGAGTAATGCCACCTTGATGGAGTGCCACTAAGGTTTGCAGGGTTTTGAAAGTAGAGCCAGGGGGGTACATAGCCTGTGTGGCACGGTTCATGAGAGGTTTAGAGGGGTCGTTGAGCAGGGCGGAATAGTTCTTGCCTCGCACCTTGCCCACGAGGGATTTAGGGTCCCATCCTGGCATGCTGACCAGAGCAAGTATCTCACCCGTGGCGGGTTCGATAGCCACAGCACTACCTATATGTTCACCTATCTCGGCTTCGGCGAGGAGTTGCAGTTCGATATCTATACCGAGGTGCAGGTTGGTGCCTGCTACCGCAGATTGGTCGAGTTCGCCATCGTGGTAGGAGCCACAGATGCGTCCACGATTGTCGCGCATGAGTACCTCAACTCCGTTGTAGCCACGCAGGGCCACTTCGTATTGTTTCTCTACACCATCTCGCCCCGAGTAGTCGCCCTGATGGTAGTAGGGGTCACGTTCCAGGTCACGTTGGTTGACCTCACCCACGCTGCCCAGGATATGGGAGGCACCGTTGTAGGTATAGTCACGCAAGGTACGTTCGCGGATAGAGACGCCTGGGAAGTGGTAGAGTCGCTCTTGCAAGAGACTGACATCTTCTTTTTTCAGGTTGGCCATAAAGACTTGTGGCGTATAGCGCGAGAAACCACGATTCTTGCGTCGGTCAGAGATTTGCTCAAGGCGCAAGCGATAGTCCACTGTATCTATTTGCAAAGCCTGACAGAAAGCCAGTGTATCGAAGTCCGTACCCATTTCACGAAGGATGATAACCACTTCGTAGATAGGTTGATTAAAAACCAAAAGGGAGTCGTTGCGGTCGTAGATGAGTCCGCGCGAAGCATAGACAGGCTGGCGCACCAGGGCATTGTTGTCGGCTTTTTCGCGGCGCGACTGATCGATGATTTGTAAACTAAACAGACGAATGATATAGATAGCCACCACCAGAATAGCGATGCCCGCTATCACATATCTTCGGTTATAGTAGGTATCGTTGATCATCGTTGTGTCCTATCGTATAGAAAACCTATCAGGAACGTGATCAGACTACTGAGCAGCGTAGTAAGAATGAGCCACCACAGGTGTTGCAGGCTCCAAGCTTCGAGCAGGAAAACGAGCAAGTGGTGGAAAGTGATCATCACACCCAATGTGGTGAGGAATTGCCAATCTCCCATTGTGAGCGAGCACATTTGGGTAGAGATACGTTGTGCATCTTGCACAAGGCGTTGGATCAGCAACGGACGGAAATATGCCACAGCGACCGTAGCCGCCATATGGACGCCTGCGGTAGAACAAATCATGTCCATCAATAGACCCAAGACGGCTCCTATCAACATCTCTGCCCAACGGGGAAGAGACACAGGCAAGGCAAGCAGGGGCAGGATATAAATATATGGATGGAACACACCCAGCCAATGCAGGTTGTTGATGAGTAGTCCTTGCAAGAGGATGACCACGATGAAACGGATGCTATGACGCAGGATATTATTCATTATAAAGACTATCTAACTGGGGCGACAAAGTGTTGTTGAGTATCTGCACATAGCGCAGATGGTGGAAATCGGTAGTGAGGCGCAAACGTATGTTGTAGTAGTTGTCGCCTTCGTCCAGGTTCACCCTATCCATCACTCCGACCATGAGTCCTTCGGGAAAAGTAGCTGTGATGCCACTTGTGAGCACGGTGTCGCCCTCTGAGACAAGGACATGTCGCCCTATCTCCATGAGTTGCACGTGGCGGATATCGTGTCCCAACCAATGGGTGAAACCTATCTGGTCGGTCTTGTGGATACGTGCGGAGATATTGATGTTGGTGTGGATGATAGGCACAACGAGAGAGAAATAGTCGTTCACCTGGTTGACCACACCAACCACGCTGCCGTTGGCAATGACACCCATGCCAGACTGCACGCCATCGCGCAAGCCTTTGTTGAGGGTGAGGTAGTTATGCTCCTGGTGCGTAGTGAGGTCAATCACCTTGGCAGGTATGACTTGGTAGCCCAGGTGCGCATAGTGGTAGCGAGTAGAGTCAGGCAGAGCGCTTGTCTCTTGGTAATACTCCAACTGGTTTTGGAGGTCTTGCATCTGCATTTGCAGATTAGCCAACTCGCTATTGAGTGCATCGTTGTCTTGCCGCAGATGGAAATAAGCAGCCACATTATCGCCCGTCTCGTTCACGCCAGCTACCAATTGATTGGCAGAGGTGATAAGGGTAGATTTGGGATAGGGCTGATAGTGGGTAATCAGTAAAAAAGCCACCACCTCCAACAGTAGAAACAGTAGGAGGTGGATGTTATTGATTATGAACTGCCACAGATTTCGCATCGGTGAATCGGTGAGTCGATTAATCGGTCCTTAACGAATCAGGAAGCTGAAGTTTTGGGTATTCTTCAACGCTACGCCTGTACCACGCGCTACGCAGTGGAGAGGATCCTCAGCCACATGGAACGGGATGGTGATTTTGGCGGTGAGTCGCTCAGCCAAGCCATGCAGCAAGGCGCCACCACCTGTGAGCCATATACCGCGTTTAACGATATCTGCATACAACTCAGGAGGAGTAGTTTCGAGAGCGAGCAGAATAGCGTTTTCTATCTTAGCAATGGATTTTTCCAAGCAGTGAGCAATCTCCTGATAGGAGATAGGCACACGCATAGGCAGGGCAGTCACTTTGTTAGGACCCACTACGATAAAGTCGTCTAGTGGCTCTGCCAACTCGGGTATAGCACTACCAACGGCTATTTTAATACGTTCAGCCGTAGGTTCGTCGATACGGATATTGTGCATGCGACCCATATATTCTACGATATCAGCATTGAAATCGTCACCTGCTATCTTGATGGATTTATTGGTAACGATGCCACCCAGCGAGATGACAGCAATCTCGGTAGTACCACCACCTATATCTACCACCATGCATCCTTCTGGGCTCTCTACATCAATGCCCATACCGATAGCCGCAGCCATAGGTTCGTAGATCATGTAAACATCTCTACCGCCAGCGTGTTCGGAACTATCGCGCACGGCACGTATCTCCACTTCGGTAGAGCCCGAAGGGATGCACACCACCATGCGGATGCTGGGAGAGAATAGACGTGACGAGTGTGGCATCATCTTAATCATGCCACGAATCATCATTTCGCAAGCGTAGAAGTCAGCAATCACGCCGTCACGCAGAGGGCGTACGGTGCGGATGATGTTGCCGCCCTTACCGATCATTTGCTGCGCTTTGCGCCCTACCGCTACCATTTTGTTGTCAGCGGCACTAATGGCTACCACCGAAGGCTCATCTACCACCACTTGGTCATCTACCATGATGATCGTGTTGGCTGTACCGAGGTCGATAGCTATTTCTTGTGTTAATGAAAAAAGACCCATAATTTCTAAATTACAAATTTGACTGCAAAGATACGAAGAATTTTTGGAATAGGCAAATATAAGTGCCACAAAATAGATTTTTAATCTATAAATAGGTGTTTTTTATAGCGTATGTGGGTGCTTGCACACAAAAGACGATAGAAAAACGACTATCTAAGGCGTATGCCTAGTGGCACGAATTTGCCTATTTTAATAAAAATATGTGTATTTTTCGGGGGAATTGCGAAACAAGTCGTGCCTTTAGGCTAAGAATTGCTTTTCGCAAGGCGGCGTCCGAAATCCAAAGCGGAGGGCGAAATAATCGTTCGAGTTTACGAGATAAGAACATTTACGCGCAAAACCTCGATATGCGCAAAGTAAATGTAGCCCTACG
>JAKSNM010000026.1 GCA_024399785.1 Paludibacteraceae bacterium
ATTATTCCGTTGTGTAAACATTCAGGGTGGAACGCAAGTTTCGCCCTCTTTTTTTTACCTAAAATCAAACCAAAATTTGCATATCTCAAAAAAAAGCAGTACTTTTGCAGAAAATTGTAAGATTGTCATGTCACAACAAGAAGCAATAAAACTATTTGAAACGCAAAAAGTGCGTACCTACTGGGATAACGAGAAAGAAGAATGGTATTTTTGTATAAATGATGTTATAAAAATACTTACTGACTCTGTTGATCCTGCAGGTTACTTTAAGAAACTACGTAAGCGTGACCCCGAACTGGACATTTTCGTGAGGGGGACAAATTGTCCCCCCCACCAATTCCTTTCCACGGATGGCAAATTACATGCTCAAAAATGCCTTGCCACCAAAGATACTTTGCGCCTAATACAATCTATCCCGAGTAAGAAGGCAGAGCCTTTTAAGATGTGGCTGGCACAGGTAGGAAGCGAACGGCTTGGAGAAATGGCAGATCCCGAAAAAGCCATTTTGCGTGGTGCCGATTACTATCGCGCTAAGGGTTACACCGAGGGCTGGATTAATCAACGTTTACAGACCATTGAGATGCGCAAAGAATTAACCGACGAGTGGAAAGCGCGAGGTATAGAGCAAGAATCTGAATATGCCATTCTAACCAACGAAATGACACGCGCTTGGAGTGGCATGAGCGTACGTGAATACAAGGACATTAAAGGACTAAAAAAGGAAAACCTACGTGACAATATGACCAATTTGGAATTGGTGCTGAATATGTTGGCTGAGGTTTCCACTACCGCCATTTCAAAGAGCCGTAGACCAGAAACATTTGCCGAAAGCAAAAAGATTGCCAAAGAAGGAGGAAATATATCTCGTTCCGCCAGAGAGAATATCGAAAAAGAATTGGGGCATTCTATTATTTCTACAGATAATGCCCACAACAAAAAAGCCTTAGATGTAGAAAATGCCGATGCCATCGTATTGGACGAAAAAGACATAATACGCAAGGGATAATTTTTTTAAAAATCGTCAGTTTGTGTCTTACACTGAAAAAAGTTGAACGATACGTGGACGAAATGTGTGCGAACGGTGGACGAAGGGTTTAGAAGCCAACTCACAGGAAGGTGGCAAAATAAGATAATGATAGGACTATCATTACATAGATAATGTCTAGATATTGTCTAGGTATTGTCTAGGTAATGTCTAGGAAGATAACGAGATATGCCATTTTGGCAGATAATGGCAGTATTAACAGAGAATAAAACTCGAAAATGGCAGACGCTGTGCTTTGGCACGGCGTTTGTTATTTCATAAGTGACAAATTAAAAATTAGGAAATTTGTAAATGGCTATGCAGGCAACCGAATAGCAATTTACAAACTTACAAATTGAATAATTGATATTAAAAACATACAACTATGAGTAAAATTATTGGTATCGACTTAGGAACAACCAACTCCTGTGTCGCAGTGATGGAAGGCAACGAGCCTATGGTAATTACAAACAGCGAGGGTAAACGCACTACCCCATCTGTGATTGGTTTTGTAGAAGGTGGCGAGCGCAAAGTAGGTGACCCTGCCAAGCGTCAAGCTATTACCAACCCTACCAAAACCGTGAATTCGATTAAGCGTTTCATGGGTGAGACCTACGACCGTCTAGGTCAAGAAATCGCCCGCGTACCTTATAAAGTAGTGAAAGGCGACAACAACACGCCACGTGTGGATATAGATGGTCGTCTGTACACTCCACAAGAGATTAGCGCAATCATCCTGCAAAAGATGAAGAAAACCGCCGAAGACTATCTGGGTCAAGAAGTAACCGAAGCCGTTATCACGGTGCCTGCTTACTTTAACGACAGCCAACGTCAAGCAACCAAAGAAGCTGGTGAGATAGCAGGTTTGAATGTTCGTCGTATCGTGAACGAGCCTACAGCAGCCGCTTTGGCATACGGTTTGGATAAAGCCAACAAAGACCTGAAGATTGTAGTGTTTGACTGCGGTGGCGGTACGCACGATGTATCTATTCTGGAATTAGGTGACGGCGTATTTGAAGTAAAATCAACCGCTGGTGATACCCACCTGGGTGGTGACGACTTCGACCACAGAATCATCGAATGGCTCGTTCAGGAGTTTAAGAACGAGAACGGTGGTGCCGATTTGAGCAAAGATCCTATGGCTATGCAACGTTTGAAAGAGGCTGCAGAGAAAGCCAAGATTGAACTTTCCAACACCACTTCCACAGAGATCAACCTGCCCTATATTATGCCAGTGAATGGTGTGCCTGCACACTTGGTAAAGACCCTGAGCCGTCAGAAATTTGAGATGTTGATTGATGACTTGGTAAAACGCACCATCGCTCCTTGCGAGACCTGCTTGCAAAATGCCAACTTGAGCAAATCGGATATAGACGAGGTAATCTTAGTAGGTGGTAGTACGCGTATTCCTGCTATCCAAGAAGCAGTAAAGAATTTCTTCGGCAAAGAGCCTAATAAGAGTGTGAACCCCGACGAGGTAGTGGCTGTAGGTGCAGCTATCCAAGGCGGTGTGCTGACAGGAGAAGTGAAGGATGTGCTTCTATTGGATGTGACACCATTGAGCCTAGGTATCGAGACCATGGGTGGCGTGATGACTCGCATGATTGAAGCCAACACCACTATTCCTACCAAGAAAACAGAGATCTTCTCTACCGCTGTGGATAATCAACCTAGTGTAGAAATCAAAGTGTTGCAGGGTGAACGTCCTATGGCTGCGCAAAACAAGCAGATTGGTATTTTCCATCTAGATGGTATTATGCCAGCCCGTAGAGGTGAGCCACAAATCGAAGTGACCTTTGATATTGATGCCAATGGTATATTGAATGTAACCGCTAAAGACAAAGCTACTGGCAAAGAGCAAAAGATACGTATTGAGGCATCCAGCGGACTAAGCGATGACGAAATCAAACGTATGAAAGCCGAGGCTGAAGCCAACGCAGAGGCTGACAAGAAAGCCAAAGAGCAAGTAGAGAAACTGAACCGCGCAGACGCTACTATCTTCCAAACTGAGAAACAGTTGCAAGAACTAGGCGACAAGATACCTGCCGACAAAAAAGCTCCTATCGAGGCTGCACTGAAGAACCTGAAAGAGGCATACGAGAAAAAAGATGCCGACCTGTGCGAGAAATACAATCAAGAGCTGATGACGGCTTTCCAAGCAGCCAGCCAAGATATGTACAATGCTGCTAACGCACAGAACGCAGGTGCACAAGCTGGTCCTCAACCAGGTGCCGACAATGGTCAAAACGACAAAGGCGCAGAGGACGTAGATTTTGAAGAAGTAAAATAAACAACACCTGTTTGCGTGGAATACGACAAAAAGCATATCGGCATTCTATTTGATCGCATAGCGAGCAGCTATGATAAATTAAATCATCTTTTCTCGATGAACATTGACAAAAGATGGCGCAAACGACTAGTAAAACACATGCCCCACGTGGGGCATGTGTTGGATGTGGCTATTGGCACAGGCGATTTGGCGATAGAGATATGTCATCAACAGAAAGCTATGCTGGTAACTGGCATCGATTTATCCAAAGAAATGATGCGGATTGGCGAAGAAAAAGCGCAGGGATTACCTGTACAATTCATAGCAGCATCTGCATTGGACATGCCTTTTGACGATAGCAGTTTTGATGCCGTCACCTGCGGATTTGGATGCAGGAATTTCTCGGATTTACATCAAGGATTGAAAGAAATGCACCGCGTATTAAGAGACCATGGTAGTGTGTGGATATTGGAGTTCTCCTACCCTAGCAATCGGTTGCTTCGCGCTTTTTATTCCATCTATTTAGGACGTATCATGCCTGCAATTGGTGGACTACTGAGTCACGACAAGCCTGCATATCGATACTTGAATAATTCTGTTACCCATTTTGTATGGGGCGAAGATTTTGCACAAGCTATGCGTGAAGCAGGATTTTCACAAGTAAGTTATCAAACACTTAGCGGTGGCATAGCCACGCTCTACACGGGTACGAAATGATTGTTTATCTAAGTTTAGGCAGCAACTTGCATCCTCGTCACCACTACATAGACGAGGCTTGCCAGCAAATAGAAGAGCGATGTGGAGAAATCTTACATCGCTCTCACGATTTTTACTCCATGCCACAAGGGTATGAGAGCAACCACGAGTACCTCAATATATGTCTCAAATTACGCACCGATTTATCGCCAATAGCCTTGTTGCGTTTGACCCAACAGATAGAGCGCGAATTGGGACGCACGGTAAAGAACCACTATCAAGACCGCACCATTGATATAGACTTGATACAAGCCTTTGATGAACAAGGACAGGAGATAAAAGTGGCTGCTAACGACCTCACGCTCCCGCATGAGAAGATGCAAGAGCGTGAGTTTGTGATGATTCCCCTAAAGGAATGTAAAGACTAGATACGTTCCAGATTCTGCGATTGAATCCAACCTTGGTAATTACCTACCGTTACATTACACCATTCATTTAAAGTCTCGGTGATACGCACTTTCGTTCCTTCGTGCAACGTAAACAGTTCCGTACCACTGCGATCTGGCGAAGCCTTGGCAGTGACTATGCCTTGCGTAATAATAGCCTCTTGGCGTAGCGTATCTCGTTTATCGAGCGAATGTGCCGCTGCCAAGGAACTAAGGGCAAAGACCAATAATATGACCGCCAAAGAGAAACCTGTTTTCTTTGCTATGGTATTGCTGGACAGTAGGAATAGTAGCGCCATAGCCAGACATAGCACAAAGGAAACCAGGCTAAGCCACGTCCAAGTAGATTGGCGCAACAGGTTACGGACATTACTTAGAAAAGTAGATAAGAAAAATGCCTGATTATCGGTAATATTATCGGTGATACGTGACTGAGCAAAACGCAAATTGTAACGCGCATCTTTGTTCTGTGGGTCTAATCTTAGACTGCGTTCATACGCTAAGATAGATTGGGACAGTTCTCCCTGTTTGAAATAAGCATTGCCTAAGTTGTAGTAAGCGGTAGCAGAAGGCTGCTCGGCTAGCACTTGCTGATACATAGCAGCTGCCTCGGCATAGTTACCAGCAGCATATTGCTCGTTGGCCTGAGCAAATATCGTGGCGAGTAATATAACTAGAAGTTTCATATTTTTTGATTTTCAAGAAGGTTAATAATATTGACCGTAGCATCGTATAGCGCTTGCTTTTCAGATCCCGAAGTAGGTGCATAGCGTGCAAACTCGGCCGTAGAAAGTACTTCGGTAACTTGATCTATCAAAGCATTGTCAACACCTTTTTGGCGCAACAAGTCTGCTATGTTATCTTTGGTTAGTTCGGCTGTAGGAATACGCAAGCGATCGCTAAGATAGGAGAACGCAGCCTTCTCTATCTCGGCATAGAAAGCTGAGTTGTCGCCCGTTAGCAAGGTTTGAGCTAATTTCAGCCGCTTTTGGGCTACTTTGCTAGCACGTTTGTACCGCATGTGACTAGCATCTGCATTCTCACGCATATAACGACGGAAAATGATATAAATCAGCATTGCCAACACCAAAACGATCAAGTCGAGGAACAGGAGCGCTTTGATAGATAATGCAGAAGATGCTACACGATTGTTGACAGGCGGCATATTGGGATTGATATAGCGAATATCGGTACCCAGTTCTTTTATATTCTCTTTGTTGACAGCGGTGTAGGTTTGTGCTTCGCCTTCATTGGCAGCCTGACCTGGAGCACGACGCACATTTAATGTATATTCAGGCGTGGAGAGCGTTTTATATTGTCCAGATTGGATGTCAAAATACGAGAACGACAAAGCTGGGATAGTGTATTGACCTGCTGCACGGGGAATAGCCAAATACTCTATTGTTTTGCTACCCGAATAGCCAGACGCAGTTGTTTTGTAGTTGTTGGTTACTTTCGGATCGTATGGTTCAAATCCTTCTGGCCAATCCACCGATGGCGTCTTGAGTAGTTTCATATTGCCACTACCCTTGATATCAATCGTTAGTGTGACTGCATCGTTGGCTTGCAAGTCGGTAGTGGAGATAGACGGTGTGAGGGTAAACTGCCCCACTCCACCGCTAAAGTTGGCAGGTTTGCCATTGGGTAAGGCCTTCACATGAATAGTGGTAGCAGGTGCTGTGAGCGAACGAGATACATTTTCGTAGGTACCAAAGAAATCGTCAAAGATAGAACGTGACTGACGACGCACTTGCTCACGTAAGATAGCCTCAAATTGGGCAGGTTCGATTTTTAGATCGCCTGCATGCTGAGGATAGAGCAAATAAGACACCAGTGTTACGGCTTGGTAGTTGCGATTGTTGTAATGTTCGAGTTCAAACTGACGATCACCCAACTCTAATTCCTGTTTGAGGAATCCAGTGAATTCAGGCAATTTGATAGTATTGCCCATCTGTGCAAAATCCACACCTGCCACATAAAGGCGGTAGCTCACTTGTAGGGCTTCTTGTTCGTACACATTGGTTTTGGTGACCACGGTGCGCACAAATATGTCGCCTGAACGGGCAGAACTGGTTGAGCTAGTTGAACCCGTTGAGCCAGATTGACCAGACTGACTAGATTGATTAGAAGGTTGGGCATTTTGATCAGGCGGCAGCACGGTGATACGCACCCCATTGGACGTATATTTTTGTCCATCACACGTGATAGAAGCAGGACCAATGGTGAAATCACCAGGATCAAGTCCCATGAGTGTATAGGTATAGGTCAATGTAAACGTAGAAGACCGTTTACCATTGACAAAACTAGTAGAGGACGATTGCGAGGTATAAGGTCCTGCCAGATAGTCAAAGCCATTGAATTCAGGTGGTTGTAAGTCACGCGCACGCTGGTTAATGGTATAAGTGAGTTGAAAAGGTTTACCCGCAATCACTCGATTGGGGGCTTGCGCACGAAACTGCACATCCTCAGCCAATAGGCCAAGGACGCAGAATACTCCAAAGAGACTTGTTAATATACGTTTCATTTTACCAATCTTTTTCTACACGACGTTTTTGACCTTGCACCCGTTGCATCTTATCCTGCGTGTCTTGCTCATCTTGTTCAAGGGCTTGCAAGATTTGCTCCGCAGTCTCTTTATCCATTTGGTTTTCAGGCTGCTGTTGCTGCTGGTCTTGATTTTGATTCTGATCCTGATTTTGTTGTTGCTGGTTCTGCTGTTGGTTTTTGTCTTGATTTTGCTGCTGATTTTGGTTCTGATTTTGCTGATTCTGTTGCTGTTGCATCATTTGCAAAGCCTTCACCAAGTTATAGCGCGTATCATTATCCTTGGGATTTAGACGCAAACTATTTTCAAATGCTTTCACCGCTTCGCCATATTGTTGCTGGCCATAAAGCGCATTACCTAGATTGTGATAGGCCTGACTAAGTTTGAGTCGATTGCTTTGTGGAACATCTTTGATATATTGTGCTCCTTTTTGCACCAACTCAGCCGCTTTGGCATATTGCTCAGCAGCCTCGGGATATTTATCCTGACGAAACAGGGCATTACCTAAATTATAATGTCCCTCAAACGAGGCATCATTTACTTCTAGTCCACGACGGTAATCAACCTCTGCCTCCGTATAATTAGAAGCTTTATAATCGTGATTACCTCGGCGAATATGTGGGGCTTCTTGCTGCGCCATAGCTCCTAGACTAATTGCGCAGGTAATATATAGAATGATTTTTTTCATGCTTGTTTCTCCTTAAAGATATCCAATTTGGCCAAAACGTGGTTTTGACGTGCGAAGATAAAGAACTCAACCACCAAAATCAGTAGTGCCAAGAGAGCAAATGTTTGGTATTGCTCGTTATAATCAGAAAACACTTCCGTTTCAATCTCGCTGGTAGCAAGTTTATGCATTTCTTTTTGCAAAGCTTTGGTGGCAGTGTTCGTATTGTCACAATGCACATACATACCCTTGCCTGCCTGCGCAATCGTTTTGCACATATCTTCGTTCAGTCGCGACACCACCACATTTCCTTCGCGATCTTTCTTATAGTCTGATGTACCAGGTACGGGGATAGGTGCACCATCTGTTTTACCGATGCCTACTACAAAAATCTGTATGCCTGCCTCTTTGGCTTGCTCGGCAGCTGCCTCAGCATCATCTTCGTGGTTTTCACCATCGGTGATTAGGATGATACAACGCCCCGCCTCATTAGGTTCACCAAAGCCGTGGATACAGGTTTGGATAGCTGATCCAATAGCTGTACCTTGCGTCTTGATTAAGTCAGGAGTGATAGTATTGAGAAACATTTTGGCTGACACATAATCGCACGTGATTGGCAACTGGACATAACTCTCCCCAGCAAACACGACTAGACCTATCTTATCATCTACCATTTGATCAATGAGCTTACTCAAAACCTGTTTAGCACGATCCAAACGATTAGGGGCTACATCTTCTGCCAACATCGAATTGGATATGTCCAAAGCAATCATAGCCTCGATGCCTTGACGATGAATAGTCTCGCTTTTTTGTCCGTATTGTGGTCGAGCCGCAGCAACTATCAACAAAGCCAATGCAAGTTGTAGAAGTGCAAACTTGATAATAGGACGTTGCGTAGATGCGTCGGGCATAAGTTGAGCCACAAGCGTGGGGTCTCCAAAAGTCTCTAATTGACGACGTTTACGCCGCGTATAGAGAATAAAAGCTACGATGGATACAGGAATTAGTATCAGTAGCCATAGCATTTCTATATTAGCAAATCTAAACATATTAATTAGCAATTGTACGAGTGATAAAATAGCGAATAATAATTTCTAGCAACAGGCACATGAGGGCTGCATAAAGAAACGGTGGGAAATTCTCTTGACGTTTGGAAAACTCTTGCACACGAATCTTACTTTTCTCAAGTTGGTCAATCTTTTCGTATATAGCTTTGAGGGAGCGATTGTCGGTAGCGCGAAAATACTCGCCACCCGTTTGTTGCGCCACTTGTTTGAGTGTAGATTCGTCAAACTCGTTTTGAATAGTCATCGTTTGCTTACCATAAGGAGTATCAACTTGAATGCGTGCTTCGCCATAGGATCCAACGCCTATCGCATAGACCCGAATACCAAAAGTCTGCGCAATCTGTGCAGCCGTTATTGGGTCTATATCACCACGGTTGTTACTACCATCGGTGAGCAAAATAATCACCTTGGATTTAGTGGGACTATCCTTCATTCTGTTGACTGCATTAGCCAAACCTAAGCCAATAGCCGTACCATCTTCTATCATACCAAATTTAACAGAACGGAAAAGGTTGACCAACACAGCATGGTCAGTAGTAAGGGGACATTGTGTAAAACTCTCACCCGCAAAGACCACCAAACCTATTTGGTCATTAGGACGAGCTAAGACAAACTCCTCAGCTACAGCTTTGGCAGCATCTAGTCGCGTAGGTTTCAGGTCTTCGGCTTGCATGGTGCCCGATATATCTAGCGCCATCATGATGTCTATTCCCTCGGTAGATTGCGAGGACCAGCGATTGCTGAGTTGCGGACGTGCTAATGCGAGCGACAGCAGCAAGACAGCCAAAACGCGTAAAGCGAACGGCACATGTATCAAGTACACACGCCACGAGCGAGGGGAACGTGCCAGTGTGCTTGTGGAAGACAACTGCACGGTAGCTTCCCAATTGCGCAACTGATAAATATACCAGCCTATAATAGGTATAAGCAGTAGCAATAAAAATAAATATGCAGGACTATGAAATGTCATTTTCTTGAGGTTTAATCGTAGTTTGGTTCACAAAATCGTATGCCGTAGTCAAAGCACGTTCGTTTTCATCGGGTGTAGCCTGCCACTTAGCAAATTTCACCAAATCGGCCAATTGCAGCATTTGTTTAAGGCGTTGATACAAGTCTATTTGTTCTGCAAGAACAGGCTTCATTTCGCGTAAGGTTTCATCGGATGTTTTTTCGGTAGAACGTACGTCAAAACGTGAGGCGATGTATTCACGCACCACATCCGTAAGCGCGGTGTGATACTCTTTTAGTTTACCAGCCTGCCACAGTTTTTGCTCTTTGATAGCGTCCAAACGCTCCAAAGCCACCTCGTCTGCTGGGCGTGCAGGAATCTGCTCTACCTCAGGAATTAGTCCTTTACGACGTTTGAGATAGCGCACCAAATAATACACTCCCACGCCGATGCCTATCAACAGCAATCCTAGCAGTATCCATCGGCAAATTCCCCACCACCAAATAGGGGCTTTTTGCACAGGTTTGATATCGGTGATCGCCTGCGTTGTATCTATCTCGAAAGGCTGCACCACATTTAGGGCCAAGACATTGGTAAAAAATGTATCGTTACCCGCAGCAAAAGGTATTTCTGGCAAGGAGTAAAGCGAATCGTGGAAGCAAGTAAGTGTAAGATATTGGTCATATTGCACGCGTCCATCGGACAAAGTAGTCGTGTCAATTATCGTACGATCTACAATCTCTATCTCTGGTATTAAGTCTGCTCCATATACAGGGAACTGTACCTTATCATCTGCCGCAGCCTGCACTTGCAAATGTAAATCGGTTTGGTCTCCCAGGAAAATGGTGGTAGAGTCCAAACTGGCAGATACGAGTATGGCTGCTAATAATTTTAACATAATCTTATTGTTTAAATAGTTTCATCAAGGCTTTTACATAGTCTTCATCGGTACGAATAGAGATGGTATTGGTGCCTGTTTTAGTGAGTAAATCTTTTAATTGTTCTTGCTGCTCACGCCATTGGCGTTCGTAACTGAGGCGAACCTCCTGGGCCGCTGTATCCACCCAAAGAGGTTGATGAGTCTCGGCATCCATAAACTGGACTAGACCAATATTCGGCAATGTAGCATCGCGACGGTCATATATCTGAATTAGATTAACGTCATGTCTATTCGATGCAATCATTAAGGGTTTTTCCAATGCTTTGACTTGATTACCCACCAACATATCTGATATCAAGAATGCTGTGCAACGACGCTTTTGTGCATTGGTAAAATATTCCAATGCCTGTGCGACATCTGTTCCACTAGACTGAGGCTCGAAACTGAGCAATTCACGAATAATATGCAGCACATGCGATTTACCCTTTTTAGCTGGAATAAATTTCTCGATTTGATCGGAGAAAAACAGCACGCCCACCTTATCGTTGTTTTGGATGGTAGAGAACGCCAACGTAGCAGCCACCTCCGCCATCATATCGCGTTTGAATTGCGATATCGTACCAAAATGGCGAGAGCCAGACACATCCACGAGCAGCATCACTGTGAGTTCACGTTCTTCCTCAAACACTTTGATATAGGGTTTATTGAGTCGAGCAGTCACATTCCAATCTATGGAGCGCACATCGTCACCAGGTTGGTATTCACGCACCTCGCTAAAGGCCATACCACGCCCTTTGAATTGGCTGTGGTATTCGCCTGCGAAGATATTGCGACTCAAGCCTCGTGTCTTGATCTCTATCTTTCTAACTTTTTGTAATAGTTCTTCTTGCGTCATAGGTTAGGGCACCTGTACGGCATTCAATATCTCAGTGATAATATCCTCAGAAGTCATATTATTTGCTTCAGCTTCATAAGTAAGTCCAATACGGTGACGGAGCACATCGTAGCATACGGCACGTACATCTTCTGGCACCACATAGCCACGGCGATGCACAAAAGCATATGCTCGAGCAGCCAAAGCCAGATTGATAGAAGCACGTGGACTGCCACCATAGGCAATCATAGGCTCCAACTTATCCAAACCAAATGCTTTGGGATCACGGGTTGCAAACACTATATCCACGATGTATTTCTCTATCTTTTCGTCCAGATAGACTTGGCGCACTATTTCGCGCGCACGCTTGATATCATCGGTGGAAAGAATAGGTAACACTTGTTTTTTCTCACCCAGAATATTTTGGCGAATGATTTGCTGCTCTTCTTCTTTCTTAGGATAACCTATCACCACTTTCAGCATAAAACGGTCGGTTTGTGCCTCTGGCAATGGATAGGTACCCTCTTGCTCGATTGGGTTTTGCGTTGCCAGCACTAGAAAAGGTTCATCCAAATTAAATGTATCTTCACCAATAGTCACTTGCCGTTCCTGCATAGCTTCCAACAAAGCAGATTGCACTTTGGCTGGAGCACGGTTGATCTCATCTGCCAAAACAAAATTGGCGAAAATCGGTCCTTTTTTGATTTTAAACTCTTCATTCTTAATCGAATAAATCTGCGTACCCAGCACATCAGCAGGCAGCAGATCAGGAGTGAATTGGATACGGGAAAACTTAGCTTTGATTAAATCAGAAAGTGTTTTGATAGCCAATGTTTTTGCCAAACCAGGCACACCTTCCAATAAGATATGGCCATCGGACAAAAGGCCTATCAAAAGCGATTCTACCAAATGTTTTTGACCTACAATTACCTGATTCATTCCTAAAGTCAGGGCATCTACAAACGAACTCTCACGCTCAATACGCTCTTGGAGTTCGCGAATATCAACAGTTGTTGTCATAAAAGAATATATTAAAATAGTTTGTTACCCATTGGATTGGCCAATTTTATGGCCCTATTTTAAGCAACAAATACTATGCCAAAGCGCAAAAAAATGATAAATATTAAAAATCGTAACTATTTTCATAAAAATAGATATTTCCAGAACAAATAAAAAGCAGTAATTTTGCAGCGTGAAAAAATATACGATATTTAAGATAAAACACAATATGAAAAACTTCTATTCCTTTTTTACCTTTTTATTTTTATTGGTAAGCGTATCTGCATTTGCCCAGCAATTGCCCAACAATCAGTTTGAAGACTGGTCAGGTCCTAAGTATGACGGGAATGAGCAACCAGCCAGTTGGAACTACTGTAATGTAACACAAGCTGGATTTAGTTTTAACTTTGCGCACAAAGAATCAGGCCGTAGCGGCTATTGTATGATGGTGCAGGACCAAGATTTGGAAGTGATGGGTATCGGTGAGACTTCACCAGGATATGTTTCATTAGGTCGTCCATGGGTATATTTGGAGGGCTTAAATGTCAAAGGAGCCTCAGCTGGTACCGAGGGCGGTATATCCTGGAACTATCGTCCAGACACTATGGCGGTGTGGATTAAACGTACTGGTAGCAATGCTATGAGTGAAGATTTTCACCTACTATATTACGCGTGGAGTGGTACAGCCTATAGCAATGTGTATAAGAGCAAGGATGGCAACTGTGCATCCACAGGACGTACGGACGAAGAGAGTGATATTCGTATCAGCCTAGACTACAACGAATGCGGCACAGTCACTCCTGGCACCCAAATATGCGAAGGATGGCTATACGATCGTAAAGTCTATAACAATTGGACTTTAATTAAAGTGCCCATCTACTATATGAATGATATTATTCCCGAAAAAATGAATGTTATTTTTTCGGCTAGTAACTACCCTAATTTCCGTGCCAACGATGGGCTATATGCTGGCAACTCACTCTATATAGACGATGCGCAACTCATCTATTCCAGCAAGATTCAGCAACTGATTATCAACAATGAAGAATGGAAAGGATTTAATCCCAATGCAACAGGCGTGCAAACCTATGTATTAAAAGACGGCGTAGAAACTATGCCAACCATCAAGGCAAAACGTGGTGCAGGGCAACTAACCAACAAGCGAGGCAAAACGGAGGTGTTCCGTGGTCGTAGTCTAAGTAGCAACGAATATACGATCACGCCTGGTGTGATAGATGAAACCCCTACTCTCATCACCGTCTATGCCGAAGATGGAAGCAGCCAAACCACCTATCAAATTCTATTTGCACATCAAGCCAGTAACAACGCCCAACTCAGTGGTATCAAAGTAAATGGACAAACGGTAAAAAGTTTTTCTCCATATAGTTACAACTATACCGCAGAAGTAGAATATGGCAGCACCGAAGCACCTGTAGTAACTGTCATCAAGCAAGAGGACAAGCAGACCGTCACTTTTACCCAGCCCTCTAGTATCAATGATGTAACCACTATCACTGTGACTGCTGCCGATGGAGTTACTACCAAAACCTATACGGTGCGTTACCAAGAAGCGCAACTAAGTGACAATACCTTACAAAACATTCTAGTGAACGGAATTTCTATACCTGATTTTTCTCCCAACAAAACCAACTATCGTGTCAGCATTCCATTAGGAACCACCCAGATGCCTACCGTGGAAGCCGTATCGAAATATCCCGACGGCATGCAAACTATTGTACAGACGCCACCATCTGTGATAGATGGAGGTATATATAAGATCTCCGTCACCTCACCTGGTAACCCATCGCCTAAGGAGTACAAACTCACTTTTGTACTAGAATTGTCATCCTATTGCAAACTAAAAGACATCCAATTAGACGGAGTATCTATTGACGGATTCTCGCCAGATGTCACCTCCTATTCTATTTCCTTACCTCTAGGTACCACTAGCCTGCCTGCTATCACCTATACACCTGGCGATTCCTATCAAACTATTTCGGTTGAGTTAGGGGAGTTAGATGGGACAACACGTATTGTCGTTACCGCTGCCAACGGGGATACGCAAGTGTATAAATTGCTCTTTACCACTGCTAAATCTACCATCAGCACATTGGATGGCATCACTCTAAATGGAGTTATGCTACCTGGATTTGCACCCGATGTGACCAACTACACCATGCAGTTACCTATAGGCACTACAGAATTACCCATGATAGACGTTATCAAAGGTGATCCCTATGAGACAGTAACCATACGTACTGGGGGACTAAATGGTGTTACCCGTATCACAGTGCAAGCTGGCAATGGTAACACCACCATCTACCAAATCACATTTTCTATTACCCAAGCTACCGATGCTACCTTGCAAGCCATTACCATAGCAGGTGTGAACCTTCCTAATTTTGACCCGAATAGACTAGAATATAGTTACTCTCTTCCAAAAGGCACTACGGAACTGCCTATTATCGCCTATACCCCTCATGACCAATATCAGACTATCACCACTCGCTCTGGTGGAGTGAATGGCGACTATAAAATCACCGTACGTCCACAAAGTGGGGCCAGTCAAACCTATGTAATTCATTTCAGTGTACCTAAATCAGACAATGCCCAATTGCAGATGATTTATTTAGATGGTACTCCGCTGCCCGATTTCGCACCAGAGACTTTGACCTATACAGACACGCTAGACAACAACACCTATCCACAAGTGACCTACACTCCCAACGATGGACAAAAAATCATTAGTTATCTAGACGACAATATCCACACGATTAAAGTCACTGCCGAGAGCGGCAAAAGTCTAACCTATACCATTCAATTTGTAGTGCGTGTATCCGAGAGTGCATTCCTAAAGATGATTTATCTTGATCAAAAACCCTTGGAAGGTTTCTTACCTGAACAACTTCACTACAAGAATATCTATATCGCGCCTAATGCTAGTCCGCGCATTACCGTAGATAGCGACGAAGGGCAACAAGTTTCTATCCTTAGCCCTGCCAGCGATGGCACTGCACAAATCATCGTTTCTGCCAACTCAGGCAGCCACAACACCTATCTGCTCGAATTGGTAGATACAACGATTACTCCTACTCCTCATCTCGACCCTGTAGAGCCCTACATTCCCGCTAGTGATGCTACCCTGCAAACTATCTTGGCAGATGGCGTTGCTTTGCCTGATTTTGATGCTGACCTAGACACTTACGCCATCACACTACCTGCTGGTGCAACCGTGCCTGCTATCACCTTTGTGCCTAATGATGAGAAACAGTCGGTAGCGGCAGGACAAATTGCACACAACCTGCATCAAGCCACAGTGACTGCTGAGGACGGCACCAGCCGTACCTATACGGTGCATATTGATTGCGAACTTTATCACAATGCTTATCTATTGGATTTACAAGTTGCTGGGCAACAGATACAGTTCCAGCCCGAGACATTAGCATATCACTTAACACTAGACAAAGGTCAAGCCTTGCCTGAAATCACCTACCTAGCGGCTCCTGGACAGACCGTGATGATGGTTGCCAAAGATGATGCCACCCAGCAACTGGTTGTAACCGCTCAAGATGGCACTACCAACACCTATGTATTATCTTACACGCGCGTGGTATCTTCCAATGCATTGTTGCGCGATATTGTCATCAACGGAGAGAGCCTGGATGGCTTTGATCCAAACATTTTCAACTACACCTATACACTGCCCTTCCGTGCGCCTTATGTTCCTGCTGTCAATGCCATAGAGGCCATACATGGGCAAACTATTACTACATACCATAGTGCACCCAAAGGCATTACGCGCATTCATGTGGTAGCCGAAGACCATGTCACATCGGCTGACTATACGATTGCTTTTCCAACAGTGCTGTCTAGCAATACCGAATTAGCCAATATCGAATTAGAGGCAGCCTATTCTGTACCTGAAATCAATTTTGACCCAGACCAAACAGAATATACCGTACTGATACCTTTGGCAGAGAACAAAGCACCCAATATCGTGTTTGAACGCGCACAGAAAGAGCAAACCGTTACCCTGATTGCACGTCCTATTGATCAAACTAGCCAAGTGATTGTGCAAGCCGAAAACGGAGATGAGCGTACCTACTCTATTTCCTTCCAGCACGACGCTGCTCCAGTTAGCAACACTCTCAAATCGATTATCATAGCCGAATTGGATACCGCTATTGATATGAGCGACCCCGACCAACGAGAGTGGGATATAGCCCTGCCCTATGGTGCAAGCAGTATGACGGTATTGTATGAAAAGAACTTCAACCAACAAACCGTATTGGTCGAGCCTGGTGGACTATACCATCCCACTCGTCTCACCGTGCTGTCCAACAACAGCGTGCAACCTACTACGATATATACCCTGCACCCACAAGTCAATCGCCAAAATCCTGCTACATTAACAGGTATTCAGGTAGATGGCACACCTATCGCCAACTTTGACCGAAATCGTTTCAACTATATTGTTGATCGTGCCAACGCTACCACGGTACCTAATATAGCAGTCTCTCATGACTTAGACGTGACTTATCTGCCTGTTACCTCACTTTGGTCTAGCACCATTACGGTTACCAGTCAAGGCTACACCAACACCTATCATATCTTCTTCCACTACCCGAATGAGGGTATTCCCAACGGAGAATTTAGCCAGTGGACCAAAACCAATAAGTCCAACACAGATAAACCCGCCTCGTGGAATGTGCCTGGTGATTATCTTGACACCTATGCGGGCACAGCCAAGGCTGGTGATGCCATTCACAAAGCAGACAACTCGATTGTGCGTTTTCAAACAAAGTATTGGGGGGCATTATATGGTGCTATACCACCTGTCATTAACTTGGCAACTATGACAGCCAATTTTGCTGTAGCTGGTGGCACCACAGTCACTCCGTCGGGCACTATCTCTTTCCATAACACTCCAGATCAATCTATTGTCAACTATAAATATCCTGACATGGCTGGCAATGGTGCCCTTTTCCGTTTCTATTTTACAGATTTGGTTTCTACCACCACAGTGGATCATTGGCAGACATCTAAAACTAGTTCGTACGCCGATTACACCATCGATCTCAACACGAGTGGTAAAAGCATAACGGGATTGGATATTATAGTAGATGCTACTGGCAAATACCCTAAAGCCCCCACAGGGCCTCTTACGGATTGCGCCTCCGAATTAGATGTGGATTATATTCGTTTTGTTTACAACAACAGTCTGAATGGTATCTTGGTCAATGGCCAAGCTACCGAGCGCGAAGGAGATGTTTTCT
>JAKSNM010000027.1 GCA_024399785.1 Paludibacteraceae bacterium
GTGCTGATATTCAGTGAGTTACAAAAGGGGTTGTACACTTTTTTGTGTACAACCCCTTGTTGAGATAGATAGGAGGCATTATCTCACTTTGCCACCGAGGACGTGGTAGAGGTTGCCGTCAAGAGCATCAAACTTGGTTCTGTCCTGTCACCGTGATTTGCACCATTGGTGGTTATCATAGCCACCAATGGTAAATATCTATTACTTCAACTACTCTAAAACCATTCTTTTCATACCAATGACAAGCATTTATATTTGCTTTTTGTGTTGGGACCTCAATAGTATGAATTGTACCTAATTGATATAAATATTCTTCTAGTGTACTCATGATTTGGGTACCAATACCACTTCTTTGACAATCATCATCAACAGATGCTAAACCAATATGTGCCAAACCACTATCATCATAATCGACAGTAATCATTCCCTTGGTAATATTACTTTGATTATACACAAAGATTTGTTTGCGTTCCCCTGTTTTTGGACAAGCATTTTCTATCCACTTATCGTACATTTTTTCAAAACTTCCTTGAGGGAAACATTTATCTAACTTAAAACGAGAATGACCACCACTCACGTGTGCTAAATGATAAAGTGCTTCAGTTGGTTTGTTTCTATGATATATAGTAACTTCATCATACATCCGTTTATGTTCACATGATTTACTATAAAGTACTTTTTCATCTACCAACTCTGCATTTATAGTCCTAAAACCAATATGATTTTTATCAAACACATATATCAAATCGAACTCACCATGAAGCGAGTTATACATTTTAGTAAGTTCATTAACGTCCTTTTGCGTTTCTATATCGGCTCTACCTATACGCAAACCGAAGAAATTGCTATCCCAATCTAGTTTACGTATATTCATTCTGCACAATTTTTAGTCTCTGAAACAATATAAGTAGGACGATTTTTCGCCGTATCAAATATTTTACCAATGTACAAACCTACTAAACCGAGCAACGAGATAATCACACCCGTTAAAAACCAAATAGATATAATGAGACTAGTAAAACCTGCTACCTGAATACCACCCACAAAATAGCGAACGATATAAATAATGGCTATTATAAAAGAAAAAATAGTCATCCATGCTCCTATCTTGACTGTTAATCGCATTGGTTTATCCGAGAAAGAAATAATTGTATCCAATGCCAATTTAAACAAGCGACTAAAATTATAGGTTGATTCACCTTCCGCACGAACATCATGTTGGATAGGCAGATATGCTTTTTTAAAGCCAACCCATTGTACTTGTGCTGGGAAATAGCGCATTTTATCTCCCATAGCAAGGATAGCATCTACTACCTTGCAATTATATATTCCAAAGTTTGCGATACTAGCGTCTTGTTTTGTCTCTGTAAGATAAGCAAACAAAGCATAAAATGATTTGGATCCCAACTGTTTCAGCCATGAATGTTCTCTATGTACACGTTGTGCCAATACACTATCATACCCTTCTTGTGCTTTCTTATATAGATTCGGTATTTCCTCTGGGCGGTCTTGCAAATCACAATCCATCACCACTACCCAATCACCTTTGGCATAGTTCAGCCCTGCTGTTATAGCATAGTGCTGCCCAAAGTTACGACTAAGGTTCAGCCCTTTTACGCGCTTATCTTGTGCGCACACCTTCTCTATCTCGCTCCAAGTATTATCAGGAGATGCGTCATTTACCAAGATGATTTCAAAATCATCAGTAATAGGGCTGACACTCGCAATAATGCGGTCAACCAACTCTTTTACCATCTTTTCTCCCCGATATTCAGGGGAAACGATACTTATATGTGGATGTTTGTTCATATTCATTCTGTTCGCTTGGCATTTACTGCTCGCGAAATTGAATGAATACAACCATGTATAAAAACAAAAAACGCGGATTTCTTCTCTTGCTTATCCGTGTTTTGAGGTCCTAGGAAAACCTGTTTTAGTCGAATAAGCAACTAGAAATCCACGCCGCGTATATCAGCCTATGCACAAAAGCATAGGTATAAAATACACCCATGGACATCTACCACTTACTTGTTTTCGAACTAAAACGATTTGAAATTTCCTAGGTTTCAAAACATCGATAACAAGCGTTAGTAAACGCCTTTTGCGATTGATACTTTCGTACCTTTCGCATTTAATATGTCTATGAAATCCAAAGTTTGGCTTGAATTTCGGAGAGACATTTCCCTCCCACTAACCCAACGTGGATTTCATTTTCGGTTGCAAAATTACAATAAAAATTTGGAATATGCAAATAAAAAACAAAAAATATGCACATTGCAGTTACCGCTCCGAAAATCGGAGCGCACAGAACAGGCTAGGAAAGACTAGGAGAGCCTAGGAATGCCTAGGATGGACTAGGATGGACTAGGTATGCCTAGGAAACTAGGCGGCGAGCGAGGGGTATCGAACACCCCGAGCGAGGGGAACAGAAGCAAAAAAAAAGAGAATTGCCATACGACAACTCTCCTTTTATTATAGCAGGTCTATAAGCCGGGTTCTGTACCTTGCGGCGTCTGTCATTAATCTCGGTAAACACATTGCTGTGCCACTCTCTCGCTTCCTACCCTCCCACTCGGCCGAGCCAGCCTCTGGCGCGGGTTTACATGGAATTGCACCACACAGTATGCTCGTTTCACATCACTCGTCTCTGTAGCAGGGACCAAACATTGCTGCCTGACGGCCGTTAACCGCTGTGTTGCTCTATGGTGCCCGGACTTTCCTCCTGGTCTCATGACCAGGCGACAAACCGACCTACTAAACTACTTGATACCACGCAAGTGCTTCTCCCATTTCCATGCGCTCAACAGCACATCTTCCACAGGGGTATCGGCTTTCCAGCCCAGCACTTTGTTGGCGCGGTCGGGCTTAGCCCACACTTGCTCTATATCGCCTTCGCGACGGCCTACAATCTCATAAGGCACATTCACGCCCGAGACTTTGATAAACGTACGCAGGATTTCCAATACGCTCAATCCACGTCCCGTACCCAGGTTAAAGATCTCCACTTGCTCCTCAGCCTTGCCACTTAGCATGCGCTCCACAGCTTTCACATGGGCTTTGGCCAAATCCAGCACATAGATATAGTCGCGTATGCACGAGCCATCAGGCGTGTTATAGTCATCGCCAAACACGCGCAGTTTCTCACGCAAGCCTGCAGCTGTTTGGGTAACAAAAGGCAACAGGTTGTTGGGCACTCCATTAGGCAACTCACCTATCTCAGCCGATGGATGCGCTCCTATTGGGTTGAAATAGCGCAAGATAGTGGCATGTATATGCTCGTTGGCATGGCAGGTGTCTTGTATGATCTCCTCGTTTATCTGCTTGGTGTTGCCATAGGGCGACAGGGCTTTTTGGATAGGCGCTGTTTCATCTACAGGCAGATGTTGTGCATCGGGCTGACCATATACTGTGCAGGACGACGAGAACACGATATGATGCACACTGTGCTTACTCATCAGTTCCAACAAGTTCACCAACGACACGATATTGTTGCGGTAGTACAACAGCGGTTTCTCTACCGACTCGCCTACAGCCTTGCTGGCTGCAAAATGGATGATAGCCTCTATATCGGTATAGCGATCGAACAAACGATCCATGTTGGTAAAGTCCAAACAGTCTATGTTCTCAAAGTCTGGTCTGCGCCCTACTATTTTCTCGATGCCATCCAGCACCTCTACATTACTATTGCTCAGGTTATCTACTATCACTACATCATAACCCTGCTCCATTAGGCAGACTACGGTGTGCGATCCGATATAACCCGTACCTCCAGTTACTAGTATACGTGCCATATTAAAACAATTTATCAGGATATACTCCCTTGTTAATCAATTCATTTATTTTGAGGATGAACTGTGGTTTATCCTCTGCATAGGTCACGCCAAACCACTTGCTTGGGGTGTCCAACACGCGGCAGGTAGCGGTGCCTTGTTTGATCATTTCGTTCACCAGGGTTGGGATATAAAACTCTTTTTTCAGTTCCTGACCATTCTCTGCCAAGAAACGTTTAAATCCTTCCTCTACATAGTCGAAATACTCAGGTGTGAAGCCCCACATATTCATCGACACAGGCGTATTGATAGCAATCTCTTGCTCCACGCCATCTTCCGAATTCACTATTTTGCCGCCTTTGTCCTCTATCTTGGTGCACTCTACTACATCGGTCAAATAGCCTTTTTCGTCGGTTGCGCATACGCCACGGCTCACGCTGCCATGTTCGCTCAATGTGTTCTGCACACGATAGCCTATCATGCAGTAGTTACCCTTGGTGCCCTCTATCGATTTCAGATAGTCAGCCAGCACTTGAAACGACTCTTTTCCATAGAAATCGTCAGCGTTGATGACTGCAAAAGGCTCTTTGATCAGGTCCTTACCCATCAATACGGCATGGTTGGTGCCCCACGGTTTGGTGCGCTCCTGGTTATAGGTGCAGCCTGCGGGCACTTTGTCCAGCGATTGGAAGCACACCTCGCAAGGTATCTTGTTCTCGTATTTGCTTAGCACTACTTTGCGGAAATCCTCCTCAAAGTCCTTGCGAATAACAAACACCACTTTGCCAAACCCGGCGCGCATAGCGTCATACACGCTATAATCCATAATAGTCTCGCCGTTTGGACCCAGTCCATCAATCTGTTTTAATCCTCCGTAGCGGCTACCCATACCAGCCGCCAAAATAAATAATGTTGGTTTCATAGTATAAAAATTATTTTTTATGTTTTTTATTGTCCCAATATTGCTGACGTTTCTCCAGATAATCCTGCCTGCGCTGCTCAAACAGCTCGCGGCGTTGCAGCAAGTCGTCTATAAAATCCTCATATCTGGGCTTATGAATCAGCCATGTGCCAAATATCTCTGAGCAGTTGCCTGCGGTGATAAAGGCATCTATCTTGTTGTCACGTATATACTTCATCAGGTTGGCATATTCCTCTTTGGTCAATAGCGACTGTATCTCTACCTGCTTGGCGTTGGTGTATCCACCTACTACCTCGTATAGCGAGCAGCCACGTTTCTCATGCTCAATGATATATTTTCGAATACGCTCCCATTCGGGCGAGATGATACACACACGTTTCTTGTTGGCCAGCGACACCGTGAAATAATCTACTACCACGCCGTTGATCAACGTACCTATCAGTCCTATCACCACCATACGAAAATCGTTTATCATAAACGCTGTGCAGCAGATGATAGCGCCCCCTATGGCTACCGATGTACCGATGTCAAAATGCAAGTATTTATTGATAATCTTGGCTACGATATCCAGTCCGCCCGTCGAGGCATTGATGCGGAACAAAAAGGCCTGACATGCGCTTAGCAACAGCACAAAGCACACCAGGTCAAACCACACATCGCCCAGTCCCAATCCCGACGACATCACCGACTCTTTCACTTGCTCCAGCACCTCGCCATAGCGGGATAGCAGATAGGGATTGCCATGCGCATCCAACACGGTCTTGCCTTGGGATAGTTGAATCAGTATATCCTGATCATATATCACCCTGTGGGTGAAATGGGTATATGGATACACCCTGTCCCACACTTGCACCAGCGGACCCAGTATCAGGGCCGTATAAACCGTTTTGGCGCCAAACTCATTGCCTATCAGCAGAAAAGCCAACAGCAACAAAAAGGCGTTGATACCCATTATCCAAAGCGACAAAGTGTCGGCGTTGCCCCCCATCACGGTATTGAGCACCAGCGACAAACCCGATATCGAACCTACGATGATATGGCTCGGCATCAAAAAATAATATACGGCTGCTGCACCACATAGCATACCTACGGTCATCCACGCCAATTCGCGCCAAAACTTAGTGGTATGTATTGCGTGCCAAAAATCGTGTCCTAGTGCTTTCCAATGGTCTTTGGTAAAAATATTCTGCAAATGAGCTTCCATACGTTTCTATCCGTGTATTCGTGTTCCTCGTTCCTCTGGATGCAAAAATGGTTTCACATACAAAGGTATTTGTTTTTCATATAATGGTGCGAAGGTTTTTTTGTGCACAATCTGTGCTCCCTTCTCTACCAATTGCTGCGCCTGAACATAACTCATGTCCTCTATCAATACCGCATCACGCACTTTGCGTGGGTCGGCCGAGAACACCCCTGGCACATCTTTCCATAGCGTTACCGATTCGGCATCCAGCATATATGCCAACAGGGCAGCTGTATAGTCCGAACCCTCGCGACCCAGTGTGGTGCGCAAGCCCTCGTCTGTGCCGGCAATAAAACCTTGTGTTACATACACCCGCGCGGGATGAGCCGCCAAATAGGCCTGCAACCGCTCGCGAGACTGAGCTATATCAACATTAGCATCTCGATAGTTGGCGTCGGTGCGCAGCACCTCAGTGATGTCCATCCAGTGGTTGGCTATGCCCGCGTGATTGAGATAAGCACTCACTATCCGCGTGGATTGCAACTCGCCAGTGGATACAACCTGGTCATACAGGCGATTATACTCCTCGTCCTCATAAGGGGCATCGGGATAGAGCATTCGGGTGAATTCTTCCAACTGATTGGTTGTTTTACCCATAGCCGACACCACCACAATCAGTGGCCCTGTTTCCATTGCCACTATCTCAGCCAAATGCCGTATTCGCTCTGCATCTTTGACCGACGCTCCGCCAAACTTATAGATCTTCACCTCGATTTGTTTTCTATCCCAGATTGGCCATTCTGATAGCCGTTACTGCGCCTTCTATACCTTTGTTGCCCAATTTGCCGCCACTGCGCTCTTTGGCCTGTTTCTCGTTTAGCACAGTCAATACCGAGAAAATCACAGGAGTCACGCCCTTGGTATTGAGCATGGCTACCCCTTCCGTTACCGACTGACACACATAGTCAAAATGCGGTGTCTCGCCTTTGATCACACAGCCTATCACGATGATGGCATCAAACCGGGTGTGACGGTTGTTCACATTGGGTTGAGGGATCAGTCGCCCTGCTGCATAGGTCAGCTCTACGGTGCCTGGCACATGTTGCACCAGTATATTCTCCTCTTTCACGCCCTGTTCCAGCAAGGTTTGCTTGGCGCCTTCGGCCATAGGGTGTGTATAGTCGCTGTTCCAGTCTGCTACTATAATCGCGTAACGCTGACGCACCAAGGCATCAGCGTTAGGTAGTATAGACGAATCGTATTTACTCAAGTCCGTCGTCATAGTGTCCAAACTTATTGAGCGATTGCTATATATTTCTCTATATCTTGCGCTTCCATCGACTGAGGATAGTTGTCGCGTATCTGCTCAAAGCATTTCTTGGCTTCGGCTTTTTTCTCCAGCTCCAGATATACCAAGCCTGCTTTCTTCAAGCTCATGGGAGCAATCAACTCGTTCTCAGACTTGGCAGCTGCGTCAAAAGCCTTCACAGCTTTGTCCAACTCGCCCAGTTGCACATAGGCATCGCCCAGCATCTGGTGGCTGGCAGGATCTATCATCACATCGCCAGCAGAGAATTTTTTCAAATACTGTGCAGCCTGCTCATAGTCGCCCAGTTGATAGTAGCAGATACCTGCATACAAACTGGCCAGCTCACCCTCTTGGTACATAGCATAGTCGTCTGCTATTGCCAAAAAGCCCAGGCACTCTGCATCGTCACCATTCAAAGCTTTTTCCCAGTCGCCTTGCATGAAATAAGTCACAGCCTTGGCGTTTTCGTTGCTGGCGTCCAGGGCATGGGGCTCTATCACATATTTACGTATGCCAATAAAACCCAGCACGATTACAATGATACCGGCCACAATGCCAAACAGCAAGTTTTGGTGGTCCTCAATCCACTGACCAGCTGAACTCAGGGCTTCGCCCATATTTTCCAACTGCTCGTCTTCTTTTTTAAAATTTTCTTTTGCCATAATTATATAGTATTTATTTTTATCTTATAAAAATCGTGCAAAGATACAACAAAAAATTCATTTATACAAGTTTTTTAGCAATAATTTGCTATTTTTTTACCCAAAAAAAGGTGTCTTATTGCTTTTTACATGAGAAAACTCCTAAAAATAGGATTTGAGCGCTTCTCTACCCTTTGTAATCCGACCACCCTCTCGCTACGCTTGCGCGGTCACGGCAAGAAGTATCGGCACGCCATTGGACAGCCAGTATTCTCGGTTAAAAATTATCTGTTGAGTTTTCCAGTCTCTTAGCAATAAGAGCACCCGTCTGTATCGTTTCTCGGTTATATTCTAAACCCTATTATTTCTCTTGCTTCGCGAATAGTCTGTGCAGCACGCTCTCTGGCTCGTTCTGCGCCTTCGTTCGCTATTTTCAGCAGCAGGGCCTCGTCGTTGCGATAGGCTTCTATTTTCTCACGAATAGGCGCTACCGTGGCGCATATATCGGCCGCCAGTTGCTTTTTCATGTCGCCATAGCGTATCTCACAGGTGTTCCACTTATCGTTGAAATAGGCCACCGTGTCGGGCGTAGAAACTGCTTCCATGATGGTAAACAGGTTCTTTATCACCTCGGGTTTCTCGCTGTTCATGGCTTGTGGGCCTGCATCGGTCACGGCGCGCATCACTTTTTTGGTGATGGTCTTGTCGTCCTCAAACAGATAAATGCAGTTGCCTGTGCTCTTGCCCATCTTGCCGCTGCCGTCCAGTCCGGGTATTTTCACAGCCTCTTTGGTATAGTAGAACGACGCTGGCTCTTTGAAATACTCTACCTGGTAGATTCTGTTAAACCGACGGGCAAACAAACGCGCCATCTCCATGTTCTGCTCCTGGTCTTTGCCTACGGGCACCTTGTCGGCCTTGTGCATCAGTATATCGGCAGCCATCAGCGAGGGATAGGTCAACAAGCCGGCATTCACATTGTCGGGCTGCTGACGCACTTTTTCCTTAAAGCTGGTCACACGCTCCAGTTCACCCAGATAGGCGTTCATATTCAGATACAAATACAGTTCCAATACCTCCTTCACATCGCTCTGGATATAGATAGGAGCTTTTTGGGGATCTATGCCACAGGCCAGATATTCTGCCAATATCGTGCGGGCCGATTGACGGATATTCTCTGGCGTAGGGTGAGTTGTCAGGCTGTGCCAGTCGGCTATGAAGAACATGCAGTCATACTCATCCTGCATGCGTACGAAGTTCTTTACTGCACCAAAATAGTTGCCCAAGTGCAAATTGCCCGTTGGACGTATTCCGCTTATTACTCGTTCCATACTTATTCTATTGGCAAACTGCGTTCTATGCTTTGCTCCAGACAGGTCAATGTCTCGGTTTTGGATATGCCCTCTATGTTTTGCAACGCATTGAGCAAACGCAACAGATCCTGATCGTTTTTGGCGAACATCTTGATGAGCATCGCATATGCGCCCAAGGTGTAGTATTCATCTACCACTTCGGGTATCTGTTTTAGTTCCTCTACTACACTTTTGTATTTCGCGCCCGAGGTCAGCTCTACCCCTATTAGCACACAGCGTGTATAGCCCAACATCTCGGCGTTTACCTGATAGCCACTGCCGGTTATCACGCCGTTGTCAAACATTTTTTGCACACGTTGATGGATAGCAGCGCGGCTCACGCCACATTTCGTAGCCACATCCTTAAAAGGTATACGCGCATTACGCGTAATTACATTCAAAATCTTACGATCCAATTCGTCTATTTTCTCCATAGCAGGTATCAATTTATTATTTTAATTCCTAAATTTTTGGCAAAATTACACATTTTTTTGGATATATGCAAATTTTTTTGTACTTTTGCAAGCAAAATGTTCATTTTTATGACAATTGACGAATATATTGCGCTTCATTCCTCGCCCGAACCTGCATATCTGCACACCATCGCGCGCGACACGAATCTGCATGTGCTCAATCCCCACATGCTCTCTGGTCACCTGCAAGGGCGGGTGCTCTCGCTGCTTAGTCAGATGATTGCGCCCAAACGTATCCTGGAGTTAGGCACTTTCACGGGCTATTCCGCTCTTTGTCTTGCCGAGGGGCTGGCCCCCGATGGCGAGTTGCTCACCCTCGAACACAACGATGAGCTGGAGTCCACCATCCGCCACAACCTCTCTCTCTCGCCTCTGGGCCAGCGTATCCACCTCATGCTGGGCGACTGTCTTCAGCTTATCCCTACGCTCTGTGGACCTTTTGACCTCGTTTTTATCGATGCCGACAAGCGTGACTATTGCGCCTATTTGGATCTGGTCTTGCCCCTGGTCCGTCCTGGGGGATGGATATTGGCCGATAATACGCTGTGGGATGGCCATATCATTGACCCTGCTTATAGCAAAGACGCCCAGACCCGGGGTCTGAGCGCCTTCAACGATCGGGTGGCCAGTGATCCGGCTTTGCAAAAAGCCATCCTGCCGCTCCGCGACGGGCTCACGCTGATTCGCCGTCTCTAGTCTCCCCGTATGGCATCAAATCCGCTGCCAAATACACCACTCACATTGATGCACGACACAAACGCCTCGGGATCTACCTGCTCCACAATGTGCAGAATGGTGCTTTTCTCGTGTTGACGTACCAGCACGGTCACAACCGTAATCGGTTCTCCGCTATACCATCCCTTGCCGTCCAACAGGGTCACACCTCGATGCACCGTAGTGGATATGGCTTCGGCTATCGCATCGTGTTTGCGTGAGAAGATAAAGAACTGCACACTCTGTCTCACGCGGTTCATAAACCAGTCCAGCGCTGCGGTATAGGAGAACGTCATGCCCAATCCGCACAAGATACGCTGCGCTTTATAGTCGTTCACGCTCTGTGTGCCCAGATCGATGGAGGCTGGTATGGGCAGGAAATACGCACTGAGTATGATCACCACATCACACAATATCAGCACTTTGCCCAGGCTCACGTCCTTATAGTGGTGCACCACCATAGCTACGATATCCGTTCCGCCCGAACTGCCGTTGCATAGCATCACGACGCCCAGCGATATGCCAAACGCCACGCCGCCTATGATACAACCCAGCATCGGGTCGGCTATCAGTGGCACTTCGCGTATCGGCACAATGCGATACCAAAACGCCACAGCCAATACACCAAAGATAGTCCGTATGCAAAACTCCCAACCCACCGTACATACCGCCACAATGAGCAGTATGGTATTGATCACCACCGTGCTCAGCCATATCGGCACTGCGCCGTGATAGGCCGGAAACAGACTGGGGAATAGTCCGTCGGTGGCGTAATAGATCATAGAGCATATACCTGTCAATCCGCCTCCCACCAGAGCGTGAGGTACAAAGATCCAGTTCACCATACACACAAACGGGCACAGGGACACAAAGATGCCTATGTACTCCGCCAGCACGCTCAGCCTGTACCGATGGGGGTTAAACTCCTCGTGGGGATTGATGATTTGGTTTACTATCGGTCTATGCGACATAGTTCATGTTTGTTTAGGCTTCGTGTTTGGCTACCAGGTTTCTGTCTCCCCAGCCGTTGTCTACGCGGCCCACGGGTATCCAGAACTTATTCTCGCGTACCCACTCGGTGGGGTATGCAGCCTGTTCGCGGGTGTAGGCATGGTGCCACTCGTTGGCCACAATCTCATATTCGGCGTGTGGGGCGTTTACCAGCACATTATCCTCTTTGTCCGCTTCACCTTTTTCGATGGCAGCTATCTCGGCGCGTATGGTCAACAGGGCGTCGATGAACTGATCTAACTCATGCAGGCTCTCGCTCTCGGTAGGCTCTACCATCAGCGTGCCGTGCACAGGGAACGACAGCGTAGGAGCATGATAACCAAAGTCCATCAGTCGTTTGGCTATATCGCCTTCGGTGATGCCTATGCTGTGGAAGGGGCGGCAGTCCAATATCAACTCGTGCCCTACTCGACCTGTGGCGCCGGTATAGACAATGCCGTAGGCATCTTTCAGTTTGGCGGCCATATAGTTGGCACTCAGTATAGCAGCTGCCGTAGCCTCTCTCAGGCCCTCTTCGCCCATCATGCGGATATAACCATAACTGATCAGGGCCATATTGGCATTGCCGTATAGTGCACTCGACACACGGTTCTTATCCTCGCCAGGCATGCAGTCTTTCAATGCTTTGGTGCAGCAGATAGCGCCTACGCCGGGTCCGCCTCCGCCGTGGGGCGAGGCAAAGCTCTTGTGCAGGTTCAGGTGGCACACGTCGGCACCTATGTAACCGGGGTTGGTATAGCCTATCTGTGCATTCATGTTGGCACCGTCCATATAAACCAGTCCGCCGTTGGCGTGGATAATAGCGCACATCTCGCGTATAGCCTGCTCAAAGATACCGTGGGTAGATGGATAGGTGATCATACAGCCTGCCAGGTGCTCTTTGTTCTCCTCGGCTTTCTCGCGCCAGTCGTTCAGGTCCGTATTGCCTTTCTCGTCGCATTTCACCACACAGGGCACAAAGCCTGCCTGGGCGCAACTGGCGGGGTTGGTGCCGTGGGCTGACTCAGGTATCAGCAGGATATTGCGCGCTTGCTGATGGTGTGACCACAGGTATTCTCTGATGGTTACCAGGCCTGTGTATTCGCCAGCCGCACCCGATGTGGGTTGCAGGTTGCAGGCCTCAAAACCTGTGATGGTAGCCAGTTGTTGCTCCAGTTCGGCCAGCAGTTCCCGATAGCCCTCTACTTGTGCTGCAGGTGCCATGGGGTGTACGGCCGTAAAGCCAGGCATGGTGATAGGCAGCATAGCGGCGGCGGGGTTCAGTTTCATGGTGCATGAACCCAATGGTATCATCGTGTGGGTAAGCGATATATCTTTTCGATCCAAGCGTTTGATATAGCGCATCATCTCGGTCTCGGTATGATAGCGTTTAAAGACTTCTGCCTGCAGATAATCCACCTCGCGTATCCGCTGTTCGTCTATAGCCCACAGTCCCTCAAAAGCAGCCTCACTGTCCTCGTATTGAGGCATGCCGCCTGCCAGTTCGGCAAATAGTTCGATCAGGTCATTCATATCGTCTATGGTCACCGTCTCGTCCAGCGATATACCTATCCAGCCCTCTGGGTCGTAGTAGAAATTCAGTCCTTTCGCTTCGGCAGCTTTCTTCACGTCCTTTGGTTTCAAGTCGCCTGTCAGTCTTATTTTCAGGGTGTCAAAAAACTCGCTGTTCTCTTGTTCCCATCCGTAGGCTTGCACCATCTCGCTCAGGTACACGGCTTTGCTGTGTATCCCTTCGGCTATCTCGCGCAGGCCTTCTGCGCCGTGATACACGCCATACATACCCGCCATCATGGCGCACAGGGCTTCGGCGGTGCAGATATTCGAGGTGGCTTTTTCGCGTTTGATATGTTGTTCGCGTGTTTGCAGGGCCAGGCGATAGGCTGGTCGCTCATGGCTGTCTTTGCTCAGGCCTATTATACGTCCCGGCATGTCGCGTTTATACTCATCTCGTGTGGCCATATAGCCTGCGGTAGGTCCGCCAAAGCCCATAGGCAGACCCAGACGTTGGGCGGTGCCGCATACGATGTCGGCATCCAGCGGTTTCAATAGGGCCAGGGCCATCAGGTCGGCTACTACGGTCACTTTTATCCCAGCGGCGTGGCATTGGTCTATGAAATAGGTGTAGTCCTCTATGCTGCCCTCTGCGTTGGGCCATTGCACCAGGGCACCCATATACTCACCATTGGCTTCAAAGCGTTCATAGGCGCCTTTCACCAGTTCAATGCCTTGTCCGGCGGCGCGGGTCTGCATCACGCTCCAGGTGTTGGGCCATATCTTCTCATCTACAAACACCTTATGTATATTGTTTTTCACCTGCTCGCGCGTGCGCAGGTTGCGCATCATGGTCACCGCTTCGGCGGCTGCTGTAGCTTCGTCCAACAAAGAGCAGTTGGCTAGGGGCAGCCCTGTCAGGTCGCTTACCATGGTTTGGAAGTTAAACAGCGCTTCCAATCGGCCTTGGCTCACCTCGGCTTGATAGGGGGTGTAGCTGGTGTACCACACGGGGTTTTCCAATATATTGCGTTGGATCACAGCAGGTGTTATGGTGCCATACCATCCGCGGCCAATCAGGCTTTTATACGGCATGTTCTTGGCTCCCAGTCCAGCTATGCTGTCCAGGTGTTCTTGCTCGGTCAGGGGTTCATCCAGGTCCAGAGGTTCCTCTAGGCGAATATCCTTGGGCATGGTTTGGTTGATGAGTTGATCTACCGACTCTACGCCGATGGTTTGGCACATTTTCTCCTGGTCCTCAGCGCTAAGACCAATATGCCGGTTTTTTAAATAGTTTACTTGCATATGTTTTTTATCTTTTATTTTATTTCTTTTCAGGTTGGGGCAGCCATTGGCTTACGTTTCTGCCGTGGGCTTGCACGTCGCGCACCAGGCTGCTGGATATATGGGCATATTCCGGACGGGTATATAGCACCACGGTCTCTATTCCGCCCAGGTCTCTGTTGGCGTCTGCCATTTGGCGTTCATACTCTCCGTCGGTGGTGTTGCGCACGCCTCTCAGTATAAACTGTGCACCCACTTCGCGGGCGAAGTCCACGGTCAGTCCTTCGTATAGTTGCACATCTACCTGGCTGTTGCCTTCAAATAGTTTTTCTATTGTTTTTAGTCGTTCTTGGGCGGTGCCGTTGTCTTTTTTGTCGGCATTATGTCCTATACCTATAGTGATATGGTCAAATAGTTGGGTTGCCCTCTCTACGATGTCATAGTGTCCCACCGTAAACGGGTCGAACGATCCCGGAAATATTGCTTTTGTCATTGTATGGTTTGCTGATTATTCTTTACAGGATTGCTGTACATTTCGTGTAGTTTATCCATCAGAAAAGCCTCATCCTTTTTCTCTATCTCTATCTTGGCCAGTTGCTTTTGCAGATAGGCTTCAAACGCTGGCCCGCGTTCATACAGCTCATAGTTGGCATATATCTGCCTGTCTATCTGTGCAGCCACAGCCGCTATCTGTTCGTTTTTGTTCATCGCCTCCAGTTCCTGTCTGTGTGCCTCTATCCATCGGTTGATCGATGGTGTCATACGCATCACCACGCGTCCTTTCCATCCGTTTATGCCGGTGTGCATCGATTCCAGGTCGTCCTCTTTGCTTTTTTTCCAACCTTCCACATCGCGTTTCAGTTGCATCTCTTTGGCTTTTAGATAGTCGCAGGGGTCGTATTCATAACTCAGACTCACAGGACATATATTCAGCTTCTCTATCGTAGCCAGAGTGCCCTCTTTGCCGCCCATCACCAGCATTTTCAACACAGCGGGTTGGGTCATATCATTGCCGTCTTTGGCTCGGCCTTCGCGTTGGGCTATCCAGATTGATTTATGGTGTCGCCTCAGGTGCAGGATATAGCGTGACAGGGTCATGCTATGTTGCAGCAACTCGCGTGGGTTGCCGTTGCGTATCACTACGAATGCGCAGTTGAGTCTCACAAAGGGTTCTATCCACCATTTCCCGAATAGGTTATTGCCTATGCCTATATAGGGCCGTATGCCATATCGGCGTTCCAGCAACAGACTCAGCCATGCCGAGTCCATCACGATATCGCGGTGATTGGTCATCAACAGAGCACCTTGTTTCAGGTCCTGCTCTATGGCTGCTCGTTGTCCTGCGGCATAGTCCAGTGTCAGGCCCGTTGTTGTTTTCCGAACCAGTCTCATTAGCCATGGCCAGTGTATCAGCACATCTGCCACCACCCTGATTGGCGCTATGTCCCACGCTTGTATCTCTCTATATTCTTTCATTTGTCTTTGTTTATTCCATCTTCCCCAGCGCATCTCTCGTAGCCTCTCGATAGGCCACCATCAGTCCCCCTGTCCCGAGCAGTGTGCCTCCGAAATACCGCACCACCACTACCAGTATATTATCTTTCCCTGCGGCATCTATGGTGCGAAGAATAGGTGCACCGGCTGTGCCATGTGGTTCGCCATCGTCTTTGGTGCGAAACAGATTGGGTCCCAGTCGGTAGGCATAGCACACATGGCGTGCATCGTGGTATTTTTTCTTATACCATGCTATGCGTTCTTTGGCCTGCTCTTCGGTTGCTATGGGTTCTGCAAAAGCCAGGAACTTACTCCCTCTGTCTTTGTATATCCCTTCGTAGGTCATTTCAGTTGTTTCACAGCCTCGCTTATTCCTTTATCTTTTCGCAGCACCCATGCTACCCTTCCCTGTTGGTAATAGTACCGCTCTATGATCTCAGCGCCCATCGCATCTATCACTTGCTCTTTATGTTTCTCTATGGCCTGTCTGTAGTCTGGATTCAGTCTGGCAGCTATCTCTTTGATCTGTGCCAGTGCCACCGAGTCCACATCCTCGTGTTCGGCCATTTTAATGGTCTCTTTCATATATCGACTGGTCTCGGTCTCGTAGCTGAATCCGCGTTCTTGCAAGAAAACAATCAGGTCCGCTATATCCTCATCGCCCAGGCTGAAGGTGGCCAGTGGTGCCACATGGGTGTGGGTAGCGTGATAGCGGGTGGCGTAGTCAAACAGCAGCTGTTTGGCATACAGGGTATAGCTTATATCCACTTTGTCTGAGTCCTCTATACTCACATCGGGCATGATGCCGCCTGCGGTGTCGCGTTTCAGTTCATGCCCTTTCTGCCGTTCGGCATAGTCGATAGCCTGTATGCAGCGCCCGGATGGCAGGTAATAGTGAGCCGTCGTCACTTTCAGGTGGCCATCATAGGCGATTGGTCTGAGCGACTGTACCAGTCCCTTGCCATAGGTGCGTTGGCCTATTAGTGTGGCGCGGTGCATATCCTGCAAACTGCCACTCACTATCTCGGCAGCCGAGGCAGTGTTGTGATCTACCAGAATCACCAGTGGCATATCTTTATACAGGGGCATGGTCGTTGTCTTATAGCTGCGATTGGCTATCTCGGCTTTGCCTTTGGTGGTCACTACTTCGGTACCTTTATCTACGAAATAGCCTACTATCTGTATCGCTTCATCTATTATGCCTCCTCCGTTGCCTCTCAAGTCGATTATCAGTTTCTCTATCCCGTCTTCGCGCACCATCTTATCCACAGCGGCCAGAAACTCGCGACTGCTGTTGGTGGTGAATTCGCTGAACAGGATATATCCCGTCTTCGCGCATACGCTGTCGGGCAAGGCAGCGTAATAGCCTACGGCAGGCAGGTGTATCTCCTGACGCAGAAACGAGCGTTTGATATCTTTTTTCTCGCCATAGCGTCTCAGTACCAGTTTCACCTCGGTGTCGGCTTTGCCGCGTAACAGGTCGCTCACCTCTTTGGTACTTTTGCCTCGGCAAACTATGCCATCTACGCTTACGATGGTGTCGCCAGCTCTCACGTCGTTCATTTGGGCGGGCATGCCTTCATAGGGTTCGCTTATTATCACTACCGAGTCGCGTTGCATGATGATAGCGCCTATGCCGCCGTATTTACCGGTGGTCATCATCTTCAATGCGTCGTCATCTTTTTTGGGCATATAGACGGTGTATGGATCTACATGGCTCAACATGGCTTTGATGCTGGTCTCCAACAGGTCCTCATAGTCCAATGTGTCCACATAGTTCATATCCAGCTGCCGCATCACGTCGTTGTAGATCGTCAGGCTTTTGTGCACATCCACGGTCTT
>JAKSNM010000028.1 GCA_024399785.1 Paludibacteraceae bacterium
TTACCCTATTAAGTGGTAACGTGGTGGTATCGTGAAGGACCCGAAATTACCTTTTCCGACCCTCGAGAGAGTGTCGACCGAGTGTCGAGAGACCCTCGACTAAAAATTTTGCCACCTTCCGCATGTTTTATTTGCATATATGCAAAAAAAGTTGTATCTTTGCAGGCTATTTCTTACAAAGAAATAAATTTGACAACCAACAAATAAATAATTTAACCTATGAAGAAAACTTTTGTAATGTTGTGCGCCCTATGCTTGGGGCAAGCAATGTGGACTGGCGCAGAGGCTGTGCAAGTACGCCAAAAAGCACCTGCGATGGACCAAAAACCTTTGAAAATCGTCTTTGACAACGATGTGCATGGGTCTATCAATCGCTATGAATACCTGGCTGGCTACCGCGATGCGCTGAAAGAAGCAGGCTATCCCGTACTCACCGTGTCGGTGGGCGACTACCTGCAAGGCTCTGCCTACGCGGCTGTGTCCAAAGGCCAGTTCTGCATCGACCTGATGAACGCTGTGGGCTATGATGTAGTGGCTATCGGTAACCACGATATAGACTACGGCGTGAAACGCCTGCTCGCACTGCGCGACTCGCTCGACAAGAAAACAGCAATGGTGTGCGCCAATCTCTACGATGGCAACAAAGAGCACTGCCTGCCCGCATTCACTTTCTGCAATGTGGGCGATTACCATGTGGCTTTTGTGGGCGTACTCACTACCGCTACCGAACTGCTGGAAGCCAATGTGGTGAACGATGAACAGGGCAACCCCGAATGTTCATTCGGCAAAGACTCGCTGGTGCAGATGGTGCAGAAAGCTATCGATATAGTGCGTTTGGGCAAACCCGATTGGGTAATCCTGCTTACCCACATGGGCGTAGATCCACTAGACGACCACATGGCTTCGTGGCAACTGCTGGAACAACTGCACGGCGTGGACGTGGTGCTGGATGGACATAGCCACTCGGTAGTGAATACCACCATGCTGTCAGGCGATGCCAGCAAAGATGCTGTGGCTGTGGCACAAACAGGTTTCACAATGGCCAACGTGGGCTGTCTGACCCTGGAACGTGGCGAACAACCCAGAGTGAAACTCTATTCCTACGAGAACCTGCCACAAAGCGCATCGGTACACAAGACCTATCAAGACGTGGTAGATCAGATGCAACCTATCCTGGGACAAGTAGTGGGCTACACACCTTTTGACCTGAAATTCTACATCAATAACCAACGCGCCGTGCGCCGTCAAGAGACTAACCTGGGCAACCTGGTAGCTGACGCCTATCGCTATGAACTGGGCACCGACATCGGCTGGGTGAACGGTGGTGGCATACGTGCAGGATTGGTAACGGGCGACATCACCTATGGACAAGTGGTGAATGTGTCTCCGTTCAACAACTTTATGTGCATCGCACAAGTGACTGGTCAGATGATAGCCGACGCCCTGGAGGAGTGCTATAGCAAATGCCCTAGCGACTTGGGTTCGTTCGCCCACGTCAGCGGACTAAGATGCACCCTGGACACCACTATCCACAACCAATTGTCGTGGAACGAGAAAGGCCAACTGGTGGTGGACGGTAAACGCCGTGTGTCGAAGATTGAAGTGGAGAGAAATGGTGTATGGCGTCCGCTGGAGATGAAAGAAGTGCTGACCCTGGGCGGTAGCGACTATGTGGTGTATGAAGGTGAGTCGCGCGGACTAAGAAACGCCAAGATCCTGCAAGACAAGGTGATGACCGACACCGAGTGCTTCCAGAAATATATCATGAACACCCTGCAAGGCACTATACCTGAACGCTACCGCGAAGCACAGGGACGTATTCGTTATAAAAAATAAAATCAATGAAAAAATATTTCGTATTTATCGCTATGGCCACTTTACTAACGGCTTGCGGCAAACCCGCCCTGACGATTGGTGTGATGCGTGACAACTTGGACACAACCGCCAATCCTACCGAGAACTTCTACCAATACGCCTGCGGAGGGTGGATGAAGAACAACCCCCTGAAACCCGAATATAGCCGTTTTGGCTCGTTTGACGAGTTGGGCCAGCGTAACCTGGAGCAAGTGAATGGCTTGATACAAGACCTGGCTGCACAAAACTATGCGCACGGCAGCGTAGAGCAAAAAATAGGCGACCTGTACAACCTCGTGATGGACACCACACGCCGCGACAGCTTGAGCGTGATGCCTGCGTACAAGAGTATTGAACCTTTGCAGGAAATAACCTCCAAAGAGGACCTGCTGCGCTACCTGGGCACAAGCCTGGAATGTGGACTGTGGGCAATGTATGTGGATGCAGACGCCATGAACAGCAGCATGAATATACTCAACGAGTGTCAGGCTGGTTTCGGACTGGGCGAGAAAGAGTATTACTTCGACCAAGACGAACACACCACCATGATTCGTCAGGAATACAAAAAACACATTGCCAAGATGTTTGAACTGTTCGGCTATTTGGACGGTGACCTGGCTTCGGAGGTAGTGATGCGTTTAGAGACCCGTCTGGCTGGTGCTGCCCTAAACAACGTTGAGTTGCGCGACCCCGTGGCTAACTACAACAAGATGAGTATAGACGAACTGCAAGCCATGGTGCCTGAATTGGATTGGCGCACTTACTTTGACCTAGGTGGCATGCACACCGACAGCATCAACGTAGGGCAGATAGCCCACCTGAAAGAGGCTGGACGCATGTGGCAAGAGGAATCCTTAGAGGACCTCAAAACCCTCTTTATCTGGCAAATAATAGATGGTAGCGCCGCTTATCTGAGCCAAGACGTGTTTATGGAGAACTTCCATTTCTATGGTCAGATACTGAGCGGCACACCCGAACCTAAACCCTTGTGGAAACGTGCCACCAGCATGGTGAACGGCACACTGGGCGAGGCAGTAGGACAGATGTATGTGCAGAAATATTTCCCCGAAGAGAATAAACAGCGCATGCTGGCGTTGGTCAAGAACCTGCAAGCCTCGTTGGGCGAGCGTATACAAGCCCTGGACTGGATGAGCGACACCACCAAAGCCAAGGCTTTGGAAAAACTCAATGCCATCACCATCAAGATAGGTTATCCCGACACTTGGCGCGACTATACCAAACTGGATATAGACCCCACGCTTAGCCTGTATGAGAACGTGCTGCGCGCCAGCAAGTTTGAACAGGAATACAGCCTGAGCTACCTGGATAAACCTGTGGATAAAACCAAGTGGTATATGACTCCACAAACGGTGAACGCCTACTACAACCCCTCCAGCAACGAGATCTGTTTCCCTGCGGGTATCCTGCAATATCCGTTCTTTGACATGTCTGCCGACGACGCCTTTAACTACGGCGCGATAGGTGTAGTAATCGGTCACGAGATGACCCACGGCTTTGACGACCAGGGCTGTCAGTTCGACAAGGATGGCAACCTGAATAACTGGTGGACCGCCGAAGATAAAGCTGCTTTTGATGCCCGTACCAAAGTAATGGAAAACTACTTCAACGGCATAGAAGTAGCCCCTGGCGTGCATGCTAATGGTGCCTTTACCCTGGGTGAGAACATAGCCGACCATGGCGGATTGCAAATCAGTTTCCAAGCTTTCCATACACTCATGCAGTCGGGCAAAGCTCAATTGGCCAAGGATGAGAACTTCACCCCTGAACAACGTTTCTTCCTTAGCTACGCCAACGTGTGGGCTGGTAATATACGTGATGAGGAGGTGCTACGTCGCACCAAGAGCGACCCACACAGCTTGGGAAAATGGCGCGTCAATGGTGCCTTGCCTCATATTGCCGCATGGTATGAAGCGTGGGGAGTAGATGAGACATCGCCTATGTTTGTCCCCGAAGAACAACGTGTCCACATCTGGTGATAACATATCAGTACAGGGTGCCCGTGTGCACAACCTGAAGAATATATCCGTCAGCATGCCGCAGGGCAAGTTGACGGTTATTACAGGTTTGAGCGGTAGCGGCAAATCATCCCTGGCTTTTGACACTATCTTTGCCGAAGGTCAGCGACGCTATATGGAGACCTTCTCCAGTTATGCCCGTGGTTATATAGGACAGATGCAACGCCCTGATGTGGATAAGATCAGTGGCTTGAGCCCCGTTATCTCCATCGACCAAAAGACAACCAGCAAGAATCCGCGCTCTACCGTAGGTACTATTACCGAAGTGTACGATTTCCTGCGTCTGCTCTTTGCCCGCGCAGGCAAGGCTTATTCCTATCAGTCGGGACAGGAGATGATACAGATGAGCGATGAGGATATTGTGGAGCGCATCGAGTGCGACTATGTGGGGCAGAAAGTGATGATACTGGCTCCGCTGGTGCAAGGACGCAAAGGACACTATCGCGAGTTGTTTGATTCGGTCCGCAAAAAAGGCTATTTATACGCCCGCGTAGATGGCGAGATAGTGGAACTAAAACAGGACATGCGCGTAGATCGCTACAAGAACCACGACATCGAGTTGGTGGTAGATCGACTGAAGATAGATGATAACAACGACGAAAAACGCCTTTTTGACTCGGTGAACAAAGCCCTGAAAGTGGGGGAGGGTATGATGATGGTGCTGGCTGTGGATGCTATTCAACCCCGCTATTTCTCACGCAACCTGATGGATGCCACAACGGGTCTGAGTTACAAAAAAGCTGCCCCTCACACGTTCTCTTTTAATAGTCCTAGTGGCTGGTGTCCCTGTTGCAAAGGACTGGGAAAAGTGAGAAATCAGAAGTCAGAGGTCAGCAGTCAGGATGCGTTGGATGAGATTGTACACGACGAAGCCAATTGGTACGAACGCTTGGTGGAGGCGTTGAATAATGAGGACGAGAATGATAACGAGGACGAGACCTGGGTAGAGTGCCCCGAGTGTCACGGACAACGGCTGAACAAAGAGGCCCTGAGTTATCAGATAGGCGACAAGAACATAGCCGAACTGGCTGCAATGGATATAGATGCGCTGTTGGATTACCTTACTCAACTAACCCATACAACCCCCACCACGCAGCAAGAACAACGGCAAAAAGCAATAGCCGAACCTATCGTAAAAGAGATATGTGGCAGGTTGCAGTTTATGATAGCGGTTGGTCTGAACTACCTCAATCTCAACCGCCCTTCCGACAGCCTGTCTGGTGGCGAGAGCCAGCGTATTCGTTTGGCAACACAGATAGGTTCGCGGTTGGTCAATGTGCTGTATATACTGGATGAACCCTCGATAGGTTTGCATCAACGCGACAACCAGCGATTGATAGACAGTCTGAAAGAACTGAGGGACATGGGTAACACAGTCTTAGTTGTAGAGCACGATGAGCAGATGATGCGCCAAGCCGACTATGTGGTGGATATAGGTCCTAAAGCAGGTCGATTGGGAGGTGAAGTAGTCTTTGCGGGTACGCCCAAACAACTGCTGCAATCCGACACCCTCACCGCTCAGTATTTGAGAGGCGAGAAAGTGTGTTTCTCCAAGTCTCTAAACTCCAGCGAAGCGTCCTGTAGCAGTTCTACTGCGTCCTCTAAACTTATCCTACGTGGCTGCCGTGGCAATAACCTGAAAAACGTAACAGTCGAGGTGCCTTTGGGTTGTATGGTGTGTGTGACGGGTGTGAGTGGTAGCGGTAAATCGACTTTGATTAACCAAACACTATATCCTATCTTGCGGCAGCGACTGCACCGTAGTTTGCAAAAGCCTTTGGAATATGACAGCATAGAGGGCGTGGAAAACATAGACAAAGTGATAGCGGTAGATCAAGCCCCTATCGGACGTACTCCCCGCAGCAACCCCGCCACCTACACCAATGTGTTTACGGATATACGTGACTTGTTTGCTCGCCTGCCTGAGGCCAAAATACGTTCGTGGCGCCCTGGTCGTTTTTCCTTTAATACCTCTGGTGGCCGCTGCGAAGAGTGTGGCGGCAACGGCTATAAAACAATACAAATGCATTTCCTGCCCGATGTGTATGTGCCCTGCGAAGTGTGTGGCGGCACACGCTATCAAAAAGAAACACTCGAGGTGCGTTTCAAGGGCAAGAGCATAGCCGATGTGCTGGATATGACGGTCAATCAAGCGGTGGAGTTCTTTGAAAGTCAACCGCAGATACTCAAAAAGATTAAAACAATACAGCAAGTGGGTTTGGGGTATATCAAACTAGGGCAGTCCTCTACTACCCTGTCGGGTGGCGAGAGCCAACGCATGAAACTGGCTACGGAACTGAGCAAACCCTCTACGGGTAAGACCCTGTATATACTGGACGAACCCACTACGGGTCTTCACTTTGAAGATATACGTGTATTGCTGGATAGCTTGCGCCAACTGGTGGACAAAGGCAATACGGTGCTGATTATTGAGCACAACCCCGATGTAATCAAAGCCTGCGATTGGATAATCGACCTCGGACCAGAAGGCGGTCGTGGCGGTGGCGAGATAGTGGCTGTAGGCACATTGGAAGACATCAAAAAGAATAAACGTTCCCTGACGGGACAATTTGTATGAAAGATATCGTAATACTAGCAATTGAATCGAGTTGCGACGACACGTCTGCCGCCGTTATCAAAAATGGCTTGCTGATGAGCAACGTCATTGCCTCGCAAAAAGTACACGAGGAATTTGGAGGCGTAGTGCCTGAATTGGCCTCACGGGCTCACCAACAGAATATATTGCCTGTGGTAGATGCCGCCTTGAAGCATGCGGGTGTAGATAAAGCAGACTTGTCGGCTATCGCCTTTACCCGTGGACCAGGTCTGTTGGGCTCGTTGCTGGTGGGAACCAGCTTTGCCAAAGGATTGGCTTTGTCGCTGCATATCCCACTGGTGGAGGTTAACCACTTGCAAGGCCATATCATGGCACACTTTGTGGAACCCAGCGCAGAATATGTGGCGAGCAACCCCAAGTTGCAAGGTGTGGAGATACATCACCCCGAACTGCCCTTTTTGTGCTTACTCGTGAGTGGCGGTAACTCGCAGATTGTGCTCGTGCGCGCGTATAATAATATGGAGATAATCGGGCAAACAATCGATGATGCTGCAGGAGAGGCTTTTGATAAATGCGCCAAGGTGATGGGCCTGCCTTATCCAGGTGGTCCGTGGATTGACAAACTGGCTAAACTGGGCAACCCCACTGCGTTCCCCTTTGCCAAACCTAATATACAAGGCTACGACTACTCGTTCTCGGGCTTGAAAACATCATTCCTCTACACCCTGCGCGATTTGATGAAAGCGCATCAGGTAGAGACAGTGGACCAACTGGCTGAACAAATACCTAATCTGAAAGAGGATCTATGTGCTGCTTTGCAGACGACAATCATAGATATCCTGCTCAAGAAAGTGAAAAAAGCCGCCAAGGACTTGGGCATTACCCGTATTGCAGTAGCAGGAGGTGTCAGCGCCAATTCGGGACTGAGAGATGCTATTGTTGATATGTGTCGTCGCCAACATTGGGAGGCTTTTATTCCTCCGTTCTCCTTCACCACCGACAATGCGGCTATGATTGCCCAAGCGGGTTACTATAAATATCAAGACAACGATTTGTGTCCAATAGATGCTGTCCCCTACGCTAAAACAACGATTTGAGCCGTATGTAGATATACTGCTCTTTGTGGTGGCCCTACTGCTTGCAGATGGGGTGTGGAAACTATGTGTCAGTGGCGACGAGGGCTTAGATACCGTTCGCGTGTTGGGCATAGAAGCTACGCCTTTCTTCCAATGGATCAGCCACATGGTTGCGCAACAAGTCTATGCTCTTGTTTCGCTCTTTCGCGATACGGTGCATCTGGATGGAATACGCGTCTATTTTGATTCGGGCAACGGCTCACGTATTGTGTGGAGCTGCACACCCGTCAAACAGAGCTGGATTTGGCTATGCCTCATCTTAGCGGCTCGTGGACCATGGAGACATAAACTGTGGTTCATACCCGCAGGGTGGGTGCTAATCTATGGTATTAACCTGGTGCGCATCGCCTCAATCAACCTAATAATAGAGCATCACCCCGAACTATTCGAGATGATGCATACGTATATCTTCAAATACGCTTTTTACGGCTGTATGTTCCTCATGTGGCTGGTTTGGACCACATGTTTCTATAAACCAACTATTTCTGCAGAAAAGCATGCATAGCCTTGGCAGCCTTGCGGCCGTCAGACATGGCTAGGATGACTGTAGCGCCTCCGCGAACAATATCTCCACCTGCAAAGAGAGTGGGGATAGACGATTGCATCGTGTCGTCGCCTACCACAATAGTGCCTTTGCGACTAATCTCCAATCCTGCTACCGAACTAGGAATAAGTGGGTTGGGAGACACACCTACTGACACAATCACCAGATCAACAGACAGCGTAACGGTCTTTCCCTCTACTGCTACAGGACTGCGACGACCCGATTCGTCGGGTTCACCTAGTTCCATTACTTGCAGCACGGCTTCTTTTACACGCCCATTGTCGTCGGCATGATACTCAATAGGATTGTGCAAAGTGAGGAACTCAATACCTTCCTCTTTGGCATGACGCACCTCCTCTATACGTGCAGGCATCTCTTCCTCGCTGCGGCGATAGATAATCATAGCCCGCTCGGCACCGAGGCGTTTGGCAGTACGTACGGCATCCATAGCCGTGTTGCCACCACCTATCACAGCCACGTTCTTGCCCAATAGCAGGGGCGTGTCGGTCATTGTATTGCTGGCATCCATCAGGTTGACACGAGTCAAGTATTCGTTGCACGACATCACACCATTCAGGTTCTCACCAGGAATATTCATAAATCGAGGCAGACCTGCGCCCGATCCTACAAAGATAGCTGCATAGCCTTGCTCCTTTAAATCGTCTATGGTCAGGGTCTTGCCGATGATAGTATCGGTTTGGAAGGCAACACCCAACTTTTTCAACCCCTCTATCTCCTTATCTACAATACGGTTGGGCAGACGGAACTCAGGGATACCGTATTTGAGCACGCCCCCTATCTCATGCAAGGCTTCAAACACAGTCACTTGATAGCCATATTTGGCCATGTCACCTGCAAAGGCCAATCCAGCAGGTCCACTGCCTACTACCGCTATCTTGGGTGAATCGGTGAGTCTGTGAATCGATGAATCGGTTGTGCTTTGCGCATTGTCGGCTACAAAGCGTTCCAGATAGCCTATGGCCACAGGCTCGTGTCCCATCTTATGGTGGATACAACGGCTCTCACACTGTTTCTCCTGTGGGCAAACACGTCCGCACACGGCAGGCAACGAGGAGGATTGTTGTATCACAGCGTATGCTCCATTGATATCACCCTCTTCTACTTTCTTAATGAAGTTAGGTATTTGTATGTTGACTGGGCAACCCTCTACGCAGGTAGGTTTGGGGCAGTTCAGACAACGATGGGCTTCGGTAATGGCTTGTTCAAAACTTAGACCCTGGTTCACCTCGGCACGTAGGCTCTTCACACGTACGTCGGGTGCCAACTCATTCATCTTGACGCGAGGTATAGCCACGCGGTCTTTGGGTTTGAGAGGCTCTAAGGCTTGTTTATATTGATCCATAGCGAGAGCCTCTTCGGGTTTGTAGCTTTTCAAGCGATTGAGCATCTCGTCCCAATTCACCTGGTGCGCATCAAACTCAGGACCATCTACACACACGAATTTGGTCTCACCCCCTATGCTCACACGGCAAGCACCGCACATACCTGTACCATCTACCATAATGGTGTTCAAACTGGCTTCGGTGGGAATGTTGTATTTTTGGGTGGTCAGACTCACAAATTTCATCATGATGGCTGGACCGATTGTGATGCATTTATTCACCGTCTCGCGTTTAATCACTTGCTCCACGCCTACGGTCACTACGCCTTGTTGCCCCATCGACCCGTCGTCGGTCATCACAATCACCTCGTCCGACCATTTCATGAGCTCGTCTTTTAGAATAATCAGGTCTTTATTGCGAGCTGCCAGCACCGTGATAACGCGGTTGCCTGCTTTTTTGAGTGCCTCTGCAATAGGCAACATAGGTGCAGCACCTACACCACCTGCGGCGCAGACTACGGTACCATAGTTCTCAATGCGTGTAGCACGTCCCAAAGGACCTACCACATCTTGCAGCATATCGCCTGGCTCCAAAGCGCATAGTTTATGGGAACTAACTCCAATGCGTTGCACCACGAGCGTGATAGTGCCCTTCTCTGTGTCGGCTGCACTAATCGTTAGTGGCATACGCTCTGCGTGTTGATCTACGCGCACAATCACAAAATGCCCAGCTTTACGACTGCGTGCAATCAAAGGGGCTTCCACTACTATTTCGGCTACATTTTCCGAAAAGAAACGTTTGGAAATGATTTTATTCATCCTTTAAAAATATTTGGTCTCGCTGCCCACAATCGACGACAGTAAGTTATTAGCCAGACGGCTGGCACCGAAACGGAACGAGTGGTTGTTCAACCAATCTTCACCCAATATCTCTTTCACCAAAGTATAGTGCTGCACGGCTTCTTCCGTAGTGGCTACACCACCTGCGGGTTTATAACCAATTTGTTGCCCTGTTTTTTCATGCCAGGCTTTGATGGCTGAGCACATGATATACGTGGCTTCTGGAGTGGCATTCACTTTTATTTTGCCAGTAGATGTTTTGATAAAGTCGGCTCCTGCTGCCATGGCCAGAATAGAGGCTTTCCAGATATTTTCGGCGGTGGCAAGTGCACCTGTCTCCAAAATCACTTTCAGGTGGTGCTCTCCACAAACGGCTTTTATCTCACTAATCTCGTCAAATACCTCCTGATAGTTGCCCTCCAGGAACTTGCCTATGGAAATCACGATATCTATTTCCGAGGCACCAGCCTGTAATGCCAGGGCCGTTTCTGCTACTTTTACTTCGATGAATGTTTGCGAAGCAGGAAAACCTGCACTCACGCAGGCTACATTTATTTCGGCAGGCAGATTGGTACGTGCCACTTCGGCCAACGCAGGATAAACACACATGGCAGCCACGTTCTTCAACTCAGGATAGAAAACGGGAAAATCATTTACTTTTTGTGCCATTGTTTCCACTTTTTCAGTGGTGTCTTCTCCGTTTAGGGTGGTCAGGTCTATTTGATGAAGACATTGTATCCACACTTCGCGGTTGTTGTTTTCTGCAAAATGGTTGTCCAGTATATCTTTGGTGGCTTGAGCCACTTGTGCATCCGTCATCGTGAACGGATAGGCTGCAAATAATTCTTGAAATTTATCCATAGCGTATTATTTTTCAGGTAGTCTGCCTATAATTGTTTCGTTGCCACGCACAGCCTCGCCGCATGCTACAAAAATCTCGGTATCCACGGGCAAGTACATATCTACACGCGAGCCAAGTTTGATGAAGCCCATGTGTTCATTGCGCGAGCATGAGTGACCTGCTTTGGCATATGTTACAATACGACGTGCCATAGCTCCTGCTATTTGACGCACAGCCAGTTGCAGTTTAGAGGGCGTTTCAATTACTACCAGCGAGCGCTCGTTTTCGGTGGAAGATTTGGGCAACCATGCGCCCATGTGACGTCCCTTCTGATGCTCGCTGCGAATAATCTGACCCTCTATCGGATACCAGTTGGCATGTACGTTAAAGGGGGACATGAAAATGGACACTTGTAACATCTCTTTGTGGAAAATCTCATTCTCCATGGTTGTCTCTACCACTACTACATGACCATCGGCTGGCGCAATCAAAAAATTGGGGTCGGTCACTTCTACTTCACGTATTGGATTGCGGAAGAAATAGGTAACAAACACCAATAAAGCAGCGGTGAGAATCAACGTGATACCAAACACCCAATGGGGTAGGTTGATAAAGATGATTACGTTAAGAACAAAAATTAGGAACGTAAGTCCAATCACCGAGCGGAGACCTTCTTGGTGAATACGTAAACGACGATTGCGATTTTTCATATGTTTCATAGCCATTGATTATACGGAAATTGTGTTAGCATATCAGCGGCTTGGTCCAAACCCTGTTGCATTTTCTTGTCCAGCATCATCTTAAACATAAAGGGGATGTCGGCTTTTAAGGTCAGTTTGATGCGTGTGTCCAGAGGCGCAATCTGTTTGAGTTGAATCCAAAAATTGGCTTGCATGGGTATGCCCTCTGCGCCAAATTTAATGGTGTCATTTTCAATGCGATCCACAATGCTAAGCGTGATTTTTTGTCCCAATCCATCTACTTTCATGCGTATAGAATCGGCACTAATCTCCAGCTCTTGCACCTTGTCTTGTGGAATCATGTCTTTCACACGATTCAAGTTCTCTAGATTCGATAGCACTTTATATACATTTTCGGCACTATTGGGAATAGAACAAACCTTGCTCTCATACTTGGTTTCTGACATGCTGTGTTACGATTTAATAATTTGGGTGCAAAGATACTATTTTTTTTTAACGTATGCAAATTTATTTGCAGTCTGCATGCTTTTTTTCGTATTTTTGTATTTGCAGGTTCGATACATGTATGGCGCGTTCCAGGGCATCTATGTCACGCATCAATACGGCCAATTGGTAGGTGTCTGCTAGTGCTTGTTGCTCGGTGGTGCTCAAGTAATACACTACGGACTGTTGACCAATGCTGCTCACGCGTACGCGAGCACCTACGTGATTATATATGTATGCGAGCAGTTCAATAGCATCCTCGTGGTCGATGGTCAGAATCTCGTGCCATCCTTCCAATTGAAAAGCATGATTGCTGCCTTGCTTCTCTATATACCCTTCGTCTATGCTCAATCGAAGTGACTGTTGATGATGGGGCTTGGCACCATAATAGTAGGATTGAATACTGGCTACGCGGTTGTCACTCACGTATGCTTGTATAAAATTGCGGGTAGTGTTGCTCGTGGTCTGCAATAAACGATGCACATAGTGGCCGTGATCTTCGGCTTTCTCGTCTTTGGAATAAACAAATTTCTTCAGCAAAGGCTCGGTTTGCGGCAGCAATACTTGCAGCACAGAGTCTGAATAGGTCAGGTTCTGCCTGGCTTGTACATAAGCAATACTGTCTTTTTGCTGCTTTTCCTGTCGCATTATTTCCACTTTGGAAGGGTGCTTGGCACAAGAGGCGCATAGGACGCCTACGGAAAAGATAATAAAATAAAAGATGTTCTTTAACATAAAATGAATATGAATTGTGGGTGCAAAGGTACAAAAAAAATCTCAAAAACAAAAAAAAATCAGCAAAAAGTTGCATATATAAAAAAAATAATGTATCTTTGCACTCAAATTTGCTTAAGATGCGTTAGCAAGAGGCAAGAAAACTTAATCAAACAAATAAACAGTTAAGGTTTAATTATGAAAAAAAGTATCTTTTTTATGTCAATTCTCGCTATGGCGTTGTTGACATCTTGTGGTGAGCCTGTTTCACCCGATCAAATTAGTGTTAACCCTAATCCACTAACCGTAGTTGGTAACAAGGTCAATGCCCAAATCTCGGGTACTTTCCCTGCTAAGAAATTCGTCCGCAAAGGCGTATTGGTAGTGACTCCTGTGCTGAAATTCAACGGTCAAGAGGTACTAGGTGAGCCTGTTACCTATGTTGGTGAGAAGGTAAAAGAAAATGGTACACGTGTTAACTACAAAGCTGGTGGTTCCTATTCTCAATCTGCTAGTTTTGATTTCGTTCCAGAAATGGCACAAAGTGAGTTGTATCTGCGCTTTGAGGCTCGTAAGGGTAACAAAGTGTATGATGTACCTGATATGAAAATTGCTGATGGTGTGATCACCACTGCTAAATTGGCTGACGCAAAATGCATCCCTGGTAAAGGTGCTGCTGACAAATTCCAACGCATCATCCAACAACAACAGGAGGCTGACATCAAATTCTTGATTCAACAAAGCAACCTTCGTTCTTCCGAGACTTCTTCTGAGGCTGTGAAGAACCTGCAAGCTGCTATCAAAGACGCTAGCAAAGACGAGAAGAAAGCTATCAACAAACTGGAAGTAGCTGGTTACGCTAGTCCTGATGGTGGTATGGAGTTGAATACCAAATTGGCTAATGCACGTCAAAGCAACGCTCAAAAATTCTTGGCAAAATCCATGAAGCAAAACAAAGTAGATGCTGCTATCGCTTCGGATATTACTGCTGAGGACTGGGAAGGTTTCCAAAAAGCTATGGAAGAGAGCAACATCCAAGATAAAGCTTTGGTTTTGAATGTACTTCGTATGTACAACGATCCTGAGGAGCGCGAGAGCCAAATCAAGAATCTGAGCGCTGTTTACAAAAACATCGCTGAAGACATCCTGCCTGCTCTACGTCGCAGCCGCATGGTATTGACTATCGACCTTATCGGTAAATCGGACGAGGAGATTGTTGCTTTGTTCAATTCTGACCCTGCTCAACTGAACATCGAGGAGTTGCTTTATGCTGCTACCTTGGTAGAGGATAAGAAAGCCGTTTATGCTAAGGCTACTGAGTTGTTCCCACAAGATTATCGTGGATGGAACAACCTGGGTATGGCTTACTTCAAAGAAGGTAACATCGCTGAGGCTCGTCGTTGCTATGCACAAGCTTTGCAACTCAACGAGAACGATCCTGACGTCAACTTCAACGCTGCTCTTGCTGCTATGGCTGACAACGATTTGGAGAAAGCTGAGATCTATCTAGGCAAGGCTGCTGGCACACAAGGTGATCTGGGTGCTGCTCAAGGTACTTACTACACCATGAAGGGTGACTATGCTAAAGCTAAATCTGCTTATGGCAATGCTGTTAACAACAATGCTGCTATCCAACAAATCCTCAACGAGGACTATGCTGGTGCTCGCAAGACCCTGAATGCTATCGCTAATCCTGATGCTACCACTGCTTATCTATTGGCTGTTGTTGGTGCTCGTACCAACGACCGTGAGGCTGTATATAGCAACCTGAAAGATGCTGTGGCTAAGTGCAACAAAATGAAAGAAAGAGCTCAGAAGGATATCGAATTTGCTAAGTTTGCAGAGGATGAGGCCTTCTTGGCTATCGTGAAATAATGTCGGTACTTTTCCCAAAAGTTCCGAAACCTCGTGAGTGGGACTATCGTCCTATCTACTACGATGAGGAAAAAGAGGCGCGCAAGGATAAACTTGCGCGCCTTCATCACGGGTCGTTCCGTGAGGAACATGAGAAGAATATGTCCACCCAACGTTCTAAGAATAAATCTAAATTGGGTTTCTGGATTGCTTTTTTGGTGCTAGCTCTGCTACTCTATTTCTTCTTAAAATAGCCCTAGCCTCTAAACTCTAGCCTCTAAACTCTAAACTCTAAACTCTAAACTAACATGGATATCATTCATCTGCTCCCCGATAGTGTCGCCAATCAAATCGCTGCAGGCGAGGTGATACAGCGTCCTGCCAGTTGCCTAAAAGAACTGGTGGAGAATTCGCTGGATGCGGGTGCTACCAAAATACAGGTATTGGTCCGCGATGCGGGGCGTACTTTGTTGCAGGTAGTGGACGAAGGCAAGGGAATGAGTGATACCGATCTGCGCATGGCGTTTGAGCGACATGCTACCAGCAAGATTAGCCAGGCATCCGACCTATTTCAACTTCGCACCATGGGTTTCCGTGGCGAAGCGTTGGCGAGTATATGTGCCGTGGCACAAGTGGAAGTGTGCTCGCGTCGCGAAGAAGATGAGGTGGGGAGCAGACTCGTTATACATGGCTCTGAGGTGATAGAGCAGGAGGCTTGCGTGTGTCCTGTGGGTACGAATTTCAAGGTAAAAAATCTGTTTTTCAATATCCCTGTACGTCGTAAGTTCCTTAAAACCGACCAAACCGAACTGCGTAATCTGCTGAATGAGTTCTATCGTATTGTGCTGGTTTATCCTAAGGTGCAGTTCACCTTTGTGAGTAACGATGAGGTGCTAATCGAATTGCCTGCTGGCACCGAGAAACAACGTATTGAAGCGGTATTTGGCAAAGGACAAAAAGTGAGCTATTCCAGCCATTTTGTGGATGTGAAGTCTGATACCGAACTCATCTCTATCCGCGGTTTTGTGGGCAAACCCGAGGTGGCAGGCAAGAATGCCCAACAATATTTCTTCGTCAATGGTCGCTATATGCGCCACCCCTATTTCCACAAGGCGGTATTGACTGCCTATCAGGGTATGTTACAGGGCGATGCCAATCCGTCTTATTTCATCTATATGGAGGTCAATCCAGAGAATATAGATGTTAATATACACCCCACCAAAACGGAAATCAAATTCCAAGACGAGCAACCTATTTTCCAGATCTTACTAGCTACGGTGCGTGAGGCGTTAGGTAAGTTCAACGTCTCTCCTTCGCTTGATTTCGATCGCTCGGGCTATGTGGAGATGCCTACAACGGGTGCAATGCCTATGCCTACGGCTATGCCCATTACCAGCAGCCCTTCTACGGCTTATAATCCCTTTGTGCATGCCGAGGAGAAAGTGCGTACTACCAATTGGCAGTCGCTCTATGCCAATACGTCTATTGCGGAGCGGCAACCTTTGTCCGAGGAGCAACAACCTCTATTTGAACAGACCGTACCAACGGGACATATCTACCAATATAACGGACGCTATTTGATGATGCCTACCCAGGGCGGTTTGATGATGATTGACCAGCATCGGGCACATATCTGTGTGCTATATCACCTGTATCTCAATCAGATTGGCGAGTCGCTCACTACCTCGCAACAACTCCTCTTCCCCGAGATGTGGACCGTGGGTGTGGAGGAAGTGGCATTGGTGGAAGAGATGCTGGACGATTTGCGCCATGTGGGTTTTGATATCGAGCGCATCGATCCCACCACGTATGCGGTAAATGGTGTGCCAGCTATGCTGAGTGATGCCAGTCCTATTACCGCTTTGCGCGATATATTAGATTCGGTTAAGGCCACGGGTATCAATCTGAAAGACCGTTGGCAGAAACAGATTGCGCTCACGCTGGCGCAAGACACGTCTATCCCTTATGGCAAGACACTCACGAAAGATGAGATAGATGATTTGATTACTCAACTTTTGGCCTTGCCCAACTATCGTTATACCGAAGATGGCAAGATCGTGGTGTCGATTATCTCCGACGATGAGCTAGCCAAAAAATTTTAACATTAGTCCCCGTTCGATTACTTGTGAATTAGGACTTTTTTTCGGCCAGTACGACAATAAAAGCCCTAAAATATCCTATATTTGATATAAATATCAACTTTTTGC
>JAKSNM010000029.1 GCA_024399785.1 Paludibacteraceae bacterium
TCATACGCATAAATTTTGACTGCAAATGTACAACAAAAATTTGGAATAGGCAAATATAAGTGCCACGAAATAGATTTTTAATCTATAGATAGGTGTTTTTTGTGGCGGCTGTGGGTGTTTACACACAAAAGACGATAGAAAAACGACTATCTAAGGCGTATGCCTAGTGGCACGAATTTGCCTATTTTAATAAAAATATGTGTATTTTTCGGGGGAATTGCGAAACAAGTCGTGCCTTTAGGCTAAGAATTGCTTTTCGCAAGGCGGCGTCCGAAATCCAAAGCGGAGGGCGAACATTTACGCGCAAAACCTCGATATGCGCAAAGTAAATGTAGCCCTACGCACGGAAGCGAGACAAAACTATACAGGTTTGACGGCATGTGCCTCCGCGCAACTCCGTTGTGGCTTAATTTTTGATGTATTTTTCAAAGGTGTTCCAAAGGTGATGATAAGGTGATGATAAGGTGATGATAGACCGATGTTGCCGAGCCATTGAAATTTGTCTTTTTTTGATTTTTTATTTGCGTATATGAAAAAAAAGTTGTAATTTTGCGTCGCAAAACGCAAATCGTCCTAGCCCGCTGGACGTGAAATAGCGGAAAATATTAATAAAGCATTGGCTATTATTTCGCGTTCGACAAAGTCTACCAACATACTTGAACAATCGAAATAATAAATTGATTAGGTGTTTAACTTTCTAATCTCAAAAATAGCAATGCTCATGCCTTCGGGCGTGGGTTTGTTTATTAGATTAGGGGTTTGGTAGACACCTGTCGAACGGGTAAACGGACTCACGTCTTTTTATTCGTTTTCGTGATTGATAGCCGCAAAGACTATCAATTATGGCAAGAGCAGATTTGGCAAAGGCAAAGGATGCCAAAAAGGATGAGTTTTACACTCAATTAATCGACATTGAGAAAGAGTTACGTAACTACAAACCTTATTTTAAGGACAAAGTAGTCTTTTGCAATTGTGACGACCCTTACGAGAGTAACTTTTTTAAGTATTTTGCACTCAATTTTAATGAACTTGGTTTGAAAAAACTGATGGCAACTTGCTATAATGGCTCACCTGTTTCAGGTAATGAGTTATTGCTTGATTTTGGCGATACAGTAGATGACCCCAAGAAAATTGCCTATAAAGTAGAGATTACCGAAGTTGCAGACGTCAACGGCGATGGCGCTATCAATTTGGCAGATATTCAATATCTGATGCAAAACGACAAAAATGTTATTTCTATATTAAAAGGTAATGGCTCGTTTGATAGCCCCGAATGTGTGGAGTTGCTTAAACAGGCAGATATTGTGGTAACAAATCCACCTTTCTCGCTATTTAGAGAATATCTTGCCCAATTGGAGAAATACGACAAGCAATTTATCATTATTGGCAACACAAATGCGCTAACCTACAAAGAGACGTTTCGTATGTTCCAACAAGATAAAATACGAACAGGCTACACTAATTTTAACGTGGGTATGTTCTTTGCCGTTCCTGATACCTTTGAGAAGTACCACCATATCGAAAATGGTCAAAAGATGGCACGTGTTTCTACCTCGTGTTGGTTTACCAATTTGCCAGTTGCCAAACATAAAGAAGATTTGGTTTTGTATAAACATTATACACCAGAGGAATACCCCAGATATGATAATTATGATGCTATCAATGTAAACACATATACAGACATTCCCTGCGATTACGAAGGTGTGATGGGAGTGCCTATTACTTTTTTAGACAAATATAATCCTGATCAATTTGAAATTGTAGCTTTAGGAAATTCAAGGGACAATTTTACCCCTAACAAAGATTATATCAATCCAATAAAAGTACTAAAAGATGGAAAGTGTGTAAACGGAGGTGCCATAAATTGTGTTTTAGCAATTCGACTACACGATGCTCCAATGGGGGAAATCTATTACACAAGTCAAAATGTTCCCTTTCTTACCGCACCCTATGCTCGTATTTTAATCCGCAAAAAATAAACTACTATGGACATTACATTACAAAAGATTACAATTGGTCAATTGAGTAAAGACTATGTAGATAATGCCGAGGCAGGTGTGCGTGCCTTTGGTGGGCTGTTGGACGTGCGTCCTCCTTACCAACGAGAGTTTGTTTATAACGACAAAGAGCGTGATGCCGTGATTGATACAGTAGTGAACAACTATCCCCTAAATGTCATGTATTGGTCTGACCGTGGCGATGGCACATACGAGATAATAGATGGACAACAGCGCACGATCTCTATTTGCCAATACGTGAGTGGCGACTTTGCTCACATGATGCAGTATTTTGGCAATCTAACCGAAGACGAGAAAAAGCAAATACTGGATTATGAACTCTTTATCTATGTCTGCAAAGGCACAGACAAAGAAAAACTGAAATGGTTTCGCACTATCAATATAGCAGGCAAGAAACTGACTGACCAAGAACTGCTAAATGCCGTCTATGCTTCACCTTGGCTAACCGATGCCAAAAGGTACTTCTCCAAGCCGAATTGTGGTGCATATCTGCTTGGAAATAAATATGTTTCAGGTTCGCCTATTCAACAGGACTTTTTGGAAACGGCTCTCAAATGGATTTCCAATAATCAAATAGAGGACTATATGGCTCGACATGCTATTTCCGACAAGGATGCAGGCGAGCTATGGTTCTACTACCAACAAGTGATAGGTTGGATAATGGCTACCTTCCCAAAATACCGCAAGGAGATGAAAGGACTAGATTGGGGTGTGCTCTATAATAAATACAAAGAAGTGACTATCAATCCTACCGCCATAGAGGGCGAAGTAGCTCGTTTGATGCAAGACTCTGATGTAGAGAACAAACGTGGCATTTATACTTACGTGTTTGACCATGATGAACACCATATTGGTATTCGTGCTTTCGATGCTAATACCAAACGAGAAGTCTATGAACGTCAACAGGGCATTTGCCCTATCTGCGGACAGCATTTTGATATAGAGTTTATGGAGGCTGACCATATCACACCTTGGAGTAAAGGAGGTCGCACCATAGCAGAAAACTGCCAAATGCTCTGCCAAGAGTGTAATCGCAGAAAATCGGATAAGTAATGCCCTCGGTGGCAAAGTGAGATAATGGTCCTTAACAATCGTCAGTTTTGAGGTGAACGAACCGTGAACGAAACGTGAGCGAACGGTGGACGAAGGGTTTAGAAGCCAATTTGCATCTGCATTTTGGCTTCTAATTCTTAAAAAAAATCGCACATTTTTGTTCAAAAGTCTTGACAAGAGGCTTTTTTTGCTACATAAAAATGGTCATGACCAAATGACCATTTTATTGCGAGAGCCGATGAATAAAGGGAATACCAAGAAATGGTCATTTGGTCATGACCATTTCTTGGTGTATGTATAGGGTATATTTATCCTATACTCACCCTATACTCATCGTATACTCTTTATGTTGCTATTTCTTTGGAGAGGGTCGAATGAGTGTCGGCCGACTGTCGAGAGACTCTCGACGAAAAATTCAGAAAAATTTGCATATATGCAAAAAAAGTTGTACCTTTGCAGTCGCAAAGGAAAGCCCTTATGCAGCCTTAAATGATAAAATCATTTATACAATGCGAAAAATAGTTTCTATCGGTATTCTGGTATCGGTGCTGCTCGTTTGGGTAGCAGCTAGCAAAAAGCCCGTTACCATGTTCATGGTGGGCGACTCTACCATGGCAGATAAAACAGAGTTGGATATATCTCCCGAGCGCGGATGGGGACAACTATTGCCTACCTATCTCAAGGGGCGTATCGTGGTGCAGAACCATGCGATGAACGGTCGATCCACCAAATCGTTTGTGGACGAGGGCCGTTGGGCAGAAGTGCTACGTCGTGCTCACAAGGGCGATATCGTGGTGTTGCAGTTTGGTCACAACGATGCCAAGGTGTCCGACCCCAAACGCTATGCTTCGGTAGAGGACTATACGCGCAACCTGACTCGCATGATTAACGAGGCGCAGGCCCAGCAGTTGCATGTGATTCTATGTACCCCTGTGTGCCGCCGCTATTTCAAAAAGGGCGAGTTCTACCTCCATCATGGTGATTATCCTAAGGCTGCGCGAGAAGTGGCGCAGGCGACCAATGTACCCCTGATTGATATGGAACAACTGACCCAAGAGTGGCTCATCGGTTTGGGCGACGAGGCATCGAAGGCGTATTTTATGAATGTACCCGCAGGCGAGTGCATCAAGTTCCCCGAGGGCAAGACAGATAACACCCATTATCGTGAAAACGGCGCTATGGCGGCAGCAGGTATCTTTGTGCAAGCACTGGCCAAAGCGAATATCAAGTGGGTGAAGCCCTATTTGAACTATCGTCCCAATGCTAAACCCGTATATTCTACTTTCTGCCGACCTGATTTTAAGTCGGACAAGACTGTGAAAGTGGAGTCGGATATGAAATCGTTTAAAGAATAATAAGTGAATAAAATGATACATAAATTAAAATCAGGGCTTTGCGCCTTGTTGTTGTGTGCGACTATCGGTTCTGAGGCTAAGGAACATGTTGAAATGCTGCCTTATGGCAACATGGATTCGTGGGTGACGCGTTATATCACCGAGTCAAAAATGTTTAGCGGTAAGACCAAAGTGATCTATGCCATCGCTCCTACTGACACAATCTATGGTGCCGAGCCGTTTATCTACGGTCAGGGCAATAACCCTTGGTCGGTAAGTAATGCCTATGCCTCGGTGCTAGGTTGGACCAAGGTGAGCGGTACTACCCGTCCCGAACGTCGTGGCAAAGGTTATTGCGCCCGCATGGACTGCAAACTAGAGGATGTGGTGGCAATGAAGATAGACCTGAAACTGCAAATAGCAGGCACTATCTTTCTGGGCAAGACCTATGAACCAGTGCCCTTAAAGGCAGCCAACGATCCGTATAGTGTGGTGGAGATGGGCATACCTTTCACCCGTCGCCCCAAGGCTATCCAATTGGACTATAAAGCCAAGGTGGATGATTCACATATCATCACCTACGCCAAGGCTACCCCTAACCCCAAGCAACGTCAGGGACGTGATTGCGCTGAGATATATGCCTATCTGCAACGTCGTTGGGAGAAAGATGGCAAGATATATGCCGAGCGTGTAGGTACTGCCTATGAACGTATCTGGAACGATGTGCCAGAGTGGCAAAATGCCCACCGTGTACCTTTCCGCTATGGTGATATAACAGAGCAACCTAACTACAAAGACTATGAGGGACTCAACTGCCACGGCTTCCGTGCCAAAAACAGCAAGGGTGTGATGGTGCCCGTGCAGGAGGTGGGCTATAGCGATGCTGCGCCTACCCATTTGGTACTGATGCTCTCGTCAGGATGCTACGAGGCTTTTATCGGCCACGATGGCAATATATTCTGGGTGGACAATGTGGGATTGGTATATGACGAATAACGGACAATAATGGATATACTCTTTACATATTTTACCGAGTTGGACCTGTGTATAGCTGCTGTACTGATGGTTCTATTTGCCTATCAGGTGTATTTTTATGTGCGCTATATAGCAGCACCTGCGCGTCGAAATCGTCGTGTGAGCCAGCAGCCGTTGCCCGAACCCGAGCAGTGGCCTGGTGTGTCGGTTATCGTGGCTGCGCGCAACGAACAGACCAACCTCAATAACTATCTGCAAGCGTTGCTTGAGCAGGACTATCCTAAGTTTGAGGTGATTGTGGTGAACGATGGTTCGGAGGATAATACGCAGATGGTGCTGGAGGAATATCACCAGAAATACCCCAATATGCACATCACTTTTGTGCCATTGGAGGCGCGTGTCACTTCCAGCAAGAAATTGGCTCTGACGCTGGCTATCAAGGCTGCTATATACGACTATCTGCTATTGACCGATGCCGACTGTGTGCCCGAATCGAATCATTGGATTGCCGAGATGACTCGCGGTTTGTCGGCTTCGCCCAATACACAAATCGTGCTGGGTTATAGTCCTTATTTCCCCGAATCGTCTGCTGTTAATCGCATCATACGCTACGAGACGCTCTTTAATGGTTTGCACTACATGGGTCGCGCTTTGGCAGGGCATCCTTATATGGGTGTGGGACGTAATATGCTTTATTCCAAAGCTTTGTTTATGGATCACAAGGGCTTTGCGGGTTTGCTCTCGCTCCGCTCGGGTGATGATGACTTGTTTGTCAACAAAGTGGCTTTGCGAGACAATACCAATGTGGTCTGCTCGCCCAATTCGCTGGTGTGGTCGCTACCCAAAACAACTTTCCGTGAGTGGATCATGCAAAAGCGTCGCCACCTGTCGGCTTCGCCTTACTATAAACCTGCTACACGCCTGATGTTGGGCTTTGAGAATGTCATGCGTGGGTTGTGGTATCTGATGCTAATTGTCGCTTTGGTTTGGGGTGGACTGGCACTCAAATTGGTGGCTGCTGCTTTCTTGCTTCTACGCTTGGTGATGCAGTTGGCTCTGATCAATCGCTCGGCGCGTCAATGGGGCGAGAAACCGTTTGGAATAGAGATTGTGTGGTACGATATATGTCTGCCTCTGCTTACGGCTTTTCTGCTCTCTACGCAACCGAACAATCAAAACAATCGTTGGTAAATTTTTTAACTACTAAGAATATGGAAGAACAAAAACTGAACATTAACCTAACGCCCGAGATGGCCGAAGGTGTGTATTCGAATCTGGCTATTATCTCCCACTCGTCGTCGGAGTTCATTATTGATTTTATCCGCATGATGCCTGGTGTGAAACAAGCCAATGTCAAATCGCGCGTGATTCTTACTCCCGAGCATGCCAAGAAACTGCTCTTTGCCCTGCAGGACAATCTGGATAAATACGAGAAACAATTTGGACCTATCCAATTGAATGGCGCTCCTATGCCAGGTTCTACTATCCCTATGTCTTTTGGCGGAGGCGAAGCTTAATTATTGTCTTTAATAACCATTTGCTATGAAAACATTTCCAGCTTCTCAACTGATTATCAATGCCGATGGTTCGGCGTTTCATCTGCATCTCAAACCTGAGTTCCTGGCGGATAAGATTATCCTGGTGGGTGATCAAGACCGCGTGACGATGGTTTCCGCTTTCTTTGACCCAGGTTCTATTGAATGCGATGTGCAGTCGCGTGAGTTCCACACGATTACGGGTAAATACCACGGCAAACGTATCTCGTGTATCTCTACGGGTATCGGTACCGACAACTGCGATATTGTGATGAACGAAATAGATGCCCTTGCCAATATAGACTTTGCTACGCGTACCGAGCGTGCGCAGAAGCGCAGTTTAGAAATAGTGCGTGTAGGTACGTGCGGTGGCATGCAAGAGGATATACCTTTGGGTACTTTCCTGGTCAGCGAGAAAAGCATAGGCTTTGATGGTGTGTTGGCTTTCTACAAAGACCGCGACCAAATAGCCGATGTCGATTTTGAGAATGCGCTTGTTGATTTTATTCACTACCCCGCCAAGGCGGCTCGTCCTTATGTGGTTAGTGCCAATCCCGAACTGGTTAATCGTATTGCTCAGTCGGATATGATGCGAGGCTGCACCATAGCTGCCAACGGTTTTTACGGTCCGCAGGGACGTGTGCTGCGTGTTGACTTGGCTGTGCCCGATATCAACGAGCGTATCACCGATTTCCGCTACCAGGGTCAACGCATCACCAACTACGAGATGGAAGGTAGTTGCATAGCTGGTTTGGCTCTGCACATGGGGCATAAGGCGATGACGGTGTGCTGCGTGATAGCCCAACGCAAAGTGGAGGCTGCCAATACCGACTATAAACCGCGTATCAAACAACTGATAGAAACTGTTTTAGATAGAATATAACAATGAAAAAAACTTTTTTAGCTTTGGCTCTGTGCGCGCTGTGTTTGAGCGCCTGCCAAAAACAACAACCCTCATTTACTTACTCTGTGGACAAGTTTTACGATTTAGAAATATTGCGCTACCAAGTGCCTGAGTTTGAGCATTTGTCGTTGCAGAAAAAGCAACTCATCTACTATTTATCCGAGGCTGCATTGCAAGGACGCGATATTCTCTATGACCAGAACGGCCGCTATAACCTGCGTATTCGCCGTGCGTTGGAGGCCCTCTATACCTCTTATCCCTACGACAAGAGCGGTGAGGACTATGCGCTATTGGAGAAATACCTCAAACGTGTGTGGTTCAGCAATGGTATTCACCACCACTATGCGTCCGACAAGTTCTTGCCCGAGTTTACCCAAGAGTGGTTCGTTGAGGCTTGTGCCCAAGCGGGTGTGAGTTACGACCCTGCTATCTTGCCTGTGATGTTCGACCCTGCCGTTATGCCCAAGCGCACTACACAACAAGATGGTGAGGACCTGGTGTTAGGCTCGGCAGGCAATTACTACGGCGAGGGCGTTACCCAAGCCGAGGCAGAAGCCTGGTACGCAGCGCACAAAGACACCAGCGACGAACCCTTGTGGATAGGCCTGAATAGCCAATTATGCAAAGACTCGACGGGTGCCATCTACGAGCGTGTTTATCGTATAGGTGGACTATACGGACCTGCATTAGAGAAAATCAATATGTGGCTGGAAAAAGCCTTGGAAGTGGCTGAGAACGACCAACAACGCGAGGTGCTGGCTCACCTGATTGAGTTCAATCGCTCGGGCAACCTGCGCTCGTTTAATGCTTACTGCATCGCGTGGGTGAAAGACTTGCAGAGCAAGGTGGATTTTGTAAATGGCTTCACCGAGACCTATACCGACCCATTGGGCGTGACGGGTACGTGGGAGTCGATGGTCAATTTCAAAGACGAGGCTGCTACCCACCGCACCGAGGTGATATCGGATAATGCCCAGTGGTTTGAGGACCACTCCACCACCGACCCTATCTATAAGAAAGAGGAGGTGAAGGGTGTTAGTGCCAAGGTGATTACGGCTGCTATCCTGGCTGGCGACTGCTATCCTGCTACGCCTATTGGCATCAACCTGCCTAATGCCACTTGGATTCGCAAGAGCTATGGCTCCAAGTCGGTGACCATAGACAACCTCGTGCAGGCCTACAACGAGGCCGCCAAAGGCAATGGCTTTAACGAGGAGTTTATGATAGACGATGAGATACGTGCGCTCTATGACCAATACGGAGTCCGTTGTGGCGACCTGCACACCGACTTGCACGAGTGCGTGGGACATGGCTCGGGTAAACTGATGCCTGGCGTTACCAAAGATGCCCTCAAAGAACATGCTTCTACGATTGAGGAGACACGTGCCGACCTGTTTGCACTCTATTTCTTGGGCGATGAGAAACTGGTGGAACTGGGTCTGCTGCCTAACCATGAGGCCTACAAAGCTGCCTATTACCAGCAGATGATGAACGGTTTATTCACCCAATTGGTACGTATCGAACCAGGCAAGCAGGTTGAGGAGGCGCACATGCGCAACCGCCAACTGATCTCTGCGTGGGTTTATGACCACTGCGAGCATAACGAGATAGAGATCATTGAGCGTGATGGCAAGCATTATCTGCAGATCAATGACTATGAGGGCATGCGCCGTATTGTGGGCGATATGTTGGCAGAGATTCAACGTGTCACTTCCGAAGGCGACTACGAGGCCGCTAAGGCTCTGGTGGAGACCTATGCGGTAAAGGTAGATCCTGAACTCCATCGCGAGGTGTTGGAACGCTATGCTGCACTTCATCTGGCACCATACAAGGGTTTTGTTAATCCTGTTTATACACCCGTGTATAATCGTAAGGGTATCCTGACCGATATACAAATCGACTATACCGAGGGCTATGTAGAGCAGCACTTGCGTTATAGTCGAGACTACTCCAACCTGCCTGATGTCAATTGACCTGCCGATATCTAAATCGATAGCCAATCGCATCCTGATGCTGCAAGCTATACACGGAGACCCCCTCATGGAGGTCTCTTGTGCTATGCCCGATGATGTGTGCCTTATCCACGATGTGTTACGCTCGCTTACCAACGGGGAGGGAGGTGTCTTCCACCTCTTTAACTGCGGCACGGCGTTGCGCTTTCTCACGGCTTATTGTGCTCAACTGGATGGGGCGGATGTGGTGTTGGACGGCGATGAACGTTTGCGTGAGCGTCCTATTGCGCAACTGGTAGAGGCTTTGCGTTCCTGTGGGGCGTCTATTGACTACGTAGCACGTGAGGGCTATGCGCCTTTGCATATTGTAGGCAGGCACTTGGTGCCGCCTAAGGGGGGTGTGGTGCTTGCTCATCCGCTCTCTACACAGATGGTGAGTGCGCTCTTGCTGATTGGACTGCCTGTCCAAACCGACTGCCGCTCGCCTTATATCGAGATGACCAAATACCTCATTGCCAACCGTGAACTGTGCATTGTCCACCGTGAACTGGAGAAAGACTGGTCTGCAGCATCCTATTGGTATGAATATATCGCATTGCATGGGGGCGAGTTGCACATGGCGGGTTTGTGTCAAGACTCGTTGCAGGGCGACCGTGTGGTGGCGGACCTGTTCCGCCCCCTGGGCGTAGAGACTACCTATACCGATACAGGGGTAACTATAGCGCGTAGGGGCAGGGTGAGTCTGTGGCCGCGTGTGGTAGATTTCTCGGCGTGTCCCGATCTCTATCCTGCTGTGGCTATCACCTATCGCCAATTGGGCAAGCCCCTGATTGCACGGGGCACTCGTTCGCTGCGCTATAAAGAGAGCGACCGCTTGGCTGCATTGGCCGCAGGGGTGTCTTATCACGACCATCGCATCGCGATGGCACTACTGGCCTCTGACCTGCCGTGTGACGATACGGACTGTATATCCAAGTCCTATCCTGATTTTAGATGCCAGATTTCAGATGTCAGCATTCAGATGTCAGATGTCAGATTTCAGACGATTATTCCTCGGCGAGGAATCAACGACGATGGTTTGGGTAAGAAACATGCGCTGCATAAACTGATTACTGCTGCTACGGTTCCTTATGTGTGGCTGCAAGATGACGATGTGCTGCCTGCCCCAGGGCAGAACGCAACCCTCACTCTTCCCCCAGCGGATTTATATATTCTTCCCCTGAAGATGGAGGGAGGCCCCAGCCTGTTGGAACAACTGCAGGTAGCGGAGTATGCCGCCATACAAGAGGTCACAATGCGCACTGCCAAGCGAGGCAGGGCGGTGATGTGCAGTGGAGCCAACCTGTTGGTGAACAGGGAGCGTTGGCTGGAGAGTTGGAGTGATCTGCACCAAGATATACCCAGTGGTGACGATATGTTCCTGTTGGAGTCTTTCCGTCGTCGTGGGTTGCGTATTGTGGCGGTAGATCGTCCCGAGTGGACCGCTACGGTTCAGGCAGAGACCTCGTGGCGTGCTTTTTGGCGCCAGCGTATGCGTTGGGCGGGCAAGGCTCCGCACTATACCGACCCGTTTATTCGCCGCTATGGAGCAGTGGTGTTGGGGGCTAATCTGTTGCAGTTGGTGTGCCCGCTGGTGCTGTTGGTTAAGTTCCCGATGGAATATAGTATCATAAAAAACAGAGACCCGAAAGTCTCTGTTTGGATTGCGTTGATACTAGAGATAGTCTATCCCTATTATATCTTACTCTGCTTGTTGGGCGGGTGCTTCAGGCGCAGCTGGTAATGCTTCAGCAGCAGCCTCTACTTGCTCGGTGATGGCACTCTCGTCAGCACTGGGAGCTTGTTCACCACGGTTAATACCTACAGCCAGGATGCTTAGGAAAACGATAACAGCGGCCAAAGTCCAACTGGCTTTCTCCAGAAAATCGGCTGTTTTGGGGGCACCCATCACTTGGTTGCCACTGGCAAAACCAGCAGCCAATCCTCCGCCTTTGCTATTTTGTACCAATACCAATAGGATAAGCAAGATAGCTGCGATAACAATTAGAATAGTAAATAGAATGTACATAGTTGTATGTTTGTTTTTATGTTAATCTCTTGTTTGCGGCTGCAAAAGTACAATTTTTTTTTGATATATGCAAATTATTTGGCAAAAATCACCATTTTGCTACCGTATCGTTGTATATACTCTCCGCTATTTCGGTTATCATTGTGGCGCACAGTTCCTCTTGCACGTCGGTGAGTAGTTTATTGCTGTCGAAGGTTTGAAAGGCGGTATAGGTCTTCTCAAAACTCTCGTTGGGGTTAACATTGTTGGTGAATCGTACGTGTACGGTCATCGTCAGTTTGGTCTCGGCGGCGTAGCTGTCGGCGGCGATGGCCATTGCGCTGATGGTGTAGTCGGTTATCTCGCCTTCCAGTTCCAGTTGTCCGCCTTTGCGCAGTATCTCCAGGCGTGTCTGTCGGGCGAACAGGTCGCGTATGCCTTCGCTTAGGTCCTGACTCAGAGGGGCATAGACCAATGCGGCCATATTGGGGAAGTCGGCTATGGAGATAGAGTGGGTAGTGGCGTAGTCTATGCTGGCGCCGTTGAATTTATAGCTGATAGCGCAACTGCTCAGCATCATGCCCCATAAACTTATAATGATTAGTTTCTTCATAACCCATAATCTTTAATCTTCCGATAGAGCGTGCGTTCCGATTTGCCCAGTATCTTGGCAGCGTCTCGGCGGTTGCCTCCTGTTTTTTCCAGGGTCTTGCGTATCAGTTCGCGCTCCACGTCCTCTATGCTGTTCACTTCCTCGGCATATACATCGGCTTCTACGGCATTGGCGTAGTGTTCTCGGCTCTCTACGCTGCGGCTTACGGGTTCGCCCATGTTGCCTTTCAGGGCTTCTATCTGCTGGCGCATCTCGCTCATGTCGCGTTTCATGTCAAACAGCACTTTATAGAGCAGTTCGCGTTCGTTCATGAAATTGTCGTCGCCTAGGCTTTTCTGTCCGCCTACGGTCAGGGCGTTTTGTCGCTCGTTCTCGGGCAGGTACTTGCGCAGGGTGTCGGCTGTTATGTCGTGGTTATGCTCTATCACGCTGATCTGTTCGGCTACGTTCTTTAGTTGGCGTATATTGCCGTTCCAGTAGTAGCTTTTCATCAGTTCGGTGGCCTCCTCGTTCAGCCGCACGGCAGGCATGCGGTATTTCTCGCTAAAGTCGATGGCGAACTTGCGGAACAGCATAGGTATATCGTCTCTGCGCTCGCGCAGGGCGGGCACTTTTATCTCCACGGTGTTGAGGCGGTAATAGAGGTCCTCGCGAAAGCGTCCGTCGCTGATGGCTTGCATCATGTTCAGGTTGGTGGCAGCCACTACGCGCACGTTGGTTTTCATTACCTGGCTCGAACCCATGCGGATGAATTCGCCTGTTTCCAATACGCGCAGCAGGCGCACTTGGGTGGCGAGGGGCAGTTCGCCCACTTCGTCCAGGAACAGGGTGCCGCCGTTGGCTATTTCGAAGTAACCTTTGCGTTCGGCTTTGGCATCGGTGAAAGCACCTTTTTCGTGACCGAATAGTTCGCTATCGATAGTGCCTTCGGGTATAGCTCCGCAGTTAACGGCAAAGTACGGACCATGTTTGCGGGTGCTGTTGGCGTGTATGATCTGTGGGAAGAACTCTTTTCCTACGCCCGATTCGCCTGTTACCAGCACACTCAGTTCGGTGGGTGCTACTTGCACAGCCACCTCGATGGCGCGGTTCAGTTGAGCATTCTGACCGATAATGCCAAATCGTTGTTTTATGTTCTGTAGTTCTTGTGGTGTCATATCTTAGGTGTTTATGCCTATCGTGGGCATCCCATCAGGGTATAATCTACTCCGTTGCGACGAATCATAATGGCCCCGCCGCGTGTGAGGTATTTGGTTGCGGGTGTGGTGTTTTGGCGAATAGTGCGGCAGCTGGTGGGCTCTTGTTTATCCTTTACGGGTCGGCACGCAAAGCCGTAGTAACGAAAATCCGAACGGATGGTCAAGGGGTCTTGGTCAGAGAAGAAGACCGAGATGGCTTTGTTGGGGTTGTCTTGGTCCAGGCGTGCGGTGTAGTAGTAGAACTCGGTGCTGAAGTTATATATCCTATCGTCCTCTACAAATCCGCTGGTGGGTAGGAATATCTTTTTGCCTTCATAACCAGGCACTTTGCTGGTTATCAAAAAGCCGTGTACATCTTCGCCTATGGTTGTCCATTGCCAGTCGCATTGCTCTGCCAGTTCTTTCCAGTCGGTGGTGTCGGGCATGTGCCAGCCTTCGCCCCATTGATAGGTAGCTATGTCGTCGTGGGCATCTAGTTGGGTTTTGTTATCTACTGTGCCGCATTCGGGTTTGGTGTTGTATTTGGTTAGGGCGTTCTCTGTGCCGTAGATGTAGTTGTCCCATGTGGCGCGTTCGGTTATTTTCAGGGTGTCGCCCCAGGTGTAGTATTTGCCACTTCCGTCAAACGACATGGTTCCCAGGTTGCTCACCGACCACAGCACGCCCAAACCTAGATCCACAGCCGTGTGTTGGGGTTGGGGTTCGTTATATACCGCGCGCACGTTGCATCCTTCGTCACGGGTGATGATGTGGATGAATATACCCTGTTGGTCAGGAAATGCGAATATGTCGCAGAAGGTGTTGGATGAGGTGGCGGTTTGGTAGCACGACACGATGCCATCATCATAGTTCTTCCATCTTGCGCTGTCGCGTTCGCCCACGTAGGGCAGGAAGATAGAGCGGTCTTCAAACCCAGGCACTTTGCTGGTGATGCGCATGCCCATCACTCCGTTTTCGGTCACCATGTCGCATTGGCAGTTCTGTTCCAGTTCGATATATTCGTCTGTGGTAGGTGTACGCCAGTTCTCTCCCCATAGTGTGGTAGCGGCATCGTCTTCGGGCAATAGGGTGGTCAGGTTGTCGGTGAACCCTTGGTAGCCATAGGTGGGGTTGCTGCAGTATTTGGTCAGTCGGTCGCTTTGTCCTTCGCACCATTTGTAGTGGGACCAGTCAAATGAACGTTCATAGTCTGTTGTTTTGCCAGGAGTTATATAGTCGGGTGTTACGTCTCCGTATGAGAAGAAGGCGCCTATGCCTCTTACGCTGTCTGCGCCTATGTTCATGGTGGCCCATTTGGTGCCAGATGGCAGGCCCAGATCTACGTATTCATGTTCTTGAGCTCCGATGCTCATGGTGGCTAATAAGCCAATCATTGTGAGATAGATGTGTCGCATAATCAAGTCAATTTAACAAATTTCGGCTGCAAAGATACAAAGATTTTTGCATATATGCAAGTTTTTAAGAGCAATAAGTTGATATTAATTTATAAATAGGTATTTTTTAGGTAAATACGCAAAAAAACAAGAAAAAATTTGCAAATATGAAAAAAATGTTGTATTTTTGCACGTTATTTTTGCATTATGCGGACCAAACGTACATATTGCTCCTGCAATTCCACCCGTCAATTTGTGATGGGGGGGGTACGAATGTATTATTAATCAATCACTTACAAATTGAGATGCTACTCTAACTTTAGTTGGGGCGGCTGTTTTGTTGTGTCTGTATGCGTGCACGCGCGAGCGAATAAACAAAGGTGTTTGAAATAAATAATAAGAAAGAATATGAAAAAACGGTATGTTCAACCTCATTTGGAGGTGTTTGATTTTAGAAGTGATCCAATGATGGAGGGTCCTACGTATATATGGCCAGTATCTCCAGCGGGTGTGGATCAAAGTCAGTTTATGACCAGCACACGTGTAGTCAGTGCTATTAAGTTCTGGATGTAATAATTGAATTTAAATCGATATGAAAAAGAGTTTATTTTTAGTTTTGTTTGCTTTCCTCTTTGCAGGAATAGCAACGGCAGATGAATTGATTGTAAAAAATGTCTCTCTCTCTGAACGTGAAGGGACGGACTATTGGTACGCATCTCTTGAGGTGGCTTTAGAGACCGAAGAGTGTTTGACAGGCGATAGTTTGGTTGTGATTGATGATATTTATACTGATATTACAATAACAAAAGTGGCGCGTATAAACTTTAATGATCACTTTTGTCATTCTTCTGTCCAATTGGCAGCAGAGAAATCTTACGATTATCCTCTTGCTTTGTACAATCTTCAGATGTACGACAACATTACTACTACTTCCGATATGACAGCATCGCTCATATTGAATAATGTGCAAACAGGTTATGATGTTACACTCGATAATATGGGTGATTCTTGTGTGATTGTTGGCGGAGAATATGCTATAATTAATTCAAGTATTGATAATCTGATTCTTTCCGGAGATATTACAATAACAGAATTGCAATTTACTCAACCATTCTCCGTGCAGAATTGGGATAGTCAAACATCGGCGAATGTTGTTGTTAAACCCATGTTTGATTTGACAGATACGATTCAGATTACTAAAGAAGGTGGTGCAGTTTTTGAATGTATAGATTATGTTTCCGGAAACAACTTAAAAATGGTTTATGATGATGGTAACTATTTATATGAGAGTCCCACGAGTACTTGTGGTCTCTCTTTAGGCAAATCAAACACCCTGTTTGCAATTGTGCAATATGCTGCCGTTAATGAGACAACAGGGAAGAAGTATTTGGATATTTTGGAAGCCATTAATGAGGCAAATGAGGGTGAAACGGTAAAAATGCTGGCGGATTATGGTTCTAATCTAACCATAGATAAACCCATGACTTTGGACATGAATGGATTTTCTTTGTCAAATAATACATTGTGGTTCCCGCGTTTCGACGGTAGCGTATATGTTAAGAACGGATCTGTCGGTAATATAGATGGAGCATCAGGTGATCAGAATTTCAGCGGAACCATTTATCTGGATAATATGAAAGTTAGCAATGATGTATATACAGATGGACGTACTTTGTATATATCGGGCGGTAAGTTTAGCAAATTGCGTCAGACTGGCGAAACATCTATGGCAAAGGGACATATTTACTTGTCCGGCACGGTGGAAATGGCAACAGATTTTTCAAATGGTATTTATTTGTACGACTATGCCGACCTCGGTTGCGCACTCACAATGAATGTACCTTCGGCATTGCTACCTGCTGAGAGAAAATATTTTTTCAATAAAGGAGATGCTACGGATGCTGAAATCAAGAAATCGAATAAACCTAATGACGACAGGGATATTATTGCAGCACATAACGGAACATTTGCTGAACTTACTTATATGAGTTTC
>JAKSNM010000003.1 GCA_024399785.1 Paludibacteraceae bacterium
GCTAAACTGTCGTACGGGTAACTGTACCGGGGGTTCGAATCCCCCTTTCTCCGCACAACTACAAAAGGCACGATGCAAGTTCGCTTGTGATCAGCCTTTTATCTTTTAGACGATGCTATGAATACGATAGCCCAACATATTGCTCAGGTTCGTGCCACCCTGCCCGAGGGCGTCACGCTGGTTTGCGTGAGTAAGTACCAGCCCATGGAGGCTATTGAGGAGGCTTATGCTGCAGGAGAACGTGATTTTGGTGAGAGCCATGTGCAGGAGTTATGCGCCAAACACCTGGCACTGCCCAAGGATATACGTTGGCACATGATTGGGCATTTGCAAACCAATAAAGTGAAGCAGATCGTGCCGTTTGTGCATTTGATACAGAGCGTAGATAGTTGGCATCTGTTGCAGAAAATCAACGCTGAGGCGGCTAAGATTGCTCGTGTGGTGCATGTGCTGTTGGAGGTGCATGTGGCGCAAGAACAGACCAAGAGTGGTTTTTCGCCCGCGGAACTGACGGCTATACTGCCGCGTTTGGATGAACTGCCATTTGTGGTGGTGGATGGCGTGATGACGATGGCCACCAACACGGACGATGAGGCGGAGATACGCCGATGCTTTCGGGCGGTGGAAAGCGACAAGTGGGCAGTGCGGAGTATGGGGATGAGCGATGATTACCAGATTGCTATTGAAGAGGGCAGCAACATGGTAAGGGTAGGTAGCCGTATATTTGGCGAACGAAGATAGAACAGTATGAAAATTACCTTATTAGTGGTGGGCAAAACCACCGATCAACATCTGCAAACGCTCATATCTGACTATGTAGCGCGTTTGGGGCATTATGTGCCGTTTCAGGTGCAGGTTATTCCTGAATTGAAAAACGTCAAGGCCCTGTCGCAGGAGCAGCAGAAGAACCTGGAAGGTGAACTGATTCTCAAAGCCGTCGGTCCTGCTACTGAACTGATTTTGCTGGATGAGCACGGCACGGAGTTTCGCAGTATAGCCTTTGCGGACTATATCGCCAAAAAAATGGCCGCCAGACGAGATGTGTGTCTCGTTATTGGCGGTCCATTTGGTTTCTCCAATAGTGTGTACCAGCGCGCAGAAGGTAAGATTAGTCTTAGTCAGATGACTTTTTCCCACCAAATGATTCGCTTGCTATTGGTTGAACAGCTCTATCGCGCTTTTACGATTATTCGTGGCGAGAAGTATCATCACGAGTAGCCTTGCGTGACAACACAGGGTATTGCACTTGCTCGGTCAGCGTAGCGCCGAAAGGTATATTCACTATCGAATCGGCGTTCACTGCCCAACCATTGGCGTTCAATAGCGGAGCCAGATTGCGGCGGCGCAATTTGATAGCGGCCATAATCATAGCAGGACCCGAAATAACGAGCATAAGGGCTACGATAATACCCAAGAAAATCAAGAAGCCCCAGTGCATAGAGAAGACGTCACGGATGCCTGATCCTAGAGATGTCAGGAACGAACCGATAAAGCCCAAGGCCATGCCGATGGCAGCAAATATACCAGCGAACTTAGCGATATCGAAGGCAGATTTTTTCTCAGCGTTTGGCGCAGCAGCGTCGGGGTTGTTCAGTTTGGCCTCTGTGTCGGCGGTTAGGTCGGAGAAGGCTTTGTCGTTCTTTTCCGAAGCCGATTTATTGATTAGGTCGGTTATCCATTGTCCGAATTTGCGATAAGGGCTCCAGAAAGCTTGTTTGATAGAGATAGGGTTATCAATCACTTTGGTGATGGTGGCATCATAGTCGTTGCCTTGACGGTCATAGAACACGGCGTTCTTGCCTTCTTTCAGGTTCTTGATTTCGCCCATTGTCACGGCTGCCACAATCTTCATGGACTTGCCCAGTTTGCGGCTGATGCAGTCGCAGTAGATGAGGAACATGCCACTTTGTGCGGCTTGTGCGTCGTGTTTGCCCATGTCGGCCACTTCCAAACAGAGGTGACAGATACGTTGGTCAATGACCAGTTTACCAGCTTGGAAGATAGCTTTTTTCTCCAAGTCTTTGTCGTAGAACACTTCCAGGGTGATGAAGTTGCGCAGCAACACGATGAAGTCGCGGCTGAGGAGTAGCAACTTGCGCAAGGGGGCGAACTCGGCTTTGGCAGCATCTAGGTTGGCGTTGTTCTTGGCAGTGATGTCGGCTACAGCACCTTCCCAGGCAGCGATAGCTTCGCCCATTTGGATGAACTCGCTCTCTTTGATGCCTGGCACGGGAGTATCTTCGGCAATGGTAGCGAGACCTATCTTTTGCAGTTTAGCCTGTTGGAAATAGGCGGCGTACTCGTCGTGTTTCTCTTTGTAGGCTGCTATTACATCGGCAGCATAGGGTGCATCGGGCAGGGGAGCGGTCTCTACGGCAATAGCTCCTACAAAAGCTTCCAGTGCTTCCAGCGAGATGGTGTCTTCTGCTATTTTTTTGGCGGAAGCCACCAGGGCCTCGTCCTTTATGTTGCTAAGAGCTATCTCTGCTTTGCCTTCAAACAGGGTGTTAGGGTCGGCCAGGTTGGCGCATAGCCAATCGGCGGTGCGGATCACTTCGCTGACACGTATCTGACCATCTTGGTCAATATCCATCAGTCCCAAACTCTCGTTTGAGATCTCCAGACCCGAAGCGGGGCAGGATAGTACAGTCCATTTTTTTTGATCCAGTTCATTTAGGTGACGCAAATCCTCACCTGAGGTCAGTAGCACGCGTGTAGCGCCTCCGACGTGTTGGTAGTTAAATTGGTACATAAATTAAGAATTATATAATTTACAAATTGACTTATTTACAAATTTTACATAAATCCCAACTCTAGTTTGGCTTCGTCCGACATCATGTCCTTGGTCCATTCGGGTTCGAATACGATGTTGACGATTACCTCTTTCACGCTCTCGACGGAGCCCACTTTTTGGCGGATATCCTCTACTAGGAAATCTGCTGCGGGGCAGTTGGGAGCTGTCAAAGTCATGTCGATGGTGCAGATGCCGTCTTGTAAATCGATTTTATAGATTAGTCCCAGGTCGTACACGTTCACGGGTATTTCTGGGTCGAACACCGTTTTGAGCATCCGCAGAACCTCTTCCTCTTGCTGCAAAAATTCGTTCATTTACACATTTACAAATTTACAAATTTCCACATTAGATGCTGAGCATATGCAGCGCGTTCCAGCGGTCGGTGCCGATGTCTTTTTTCTGTTTGATAGATTGTGTGAGTGGCACGTAGGCTATGTTGCCGTTCTGCATACCGATCATGATGCTGCGTTGCTCGTCCAACAGGGCCAGAACAGCGTGGCACCCCAAGCGTGAGGCGAGGATACGGTCGCTGGCTGTGGGTGTACCGCCGCGTTGCAAGTGACCCAGTATGGTAACGCGTGTGCCGTATTCGGGGTGGCTCTTCTCGATGATGTTGGCTACTGCTTGTGCGCCGCCTTCTATCGAGTGCTCTTGCACCAGCAGGATGGCGGAGTTCTTATGTTTGCGGCGGCCTTGACCGATGGCCTCTTCTATTTGCTCTTCTACGGTCTTGCGTTCAGGTATCATAGCTGCTTCTGCGCCCGATGCGATGGCGGCATTCAGGGTCAGGAAACCTGCGTCACGTCCCATTACCTCTACTACGAACACGCGTTCGTGGCTGGTGCCTGTGTCGCGCAGTTTATCTACGCAGTCCATGATGGTGTTCAGGGCCGTGTCGTAGCCTATGGTTGAGTCAGTGCCCCATAGGTCGTTGTCGATAGTGGCGGGTACGCCTATCACGGTGACGTTATACTCCTGTGCCAGCAGTCGTGCGCCAGTGAAGGTGCCGTCGCCGCCTATCACGATGAGGGCATCTATCTGCTCGCGTTGCATGGTGTCGTAGGCTTTTTTTCTACCCTCTTCGGTTTTGAATTCCTCACAGCGTGCGGACTTCAATATCGTACCGCCGCGTTGTATGATACCACTCACGTCCTGGGTGGTAAATTCCTCCACTTCACCGTCTATTAATCCTTTATAGCCGCGATAGATGGCCTTGACGCGCATACCGTTTACGATAGCAGCGCGGGTCACGGCACGAACGGCAGCGTTCATTCCGGGGGCATCGCCACCAGAGGTGAGTACACCGATTGTTTTGATTTGATACATATTTGTTTAGTGTTTACTGTTTAGACGCTTCGCTGTTTAGAGTTTTGAGTCGGTCTTTGCATTGCTCCATGAGCCATAGTGGGGTAGAGGTTGCGCCGCAGATACCGATTTTTACAGTTGAAAGTTGAAAGTTGAAAGTTGAAAGCAGTTTTGAAGTGTTTAACTCATCGGGGGAGGAGATAAAGATACTATTGGGGTTGGCATCCAGGCAGTGTTTGAAGAGCACTTTGGCGTTGCTGGATTTCTGTCCGCCGACGAATATCACGAGGTCCTGCTGGGCGGCAAAGGCTTTCATTCTCTGTGCGCGATTGGCTACGTTGCGGCATATACTATCTTCTACATTCAACTTAATATCTAATCCACTTCTTTCTACTTTCAACTTTAAACTTTCCACTATCTTCTTGAACTCATCCACCGATTTGGTGGTTTGTGAGAACAGGTAGATGTCGCGATGGAAATCTATTTTGTTGAGGTCGTCCAGGTTCTCTATCACGATGGCTGTGTTGTCGGTTTGCCCTTGCAGACCTATTACCTCCGCATGTCCCACTTTGCCAAAGATCACTATCTGCGCATCGTGCATGGTGCATTCTGTATCGTGTACCTGTTTTATCCGTTCTTGCAGTTTCTTCACCACGGGACAGGTGGCATCTATTATGTTGATGTTGTTTTTCTGCGCAGTTTGATAGGTGGAAGGGGGTTCACCGTGTGCGCGTAACAGGACGCGTCCGCCCTGCATCTGTTCCAGATCGGCATAGCCTATGGTGCGCAGTCCTGCCTGTTCCAGCCGCTCCACTTCTTGTCCGTTGTGTACAATGTCGCCCAAGCAGCATAGAGGACCTTTTTTCAGTTCCTCCTCGGCTTTTTCGATGGCACTGGTTACGCCAAAGCAGAAGCCTGACTCTGTGTCAATAGTGATAGTCACGTGGTTTTATTAGAAACTATTTGGAATAAACCTCTTTGCCCTCAAACCATGTGCTTTCGACCTGGGTGTTGAATATGGCAATCTTGTTGGTTTTCTCTAATTCCAGAATGTCTTGATCCAGCATGACAAAGTCGGCATATTTACCCACTTTGATACTTCCACGTTCGTTCTCCAAGCCAAGCGATGAAGCGCCATTGATGGTGAGGCATAGCAACGCTTCGCTGACGGTCAGTAAGTCGTCAGGACCCAGAGGAGCTGCATCTAAACAATCAGGAGCCAATCCCGTTATTGTAACACCAATGATATTAGGAACAGTGCCTAAAATTGTCTCACCGCACGGAGCGTCGGTAGAGGAAGATACTACGATATTCGCATTCAGCAGTTTTTTCAGGGGATAACCGCTTTCATAAACCTTTTCGGGCATAATCGAGTAGAAATATTGTCGAATCGAATCAGGGTCTCCTGCATGCCAAATCAGATTGGATGCGATGCCGATATTGTTTTGCCCACAACGTGTAATGTCCTCTGCGGATATATTGCGCACGTGAGCCAATGAGTTGCGAATTTTGAGCGAAGATGCCGAGGGCGAAGCGCAGTAGGCGTTGATGACGGCATTGCAAGCCTTATCGCCAAAAGTGTGAACATGTACGGGCATACCTTGGGCATTGGCAGCCGCTACGATAGCGTTGAATTCTTCCTGTTCCCAAATCTTATTGCCGTGTTTTTTGTCCTCGGGCAATCCTGGCACGGTATATTCCTCGCTTATCCAGCCAGTATAGGTCTCTACCACTCCGTCTGCGAATAGTTTAACGCCATTGGCTTGAAGATGCTTTTTCGTGTATTGATTAGATAAGGCTTGAATGCGATTCAGTTTATCCGTTATTCGTTGCGGCAGATTGCCACCCTTGGGCAGGCCCCAATCGTAACTGCGGATAGTGTAGTAGCCAATTACATTAGCGGTCAGCGTGCCTGCTTGGTCCATTTGGGCAAGATATTTATACATCTTTGCATCGTCAAACGAGTTGATGAACGCATCTAAATAGGATGTGAAACCGCGTTTGTTGAGTTCAGCTATGGAACTTTGGCACGCTTGCAGATATTCCGCTTCGTTGAGTGGTACATCAATGCCTTGTTCCAGCACATACATTACTGCTTCGTCGGTTAGAAATCCACTGGCGATGTTGGTAGGATTGCCTTTGTCGTCCAGAATGGTGATAATCTCTCCCCCACGAATGTCTTTTATCTTCTCGCCATTGTCGTTAATCAGTCCTGCTTTTTTGAGTGCCGTTCTGTTACAAACGGCACTGTGACCGCCCCCATCCATCATCACCACGGGATAGCCTTGTGAGACGGCTTCTATCTCCATGGCATAGTTGTTGGTGCTGAATTTAATCACATCTTGCGTAGCCCAGCCAAAGGAGAGGAAGACTCCAGGTTTGGTTTGCATTTTTTGTGGGATAATGGTGCTGATAAGGTCTTTGTATGATGCTCTGAACCCAGGCAGCATACGTGCTATGCCATCTATTCCGACGAAGTGTCCGTGCCCCTCGGTGCATCCAGGGATAATGAGTCCTTTGTCTGTATAGTCAACTACCTGCACACCATTTTTGATATATGGTCTTGCTCCAGCCGTGTCTCCCACATACACAAACTTGCCGTCCTGTACTACGAAAGCGTCAGCGATGGTGTTGTTTTCGGCAGTAAATATTTTGCCATACACTACTAGATTCCTACCTTTCAGGGGATCTTCTTGCTGCTGGGGGTCTTTGTCCCTATCTTTGCAGCCGACCAATGCGATAGTCGCGAAGGCCATTAGTGCTAAAAAAATCTTTTTCATGAGAAATCTTGAGTCTATAGGGTCTCTTACAGATCCGTCTTCAAATCAATGCTGAACGCTTTATCCATTTGGTTTCTCACGTTGAAGAGGATGGTGCGTTGTGCGGAGTTATAAACGCACGACCAGTTGGTAGTGTGTCCTGGTACCTCAAGACCATAACTGCCTGTTTGCAGAACACGAAGAGCCGTCTCTTCTTCCATAACCAAAGAATAATTGCTCATCATATTGTGGGCGCGGAACACACCACCGAACTCTCTCTGCCAATAGTCTATATAGAAAGTTGCAGAAGGAGTAGGATGGTAATAATAGTTCTCCATGCTCATGAATTCGTAGGCTATGTTATGGTTACCCAAGAAAGCCGACTTTGAACGTGCTTCCGTGTCATAGGTGTATAGAATGTCTGCTTGACCTTTTGGATTTCCTTCCATTGGTCGGTCCTCACCTTTCCAGTATTCCATATGCAGGAACGTCTCGGTATCAGAAACGCACCAATGCAAATTAGCAGTTCGATTGAGTGCAACATAGTCGTATGAATTGAATAAATCCACCACCTCTTTTACGGATGCACACTTGGTGAGAGCCAAATACATTACAGCCATCATGTTGGACTGAGGTTTGCCTGTGTTCTGATCGGTGCCGTAAGGACGCGGCGTGGGGCTTGGGTATTGATCAGTAATAGAACTGTCCTGAGTTTGGAAGTCAGGCAACTGATAGCAAGAAATAACCAATCCTGCATCGTTCATACCGTCAAGAGCAATCATAGGTTGGCGGAGTAGAACATTGAGTTCTATACCTGGTTTCAAAAGAGCCTTGTCTCCCCTATACTCCGTTAGACCCGAGGTTCCCTGAACCATGTTTAGGTCTGTCATCATCACACTCTTATGCTCACCTGGTTTAACATTCTTGTTAAACACAACAACCATCTCTCCATAGTCGCCATCAAAGTTACGGCCATGCAGCAATTCGCCTTTACTATTGTGGCAAATGAAACCAGAGCAAGAACCGCTCACAACGGAAGTCTCCGTTTGAATTGCTGGATCTACAAAAAGGGCTCTGGAGATTTTATTCGTCATCTTAACTACTTCGAATACCTGAATATGCTCGTCTTTGGGTTGTGTCAACAGACTTTCCCAATCTACTTTTGCCATATAGTCCATATAGTAGATAGGTTTGCCTTCAATATACCGAATAGATTTCAGTGTGGTGTCTGAGCCTTCTGGAATACAGTTACCGAAGTTGATTGTTGGGTTAGGAATCTGTTTGCCAATAGCACGCAGTTTTTCAATTTCGATTTTGCCACTTTCAGATTCGGGTTTGATTTGGGGTTCGTCCTTGTCAACCTTACATCCCGTCATTACGATGGCAGCTACAGCCATCAATGCTAAAAAAATCTTTTTCATGATGTGTTAGTTTTTATTTTGCATTTGCGATGCAAAAATACAAAATTTTTTGCATATATGCAAATAAATTGAATACAAAATTTGATTTTAATCAAATCTATGGCATTTTGGAATTTGCCTTCTCTTCTTGCCACATCATAGCCACCACAAAACCAAACAATTGGCTATACAATTTCTCGCCGTATCCAACACTTTCTACATGCTCTTTCCAGCGTTGCTCCCACATTGCTTTTTTCGTTGCATCCTTCAATTCCTCATGAGCCTTTGTCAGCACTTCTTTATATGCCATCCTGTGCGCCGTCAAATTCTCAGACCACGCCCCCTCGTGTTTGTGCAAATAATAGGCCTCTTTCTTGCCAACAATCACCTTACCGTTAGGCAATCTGCGTTTCTTGATTCTCGAAATTAACATTTTACCTGTTTCATCAAATTTGCGTCTGGTCGTCAATCGACCTTCCAATTCCTCAATGGGATAAGAATAAGTTACTCGTGCCATAATACTCTATTTTTATATTTTTTATATATTATCTATATATACTATACATATATTCTATACATGTCCTTTATGATTCCTTTACTATTTCTTTATGATTTCTTTACCATTTGTCTATTATTTCTTTATGTTGTAGCACCTATGATTGAACAATAATCATGCTGAAATCCTCTTTCCAAAGCCTTAAAGGATATTGATTTGGCAACTCTGCATCACGGCAAGGGCGGCTGCGTGTGCAGCAGGGGTAGTGCCTGCACACAAAGACTGCAACACATTGATCTCAGCCTCGGGGAAAAACGATTTGAGCAGCAACGCATTGGTAATGACACAGATATCCGTATCGACCCCTGCCAACGTAAACGAGAGTTCATTCGCCGCATGCGCCCCCAACACACCCTCTTGCGTGAGAAAACGCACCCAATCGACATAGCCAAACGTGGGTTTACAGAGCTGCGCATTCAGCGGCAAAGCTTGTATATGCTCGTTCAACGCATGTCCCCAAGTGCCGTCTATACAATGCACCACGGGCAGTTTCTGCCCCTCTTGTGTTTGCAGATAGTCAGCGTGATGCGTATCCAACAACGCATACAACTTGTCAAAGCGGTGCTCACGGAAATAGCGTGCCACCAAAGGCACCACCGCTTGCGTATCTGCGCTGGAGAGCGCACCATTGGGACTCACAAAGTCGTTTTGCATGTCCACTATAATGCCTGTGTGTATCATTTTTCTTTCCATCTGGCAGGGATTAGACGATAAGGGAACTTGTCTCGCATATAAGCCGCATTGGGGCAGTTGAGGTGGTGGATGCGAATACCCTTGGTCACCGAGATAAAGCCAAAGATAGGGTCACCAGGCTTGGGCTGACAACACGACGCCAAGCGATAATCTACCTGTTTCACATTTATATCCACCACGATAGACATACCCTCTGTAGTGGGTGGATAGGATTGCGCAGATGGTGCAGACGATGCTGGTTGAACAGATGGGGCAGGCTGAGCAGGTTGCTCAAACAGATTGCGCAAATGCAGCAGGTCCACCTTGTCCAACGCAATGGCCTGATAGAGTTCGGTCACTGCTTTATAACCCAGTTTCAAAGCCAACTGCGATAACTCAGCCTCGTTCAGGTCCAGTTTCCAGTTCTTGAACTTACGTTCCAGTATCTCACGCCCTTCGGCAGCGTTCTTATACTCCGTCTCTTTCAGCGACTGACGTATCTTATTCTTCGCCCTGGGTGACACTACATCGTTCAGCCAACTGGCTGTAGGTTTTTGGTTGGGTGAGGTGAGTATCTCCACGCGGTCGCCATTGGCCAGACGCTGGCGAATAGACACGTTATGTCCGTTGATTCGCCCTCCCACACAGTGGCAACCTACTTCGCTATGAATAGAGAACGCGAAGTCCAAAACAGATGCTCCCGCAGGCAGCTTCTTTAGATCCCCCGTGGGCGTGAACACAAACACACTGGCGTTCTGTGACACGATATTGGCGTTGTGAATACCCTTGTACGCCCAGTGGGCGGCTACACCCTGCTCGGCTACCTCGTCCATGCGGCGTGTACGAATCTGCACCTCTACCCACTTATCCTCGGGACCCAGCACAGTGGTGTGTAGTGATTCATAGCCGTTCTCCTTCGGGGCAGTCAGCCAGTCACGCAAACGCTTGGGATTAGGCTGAAAAATATCGGTGATAATCGAATAAACCTGCCAACAATCGGCTTTTTCGCGCTCCAAAGGACTATCCAGGATAATGCGGATAGCGAATAAGTCGTAGATGCGGTCCACATCGCAATGCTGCACCTGCATCTTGTGGTAGATAGAGTGTATCGACTTGGGACGACCCTTGATAGTGAATACAAAGCCTTCGTCCTCCAACTTCTTTTTCAGTGGCTCAATGAACTTCTGTATATAGGCATCCCGCTCCGCTTTTTTGGCGTTGAGTTCGTGCGCGATATGTTTATACCCGTCATAGTCCAAGAACTTGAGTGCCAGGTCTTCCAATTCGGTCTTGATTTGATACAAACCCAAACGATGCGCCAAAGGCGCGTGCAAGTCCTGCGTCTCGTGTGCGACATGCTGACGATGCGCACTATCGCCCTCTTTGTCCAACTGACGCATCAGTTCCAGCCGTTGGGTGAGGATGTCATAAATCACTTGGTTGTCTTCCATAACAGCATCTGACAATTGTTACAATCAAATTCCACCGCAATAATCGTGCCATTTTGTAGCCGCAAGAACCTAGGTTCCTTATCTTTTGGATAAGGATTCTGTTTGCGGCAATGCCCCAGTTCGTACAACAGGCAATAGCGGCAAGTCATCAAAGGTGCTCCAGCAGGGTACGTCTCCATAGGTTGAGTTGACTAACAGGTATAAAATAGGGTGCGGTGTTCACATTTATTTGGTGGACATAATAGATCGTGTCGCCCAGTTTACTCAGTTGCTCACGTATCGTGTGCAAGGCGCGCTCGGGGTCTTTGGCAGGTGTTTTGCTGTTGGCAAAGACTTGCGACACCCCATTGAACGTGAGGCGAAAACCCTCGGGCACTTCCTCAAAGAGTATGTCCATCGGCAGACGTCGTTCGGCATGCAGCGAACGCTGAAAAGCAATGTCGTAGTTGCGGTAGAGGGGAGTGTTTTGGGGAATAGCGATCGGTTTATTCGGTACGATATGTCCGTGCTCCACGGCATTGACCTGACATCCCTGGTCGCCCCAACAGAGGCCATCACCTGGGTGCAAATCGCGTAGGTCGGTAATGCGCTCACCTGTGGATTTAGGTGTACTCCAATTCGCCATCGGCCGTGTGCGACCATGCAGGAAATAGTCGGTAGCACCGCGATGGAACGTCTTCTCGGGATTAGGCGTGAAGGTGTAGGTGAATCTAGTGGAGAGTTTAGAGGACGCGAGTTTTTGGCGGTAGTAGGCCACGATATTCGTTACATAGTCGGCATCTTTTAGCCGCCCCTCTATCTTAAAGGTAGTCACCCCCGCTTCTATCAGTTCTTGCAAATAGAGACTGCGGTCCATGTCCTGCAACGAGAGCAGGTAGCGTTGGTGGATAGGCTGACCGTGGTCGTCTATTACCTCCTGCATTTGGGCATCCAATAGGTCGTATTTCTGTCGGCACATCTGCGCACAGCACCCACGGTTGGCACTGCGGTTCATCAGCACCTCGCTCAGGTAGCACCTGCCGCTATAACTCACGCACAAAGCCCCATGCACAAAGGCTTCCAGTTCAATGCTGTCCCCTACCGCTTCGTGTATGGCACGTATCTCGTTTATACTGAGTTCGCGCGCCAGCACAACCCGCTTGAAACCTAAGTCCCGCAGACGCAACACCTGCTCGGCTGTGCGGTTGTCACATTGGGTAGAAGCATGCAGCCGTATCGGGGGCAAGTGTTCTTGCAGCAGGGATAAGTCTTGTATAATCAGGGCATCTACGTCCGCTTCGTATAGTTGCCAAGCCAACTGCACCGCCTCTTGTTTCTCCTCCGCCGTGAGCAGCGTGTTGAGCGTGACCAGCACCTGCACCCCATAGCGGTGTGCCTCCGTCACCAAAGTGGCTATGTCCGCTACACTATTGCCTGCCGCCTGTCGCGCCCCAAACTTGGGCGCACCTATATATACCGCGTCCGCACCCGCTTGTATGGCCGCGCGCGCAACGGAGAGGTTCTTGGCTGGGGCTAATAGGGTGTATGGTGTGTCAGACATGACGAAGTTGATTGGCTAGTTTATACATCACAATGCCAGCGGTGACGCTCACGTTCAGCGAGTGTTTGGTGCCGTATTGACTAATCTCAATGCAACCATCGGCCGCATCTACTACCTCTTGCTGCACCCCAAACACCTCGTGTCCCAGCACAACAGCCGTGGGGGTTGTCACCTCAATCTGGTCGAAATTAATGCTGTTATGCGCCTGCTCTACGGCATAGACCGTATAGCCCTGTTGCTTGAGTTGTGCCACGGCATCCAGTGTGGAGGCAAAATAGCGAAATGGCACCGTCTCTTCTGCCCCGAGTGCCGTCTTATGTATCTCCGCATTGGGTGGACAGCAGCAGATACCGCATAGATAGACCGCCTCCAGCCGAAAAGCATCGGCAGTACGAAACACCGCACCGATATTGTGTTGGCTGCGTATATTGTCCAGCACCACAATCAATGGCACTTTGCTGGCTTGGGCAAACTGCTCTTTGCTCATGCGGTGCATCTCGGGTATAGTGAGTTTGGTGCGATTCATAAACCTTGGGGTAGTTGTATTGTTATGACGTGGGCATCGTGATCAATGCTGCTAATCAGATCTTCATGCAACGGAACTAGTCGGCCGTCTTGTAATTGCGCCAACACATTGGCCGTGGAGTCGTCTATGGCGGTTATGGCGCAGCCGTTAATGGTATAGCCCACCAGGTCTTGCCACGACAAGAACCCCTGCTCGTGCTGCTCTTTCACGTCCTCGCGGCGCATATAAACCTCGCTACCTACCAAACGCAACGCCTGCTGCTCGGTAGCTATACCTTTTAATGTGAACAGCAAATCGGCCCCCTTGCATCGCCAATCGAGTACACGAAAAGGCACGGGGATACTATCCAGTACCACGAGGATGAACTCCGCCTCACTCTCGTCCCAAAAGTCATTGGTGGTGCGGCACTGCAACTCGCCTGCCTTGCCGTGGGTGCGCACAAAAGAGCCAATAGAGATAATATCAGATAGTGCAATCATCAGTTCCGAACATGTAAGACAATACCTGTATAACTGACACCGTACGATTTCAACGGCTGGTCGGCAATACCCTTGGTGGGGAAACCGTAGGTGGTGAGGTCAAACGACTCGCCACAGGTGGGGCATTGGGCCAACATACCATCTACCACAACGGGTTTGCTGCGCAACAGGCAACGCGGGCAACAAAGATCAGCCGCACGATACTCGCCATTGATATTAATCCACACCACCACACCTGCATAGCCGATAGCTTCGTATTCATAGCGTTTCTCGGTGAACACCAGCGACTGACATGGACAAGCGGGCACGAAACTCGGGTGCTCGTTTTGTATATCCACATCGATTCGCACGGGGTAGTTGGGCACGTTGCTGAGCGCATCGTTGTGACAACTGGTGAGAGCGAGTGTCAGTGTGAGTGTTAGTGTGAGTGTGAGTGTTAGTGGGTGACGCATATTAGTAAACGCTAATCAAGGTAACATCAAAAATCAAAGTTGAATAAGGGGGGATATAGCCCACACTGCCTTCTGCCCCTTTGCCGTCGGTGCCATAGGCGATGTCGTAGGGAATATACAGAATACAGTGGCTGCCAGAAGTCATTTTTTTCAGTCCCTCGGCAAAACCAGGAATCACGTTGCTCACCTCCAACAGGATATTCTCTCCCTTGTCGAATACATTACCATTAATGAGTGACCCTGTGTAGTTGACGCACACTGTTTTCAGATCATCGGGATGAGGTTGTGTGGGAATACCTGCTTGCAATTCTTGAACGCAGAGCCCCGTGGGCGTAGGGGTCAAGCCTTTGTCGGCAATCACTTGCTTGAGCCACAACTGATTTTCGATACGCCAATCTACCCAAGTCTCTTTTTTGCAACTGGGCAGCAACACGAGTGCTGCCAATGCCAATGTATAGAATAAATGCTTCATAAGTCTTTGTTTTCTTTTCTCCCTATTGCGCCAACCATGGGGTAGGGTCTAACAGGGTGCGGTCTTTGTATATTTGGAAGAATACTTCGGTTTTATTATCGTTGTCAGCATCGGTGTAGATACGGCCGATAGCCTGTTTGGCTACTACTTTGTCGCCTTGCTTTACTTTCAAATCTACCAGGTTGCTATATACGGTGCGGTAGTTACCATGTTGCACAATCACCGCATAGGTGTTGCCCAACACCAGCACACCGCTCACTTCTCCCTCATAGACTGCGCGTGCAGAAGCGTTGGTTTCGGTTTGCAGATAAATGCCCTTGTTGTTAATCGTGACATGTTCATACACAGGGTGCTGGTGTGTGCCAAAGAATCCCGATATGAAGCCTTTGGCCACAGGCCAGGGCAATAGACCTTTGTTGCGCTCAAATCCGCCTGCTATCAGTTGCTGCTCTTTGGTGAGCGTAGATTGATTGCGGGTTTGCTTTTGAATCATCTCCTCAATCTTTCTATTGATCTCATTGGCTTTTTGTTGCTGTTTTTTGAGTTGTGCAGACAGGTTAGACTCTTTCTTCTTCAACTCTTTGAGCATGGCCTGCTGCTTGCGCTCGCTTTGTGCCAGTTTATCCCGCTCGCTCTTTTGCTTCTCCAACGCAATGTTGCGATCTTGCTTGCGCTCCGAGAGCAGGTTGTTTTGAATATCAATGTCGGTTTGCACGCCCTGGATACGGCGCACAGCCTGTTTGCGATATTGTTGAAACTCATGCATGTAGCGCATGCGCCTGATTAACTGTTGAAAACTCTTGGCAGACAATAGAAACAACAACGGTGAGGCCTGCATCTGGGCGTAGTGGGTAGCGCGTACCAGGTGCGCATAGTCGGCTTGGTGCTGTTCCAGTTCGGTTTGCAGGGTTTGCTTGCGGGTGTTGAGTGTCTCGATATCCTTGTTGAGTACATCAATCTCGGTGTTGATAGACGAGATCATCTTCTTTCGATTCTTGATATCCTGATTCAGGATATTCAGTTTATTCTGTGTGTTCTTTTTGTCGCTCTTGGTTTGCGAGAGCATGCGGTCGGTTTCTTTGATCTGCTGCTGAATCTTCTGCTGCTCTTGTTGCAGATCTTTTACCGACTGGGCTACACCCAATACAGGCACACAGAGCAATAGTATATAAAGGATATGTTTCATTGCTGATAAATGATGTTATAGTGGTTTTGTATATCTTTTGGTACCGCTTGTCCTTGCACTTGCTGCACGGCTTGGCGAATATAGAGTTTGGCCAATTCATTTTGTCCGCTTAGGTGGAGTATCCACGCATAAGTATCTAGATAAATCGGATTGGCAGGCTCTATTTGCAGCGCTTTGGTACTCATTTTCTCGGCTAATGTTAAATCCCCCTTTTGTGTGGCTAATAGATAGGCGTAGTTGTTGAGTATCAGTGCATTATAGGGGTCTAGTCTCAATACCTCTTTGTACATGGGTACCAGTTGTTTGACTTTGGCACCAGTGCTCTCGTATAGTTGAATTCGATAGAGCAGAAACTGCAGATTGGTGGGGTCTTCTTTCAGGTATTGCTCGATGGCTGCTATGGCCAATTTGGGTTTCTGCATATACACGTATATTCGATAGCGGTTGATTGCACTATAAGCCGAATAGCCCACTGCTTTATCCAATTGGTCTTGTGCCGTTAGTGCCTTTTTAAATTCTCGTGCGCCTATATACGCGTCGCGCAGGTGCTCCCATAAATCAGCATCTTGTGGCAAGTATTGGGTAGTTTTTTCCATTACCTTAATGGCCTCGGCTCTATTGTCTGCCTCGTTGGTGTTATAGAGCAGGATAGCATAGTCTTTCCAACACTCTGCGGGGGCTGCCAGCCACGCTTGGCGGTAGTAAGGCAACGCCTGTGTGGGCAGGTCACACCCCATATACACATGTCCCAAATAGCGATTGGTGATCGCATCGGTTGGGTTGAGCGTGTGGCAGTAGTCAAATAGCGAATAAGCATCGGCAAATTGTTCGGCTTGCCATAGTCGCTCCGCTTCGTAGAAATAATAGAGAAAACGCTGCCGCTGCTCCACAGTCATGGCGACTGCCGTATAGGGCAGCACCAAACAACATACTATGATACCAACAATTTTCTTCAATTTATTTTACGCCGCTATGTCCAAATCCTCCTGCGCCACGTTCGGTGGTGCTTAGTTCGGTTACTTCTATCATCTCGGCCTGCTCGTGGCGGGCAATCACCATTTGACAGATACGCTCACCAGGTTCAATCGTCTGCGCCTCGTTGCTTAGGTTAATCAGTATTACCCCTATCTCGCCGCGATAGTCAGCATCGATGGTGCCTGGGGTATTCAATACGGTGATGCCGCGTTTCAGTGCCAATCCGCTACGTGGACGTATTTGCGCTTCATAGCCCTGAGGAAGTTCTATATACAGACCTGTAGGAAAGAGCTTGCGCTCCAAGGGCTGCAAAGTGACGGGTGCATCTATATTGCACCGAATATCTACGCCTGCTGCCATTTCCGATTCGTATTTAGGCAGCGCGTTGGAACTCTTATTGATAATCTTGATAGTCATACTGGGTTGGTTTAAAATCGTTTCTCTACTAATACACGCAATCCGTCCTCCACGATGCGTATGTGCAACTCTTGTGGCATTTGCAGGGGCTCACCATCTACATGCAGAGGACCTGCTTTCTCGCGAGTAACATACACCTCGTTGGTTTGCACCGTGTTCATATACGCATCGCGGTCAATGAGTTTGGTGAACAGGGAAAAAGCCAAACTAGGTGCTGCTATCAGGGGGAACTTACTCAAAATGGCAATATCCATTTTGCCGTCTTGTATACTGGCCTTTGGGGCTATGAAGGCATCGTTGCCCCATTGATTAGCATTGGCGAAAGTGACTAGAAAAGCCTGTGGACTCAGTTCAACATCTTTGCCACGGATGATATAGGTCTCAGGCTGGTAGGTGAACAAGTCCTTGAATATATTTTGCATATATGTCTTCATCCCTCGTGAACCCGATGTGGCAAATTGATCGGCTATCAGCGCATCAAAGCCTACACCGCAGGTGCAGAAAAAAGGATGGTCGTTTACCAAACCATAGTCCACTGAGATACTCTCACCGTGATTGATTTGCTCCAATGCACGATTCACACGCAATGATATACCCAAGTGACGTGCCAGCCCATTGCCTGAACCTGTAGGAATAATTCCCAATGCGGTTGAGGTGCCAATCAAACCTGTAGCCACCTCGTTCACCGTGCCATCGCCACCTACTGCCACTACGGCATCAAAGCCCATTTTTGCATATTGCTTAGCCAATTCCGTAGCGTGACCCGCATACTCGGTAAATACTATATTTTCTAACCAATGGGTGTGATCTAACTCTTTCTCAATCTGTTTGGGCAATTTGCGCTTGTTGAGCGTGCCAGAGATAGGGTTAATAATAAAAGCGATATTTTTCATACAAGTAACAAAATTTTGCTTGCAAAATTACGAAAAAAAAAGCATATATGCAAATATTTTCAAAAATATTTGGTAGTTTGAAAACTATTTTGTAATTTTGTAGCGGATTTAAGTCTTATTCTATGTGAATGGCCTTAGATTCGCCAACGTATTACTAAACTAACAAAAGATGGAAAATCGTAGATTTGATGACAAGAAGGAGCCTGAAATCGTTTATTCTCATTCGGTGAAGGCAGGTAAGCGTATTTATTACTTAGACGTAAAAAAAGCGCGTAACGAGGATTTGTATCTGTGCATCACAGAGAGCAAGAAAAAACAGGGCATGGAAGATGAGTCGCCTATGTTTGAGAAACACAAAGTGTTCCTCTATCGTGAGGACTTTGATCACTTTAAAGAGGCTTTACAGGATGTGATTGGATTTGTAGAAGACAAATTGGGAAAGATGGAAGCTCGCCCAGAGTGGAATCCAGAGGCTCATGAAGACGCTACTGCATCAGAAGCCGCAGAGGATGAACCTAAGAAAAAAGGTTTGTTCGGAAGATTTATGAAAGACTGATGTTATCCAAGATAACGCCTGCTACTACCTCCTTCGAGAGAAGGGGGTAGTTTTTTTGTGTACCATCGCGGTGAATCAAGGTCACTTTGTTGGTGTCGTAGCCAAATCCTGCACCTGGGTCGTTCAGCGAGTTGAGCACAATCATATCCAAGTTTTTCTTTTGCAGTTTGGCTTGTGCGTTTTCTAGCTCGTTGTTGGTCTCTAAAGCAAATCCAATCAGTTGTTGCCCAGGTTGTTTCATCTTGCCTAAAGTGGCAGCTATGTCGGGGTTCTCTACTAGCATGAGGGTAAGCGAGGAGGCTCCAACCTGTTTCTTTATCTTGTGGTCCACCATTTGCTTGGGGCGATAGTCTGCCACGGCTGCGGCAAGTATGGCTATATCGGCGTGGGCAAAGGCTGCTACGGCTTGCTCGCACATTTCTTGTGCGGACATAGCACCCATGATAAGCGTTACTTCTGCGCCTCTACGGCGGCACTCTTGCGCCAAAGCCCGTCCCATTTTGCCTGTAGAAAAATTGCTGATATAGCGCACAGGATCTAGTTTCTCAATAGTGGGTCCTGCGGTAATCATTACCCGCTTCCCCAATAGGGTTTTCGGAGTGAACACCGTGTAAATCTCTTCTAGTAAGACCTCTATCTCTTGCATGCGCCCTTTGCCTGATGTGCCGCAAGCCAAAGGCCCTTCGGCGCAATCCAACATAGTGATATTGTCACGTGCGGCAAGATCTTGCATGGCCTGCTGCGTAGCAGGAGCTGCATACATCTTGTCGTTCATAGCGGGGGCTATCACTACGGGTTTGCGCATAGCGGCAAACGTGGTGGTGAGGGCATCATCGGCTATGCCGTTTGCCAACTTGCCCAGCACGTTGACTGTGGCAGGGGCAATCAACATCATATCCGCCCAATCGGGCAAAGAGATATGCTCGGTAGCGTGTGCATTGACCGCCGCAAAGACATCGCTGTAGATGGTGTGTCCACTTAGCGTACGCAGAGTGGTTTCAGTAACAAACTCCAGGGCATTGTGCGTGGTGGTCACACGAACATCAGCGCCTGCTTTGGTGAGCAGGCGAATCAGTTCGGGTATTTTATACGCAGCTATACCGCCTGATATACCCAACAGTATGTGCTTGTTGTGGAGCACTTATTTCAACTGGTCGTCGCGTGAACTAACTTTATACATCAGTTCATCATCGATAAATTCTTGCGTAGCAATCAAAGTTGATTTAGGCATACGCTCATAGCTGCGCGAGATCTCGATTTGCTCTTTGTTCTCAAACGATTCATCGAGTGCATCTTGAGGCATAGAGAAATCTTGCAGTTTGCTATCTAGTTCGCGTTTGAGAGCTTGGCTAATCTGGTTAGCACGTTTGGAGATAATAGCTACTGTCTCGTATACATTTCCCACTTTTTGGGTCATCTGATTCATATCACGAGTCAGGGTGTTTTTGGGGGCTTTTGTTTTTTTGTAATCCATATAACTTAAATCTTAAATCTGAATTCTCAAATCTGAAATCTTATTTCCTTTTTTGTATATCCTTATAGATGCGCTCGGCTTGTGCTGTGTGCTTGCTGTTGGGATATTCGGTGCGGAAACTATAATATTCATCATCTGCATCCTGCCAACGTTCGGCTTTCTTGCTTTCTACTGAGTGTATTAACTGTTGGTATTTACTCATGAAGATAATCCAACTCAGTTCCTCCTGGTGCGAGTTGCTAGGATAGGTTTTTAATGCATTTCTCGCCGTTATTTCTGCGCTCAGATAGTTGTTTCCCAAGTAGGTGCCCAGGTTGTAGTAGAGCTTGGCATTCAAATATTCTTTATATGCCAATTTATCGTACATCTCATTCAACTCGTTCCATGCTTGGTCAATATAGGGACTTTCTGGATAGAGGTCGATGAACTGGGTGAGAAAGTTAATAGCGTTGTTGGTTACGGCTTGGTCCAGGCGTGCATCAGGAGAGTCTAGGTAGTAGCAGTGGCCTGTTTGAAAACGCGCTTCGGTGATATATTTCCCTTTGGGATAGTTGCGGATATAGGACTGAAAATAGTCGGCAGCGCCGTTATAGTCTTTTTGTCCCATATAGGATCGCCCTAAGTATATCAGCACATCTTGTGCGCGTTCTGTGCCTTTGAAATAGGCAGCCACATCATCTAGCAAGGTTTGACTTTTCACATACTCTTCCTGGTTGAAATACTCAATGGCCTTTTCGTATTTATACTCCGGGTCCTTGGATTTCAGCACTTCTTGATATGCACCGCATCCTGTGAGAAGCAGTGCATATCCTAATAGTATGTGATGCCAATATCGCATGCTTATAGGTCTTTGCCGTGCAAGAGTTCTTCCCAGTTTGACGAGGTTTTATTAATCATATTGCCCTCCTCATCGGTTAGAATGAAGTAGTAGGCAGCATCGCGTATTTGGCTGATCATTACCGCTGCTTTATATTCACCCAATACCATGCAAGCGGTGGCCAAAGCGTCGGCTTTGATGCATGAAGGAGCAATTACGGTAGCGGATAGCAACTTGTGGTGAACAGGATAACCTGTACGAGGGTCGATGGTGTGTGAACGGCGTACACCATCCTCGATATAGTAGTTACGATAGTTGCCCGAAGTGGCCATGCAAAGATTGATGGTCTCAACAGCATCTTGCAATTCCTGGTGCTCGCCTGATACATCATCAATGGGTTTTGTGATGCCAATGGTCCAAGGTTTATGACGATTGCTATGCCCTTTTGCCACTACTTCTCCGCCTATATCTACCAGGAAGTTTTTGCAACCCTTGGCAACCAACATATCTGCAATGATGTCGCAAGCATATCCTTTGGCGAGTGCGCTGGCATCTAGCATGATGCGTGGGTCGGCTTTGATAATGCGGTGATTTTCTAGTCTCACGCTATCGAAACAAACAAGTGGCAAGATGCTATCGATGAGAGCTTGAGAAGCTTTCTCTTTGTGTTGGAAACCAAATCCCCACATGTTAACAAGTGGAGCGACGGTAATATCAAATCCGCCATCGCTCACCTCGCTCACGTATCGCGCAGTCTCAAACATATGCTCAAAATACGCATCGGTTTCTACCTCTTCGTTGCGGTTGATTTTGGAAATGATAGACTCTGCATTGTAAACACTGAGTGAAGAGTCAAAAGCCTCTAGACAAGCCTCTATTTCGGGGCGTAGGTCAGAGTAGGACTGGTACTGAATATTGTAGTACGTACCAAATACTGAACCCTGGTTCTGGTGGTACTTTTTGCAAGCATTCAGGGATAATGCAACGAGTGCAATCAAAAAATAGTTAAAGTGTTTCATAAGCTTAAAGTTTTAATGTGTTTCTTATTGGTATTTTTTATTAGAACCATATGCCTAGGCCGATAGTTCCGTTTAAAGTTTGTGCGTATAGTTTGTCATCACCGGCAGCATTGACATAGATGAATTCATTTTCTTTATCCTGGCGCATAGCATAGGGGTTGAGGCAACCCTCTGCAAACAGATCAATCTCGCATACGTCGAACATCCACGCTTTTTGTAGGCGAGCAGAAACGTTTACTACAGCAAAACGATCGTTGCCATAAAACTCGCTGGCCCAAGGAGACATACCAACTTTTACGCCCAAGGTGATGTCGTGTGGCAGGGCTTGATCATAACCTATTTCCAAATAGGAAGAAAAAGCACGTTTGGTTTTTAGTTCGCCTGTCTCGTCTAAGATGGGCTCATCGCTCTCATCATATTCCAGGTTGTAATCATCACCAGCCACAAAGGTATTCCAATTAATGTACAAGGGGAAACCCAATTCGTCCGCAAAGTTATAGCCCACTGTTACTTCGGTTTGGTAGTTGTCTTTGGCTTCTGGCAAGAAATACTGGTAATGTGTCATGCCCAATTGTACACCAAAGAAAGATAAGTTGGCAATCACATCTACTTCTGGCAGAAAATAGGTGTTAGGGTTGTAACCCTCTTCTTGTTCCAATCCTTTTTGAAATTTCCAATCGGTGGCTCCCAATGAACCCCAAACGCCTGCGCTCAGGCCGATGTGCTCGCCTGCGAAACCAATTTCCAAATCGGGCTGAAAACTCAAACCGCCGTTGTATTGTCCGCGCCATAGATATGCACTAACAATTTCTGCGCCAGCCTCATAAGCAAATTCTATCTTTGCTTGGGCAAGTACACTGATAGTTACCAAACTAACAATAAGTAATGCTTTTTTCATTTTTTCAAATTTTAAGTTTATTATTTTAAGTAAATGCCGCAACCCATGTTCCACAAACACCGTCTCTCTCCATTAAGTGGTCTGTAATCTTCGGCGTTTTGTGCCATACGGCTAATATCATAGGGATTTAACATTAGTTGAGCAAAGGCATTTATTCTGAGTTTGTCTGAGATGTCCCAATTGCGAGATAACTTGTTGTCGATGTTTATCACGGCAAAGTCTCCTTGATAGTTGGTGTAAAAACTTTTCCAAGGCGTCATGCCGATGCGAGTGGACAGAACCAACTGGTGGGGTAACTTGAAATCATAACCAACTTCGATATACGATGAGTAGGCGCGGTGTCTGGTGCCATCGGCATCGTTGTAGCCGTCTCGGCCCCAGGTACGGGTGCAAAACATAAAGCTAAGTGGCAATTTGTCAGAAACGCGATATTTGATGCGCCACTCTTGTGTTACGCCACCCACACCGTCTTGTGGATCGGAGAAGTCGAAGTAGCGGCTATGAGTGCCGTCGCTGTATGTGTCGAAATAGTACATGTGAAAGAATTGGATGGTCAACCCCCATCTGCTAAAGCCCAATATTACGTCTGCCTCTGGGTGAAAAGCTTTCACTCGACCGTTGCTGGGGGTGGTGCTAAAAGTCCAATCCTCGGCACCTATATTCCACCATGTTTCGATATACAATCCTCCGTAACCTACATTCAACGTAGGCTGTATGCCCAATCCCGCTACATATCGTCCGCGCCAAATATAGTTGCTCATGATATCTGTCCCAACCACATAGGTCAACCCTACATGTTTGGGGTAGTCATCTAGCCATTTGCTCTTTGCGCGTATGCTATCGCTTGCATGAGCACCCACGCACGCGAAAAGACACACAAAGAGCGTCCCTATTTTCAGGACGTTCTTGTGTATATGTAGGGATATTAAATGCTTAGAGTCCATTGACGTTCACCCAAGCTAGGCGTAGGGCAACTTCTAAAATGCGGGTGTTGTCCAAAGTCACAATGCCGCCATTTGGTCCGGGTTCTAGATGATAGCCACTATCGCCACTGGCAGCGCCACTGAAAAAGTCCCTTACGTCGTCAGCTGTGATTCCTAACTCCTCGGCGATAACGGCCGAACTTCCTTTTGGGAGGCTATCTTTTACCTCGCGCAAATGATCAAATGTTGTACGTACCATAGTGTATATTTTTTCAAAATAAATTCAACTATTCAAATTTGGTTGCAAAGATACAAAGATTTTTTGGAATACGCAAATTTTTTAATTAAAAAAGCATATTTTTTTCTTCTGTGCCCCTTTGTTCACGTTTCGCCTACATTTCGTTCACCCTTCGCTCTGCTCGTATTTTGGTAGAAGAAATGTCGAAATAGGGGGCATCCCGCAAAATGGTTATATCCCCTTGGGCAGAGGGCGGCGTGCTGTTTGTTTCGCCATGTCTTGGGTATACAAAAATCGGGTAGTTGGCGAGTATATACTCCCACTCTCGCCAGTGAGTAAATAGTTGCCAGTTGTCTTCTCCTATTAGTAGCGTAAATTGGTGCTCGGGATAGGTTGTTGTGAGTTCACGGAGGGTGTTGGCCGTGTAGGAGGGCAGAGGCAAGTGAAACTCAAAGTCGGAGGCTTTCAGCCCGTGGATGCCTTCTATGGCTTTTTGCACACTAGCGAGCCGCTCCACTGCGGGAGCTAGCTCGCTAGATGATTTCAAAGGGTTGTTGGGGCTAACCATCAGCCACACCTCGTCTATGTTGGTATGTTCTACCACCCATTGTGCCAGGCCTATATGCCCAAAATGCACAGGGTTGAAACTCCCTCCATAGATGGCTATTTTCATTTTGCTAATCTGGCTTTTATGGCTTTGCTTTCGGCTTCGTACCCTGGTTTGTCCAAGAGAGCAAACATGTTCTTTTTGTATGCTTCTACGCCAGGTTGATTAAACGGATTAACGCCCAACATATAGCCCGATATACCGCAACCACGTTCGAAGAAATAAATAAACTGACCTAGGTTGTATTCATCTACTTTCTCAAACGAAATTTTGATATTGGGTACACCGCCATCTACGTGTGCTAGTTGTGTGCCCAGTTCGGCCATTTTATTCACCTCATCTACGTGCTTGCCAGCTAGGAAATTCAGTCCGTCTAGGTTCTGCTCGTCTTTGGGGAAGATCACCGTCTTGTTGCTCTTTTCGATAGAGATAACGGTCTCAAAGATGCTGCGTTCGCCGTCTTGAATCCACTGACCCATTGAGTGTAAGTCGGTGGTGAGATCGACACTGGCGGGGAAGATGCCTTTGTGGTCTTTTCCTTCGCTTTCGCCATAGAGTTGCTTCCACCACTCGGCAAAATAGTGTACTTTAGGGTTGAAGTTAGCCATAATCTCTATTTTCTTACCGAATTGATAGAGTGCATTACGCATAGCAGCATATTGGCAAGCAGGGTTTTGCTCGTAAGACACATCTGTACCAGTGGCTTTTTCCATATCCTGTGCGCCGCGTATCAGGGCTTTGATGTCGTGTCCAGCGCAAGCGATAGGCAATAAACCTACGGGTGTGAGTACACTGAAACGGCCACCGACGTTATCGGGAATAACAAAGGTTTTGTATCCTTCTATTTCTGCCGTTTTGCGGGCAGCACCTTTGGCTTTGTCGGTGATGCAAACGATAAGGTCTTTGGCTGCTGCTTTACCGATTTGTTTCTCGAGCATTGTTTTTAGGAGACGGAAAGCAAGTGCAGTCTCGGTAGTAGTGCCAGATTTGGAGATGTTGATGATAGCAAATGTCTTGCCTTGCAGCAACTCGATGAGGTCGGCTAGATAATCTTCGCCGATATTGTTACCCGCATATACGATGCGAGGATTGTTGCCGTTTAGACCAAAAGTATGGTCTAGGGCTTCGTTTACGGCGCGAGGCCCCAAATAGCTGCCTCCAATGCCTGCTACAACGATAATCTCAGCCTTGGCGCGCAAAAGGTCGGCTGTGGCTTGCACTTCGTTGAGAAAAGCTTCGGTGGTTTGACTGGGCAGGTGCACCCATCCCAAAAAATCATTGCCAGCACCTTGGCCATTTTCTAACAATTGATTGGCGGCAGCTGTATCGGCTGCCAGTTTCTCCATGGTTGCTGCGGGCACAAAGCGCACAGCATTGTTTAAACATAGCTTCATATTATTGTAGTTTTTGTGTAAGTTCTTGAATCACAATTGTGGGTGATTGGTGTTCGTATAGCACAGCATACATCGCATCAACAATAGGCAGGTTGACTTGCATGCTTTGGTTGGCAATATGAATGCACCGTGTACCATAATAGCCTTCGGCTATCATGTTCATTTCCAGTTGGGCAGCTTTTACCGAATATCCCATACCGACCATTTGTCCAAATTGGCGGTTGCGGCTAAATTTACTATAAGCTGTTACTAATACATCGCCCAGGTAGCCACTGGCATCTATGTCCCGGTGAGCGGTGTGAATGGCTTGAGCAAAACGCTGTATTTCTTGCAAGGCATTAGCAATGAGCACCGACTGAAAATTGTCACCATAGCGTAGGCTTTGACACATGCCAGCAGCGATGGCGTAAATATTTTTCATTACAGAGGAATATTCCAGGCCTATCACATCGTCGCTCGTGCAGGTCTTGACATAATCGGTAGCGAGTAGTTTGGCAACTTCTTGTGCTTTATTGCGATTGGTGCTGCCGATGGTGAGATAACTCAGCCGCTCCAAGGCTATTTCTTCGGCATGACACGGGCCAGCAATTACTGCCAGTTGGTCAGGAGACATATGAAATTTCTGCACCAAATAATCGGTGACAATCATATTCTCGTCGGGTATCATGCCCTTAACAGCCGTGATGATGGTTTTGTTTTTTAGACTGCGTTTGATTTTGTTGGTGGTCTGTTTGACATAGGGTGACGGAATAGCCAATATCATCGTGTCGGATGCAGACACAATTTCGTTGATATCGCTCGAAAAGTGGATGCGACTCGTGTCAAAATGCGCATTGCTTAAATAGCCGGGGTTCTGCCCCTGCTTAATGAACGCCTCTATGGCCTCTGGACGACGGATATACCAGTTTATCTCTTGCTCGTTCGTCATCACGATTTTGGCCAAAGCCGTTGCCCAACTTCCGCTGCCTAATATAGCTACTCTGCTCATATTTCTGGTTTCATTGTTGGGAAGAGCAATACCTCCTGAATAGTGGGTTGCCCTGTCATGAGAATAGCCAAGCGGTCTATGCCGATACCTATACCACTTGTGGGAGGCATGCCATATTCTAGTGCGCGCATAAAGTCATGATCGATTACCATCGCCTCGTCGTCGCCTTTTTTGGCTAGATTCATTTGATCCACAAAGCGGTTGTATTGGTCGATAGGATCGTTCAACTCACTATATGCATTAGCCAATTCTTTACCGTTGACCATCAACTCAAAGCGTTCGGTCAAACCGGGTTTGGAGCGGTGCATCTTAGTGAGAGGTGACATTTCTACGGGATAGTCGGTGATGAAGGTGGGTTGAATAAATGTGCCTTCACAGGTTTCACCAAATATCTCGTCAATCAGTTTGCCTTTGCCCATTTTATCGGTATCTTCTACACCATATTGCTTGGCGATAGGGCGTATCTCGTCCTCACTCATTTGACTGAGGTCATATCCTGTTTTCTCTTTGATGGCATCAAGGATAGGCAGACGACGATAGGGGGCTTTGAAGTCTATTTCGTGGTCGCCTATTTGCACTTTGGTGGTGCCGTTTACAGCAATAGCAATCTTCTCTAGCAGTTGTTCGGTAAAGGACATCATCCAGTTATAGTCCTTATACTGCACATAAAGCTCCATGCACGTAAATTCAGGGTTGTGGCTACGGTCCATGCCCTCGTTTCGGAAGTTACGTCCTATTTCATACACACCTTCAAAACCACCTACAATCAGGCGCTTGAGATAGAGTTCGGTGGCGATACGCAGGTACATGTCCACATCTAGCGTGTTGTGGTGGGTGATAAAGGGACGTGCGCTGGCGCCTCCTGCTATCTGTTGCAGAATAGGAGTTTCTACCTCGGTATAGCCTGCCTCATCAAATACCTGGCGCATGGTGCGCAGGATAGTGGCACGTTTTAGAAAAGTATCTTTCACTCCCTCATTTACCACCAAATCCACATAGCGTTGGCGGTAGCGTTGTTCGGGGTCGTTAAAACCGTCGTAGGCTACACCATCTTTATATTTCACAATAGGTAGTGGACGCAAAGATTTGCTTAGCACGGTTAGTTTTTGAGCGTGTACGCTAATCTCGCCCATTTGTGTGCGGAACACAAATCCCTCAATGCCAATAAAATCGCCTATGTCTAGCAGCTTTTTGAACACCACATTGTACATTTGCTGTTCCACCGTTGTGGGTGTTTCGCCTTCAGCCACAGGGGCTTGTATGTCGTCACGGCTTACATATACTTGTATGCGGCCCTTGCTGTCTTGCACTTCGATGAACGAGGCTTTCCCCATGATGCGCTTTGACATCAGTCGACCTGCAATGCTTACTTTGTCGCCAGTGTGCCAAGTGCCCTCACCTTCATCTGCAAATCCTGCTTTGATGTCGGTAGAATGACCTGTTACTACATATTCATTTGCGGGATAGGGATTGATACCCATATCGCGCATGGTTTGCAAACTTTGTCTGCGTACTTGTTCTTGCTCTGATAGTTCCATTCGTGTTGTATATATTCAATTGTGGCTGCAAAATTACACTTTTTTTGGCAAATATGCAAATTTATCTGCAAAAAATGCACAAGCACATTTTTTATAATACGCGCGATCGATCATGCGCGCGCGAAAAAAATAAATTGCAAACTCGACTTTACAATTTTTACAAAAAAGCGACGAATATTTGTGTAAGTGAATTTTTTTTTGTAACTTTGCAGCGAATTTTAACTAGATTTGTTTAACCTCATCTAAAAAATCATGAAACGTTTTTTACTTTTTTGTTTAAGCGTGCAAGTGGCTGCCCTAGCAATGGCAGGCACTTTGGTCAAGGGTACAGTAACAGATCAGGAAACTGGTGAGCCTTTGATTGGTGTGAGTATTCAAGTAAAAGGAATGTCGACTGGTACAGTCACTGATTTTGATGGAACCTATGAAATAGAGGTTCCTCAAGATGCCACGTTGATTTTCTCTTACATTGGATACAAGTCTATCGAACAGAAAGCCAAAGCTGCTATGTCAGTCGCTATGGAGACCGATGCGTTCGAACTACAAGAAGTAGTGAGCCTGGGTTATTCGGCTGTGAAAAAAGCTGAGTTGAGCAGTGCAGTGGTGAGCATGAGCGGCGAGAAACTGACCGACGTAACTACCCCTGATGTGGGTAACATGTTGCAAGGTAAAGTGGCTGGTGTGCAAGTAACCAATGCTGGTGGTCAGCCTGGTGATGCGGCTGAGATCCGTATCCGTGGTACAGGTTCTATTACCGCTGCTGCCGATCCTGTTTACGTGGTCGATGGTGTTATGGGTGGTACGTTCAACCCCAACGATGTAGAGACTATCACTGTCTTGAAAGACGCAGGTTCTACTGGTATTTATGGTGCTAATGCATCAGGTGGTGTTATTGTTGTTACTACCAAACAAGGTAAAAAAGGCGAAAAAGTACGTGTAGACCTACGTGGTACAGTTGGTGGCAAGATGGCACTATACGGCAATATGAAGATGATGGAGTCTAAGGAATTGTACAATTTCCACAAATCTTTGTATGATGCAACTACGTTTGGTTCACTATATTCCAAAGAACTATTGAACCGCAATTACAACTGGCAGAAAGAGTTCTTTAAAACAGGTATTATTCAAAACTACAATGTGGCTGTGCATGGCGGTTCTGAGCATGTGGGCTATTTTGTTAGCTTGGACTACTACGATGAGCAAGGTACTTTCAAGGGCACTGGTATGAAGAAAGTGGCAGGTCACGCTTCTATCAAGGCTGATATCTGCAAATGGTTGGATATGAATGTCAAGGTTGATTTCAATAAATCGACTGTTGACTACGCTCCATCTTGGACGATGCTGGATGATGCGTTCAACAAAATGCCTTGGGATAATCCTTATGCATACGATGCAAATGGTAATCAAACCAAAGATTATGTGTATATAGATGGTAACACCCGTCCTGACAATGGTGACAAATGGTGGAGCCAGAATACATGGAATGCGCTACATACTTCCGAGTATAACTACAGCCAATCCAACAACTTTGATTTCAGTGGTGTGCTCCAACTTGGTATTCATTTCACCGATTGGTTGCATTTCACTTCTACCAACCAATTTGGTGCTGGTTACTATAAATCGACCACTTACAACGATCCTCGTGCTTTCGATTCAGAGCATTCAGAGGGTTATCTGGAGAATTCGATTGGTATTAGCAAATCGTTTGGTACGACCAATATCTTGAAAGGTGGCTATCAGTGGGATCAACACAGCTTTAATGCAATGGCTGGTTTTGAGTATAGCTATTGGAAATCAGAATATACTACTGCTTCTGGTGTAGGTATGCCTAACGGCGTGCAATCGCTCAATGCTACTTCTCCTTATGGCGTAGGTGGTTACGAGGTACCAGGTGCTAGCTGGGCTGCATTCATCCAGGCTAGTTACGACTACCACAAACGTTATTTCTTGACAGCTACCTATCGTGCTGAGTCCAGCAGTATCTTCGCAAAAGGCAGCCGTACGGGTCACTTCCCCAGTGTGGCAGCTAGCTGGTTGATTACCAATGAGAACTGGATGAAGAATCAAAAAGTGGTTAGTTTCATGAAACTGCGTGCATCGTATGGTGTTACGGGTAACAACAATATCGATCCTTATCAATATTTGGCAACTTATTCGCTGTCTCGTTTGTATCAAAACCAAGTGGCTGCTGAGCCTAGTCGTTTGAGCAACGATCAACTCTGCTGGGAGCGTGCCAACATGGCTTCTCTAGGTTTAGACTTGGCATTTATTGACCGCATTGATATGTCGTTCGATTTCTATCAAACCGACAACACAGGCTTGCTACTTAATGTGAATGTGGCCCCCGCTACTGGCTTCAATATGATTACCAAAAACGCTGGTTCTGTACGTAACCGTGGTTTTGAATATCGTTTGGATGCTAACGTGTTGAAAATTGGTAAATGGCGTTGGGATATTGGTTTCAACCTTGGTTTGAACAAGAACCAAGTAACCAAGACTCCTAATGGTGAGTTCACCCAAGAGCGTAACTCTGTACAACAGATCGTTCGCGAGGGCAATGATATCTACTCTTGGTATATGAAAGAGTGGGCTGGTGTAAATCCTGAGAATGGTGATCCTCAATGGTATGTTGTTGACGACAACGAGCAATATGTGTTGGACGAGAATGGCAACAAGACCATGACCAACGATATCACTAAGACTCACGCTAAGATTTGCGGTAGCGCTACTCCTGTCTTCTCAGGTGGTTTGAATACGCAATTGAGCTGGAATGGTATCTATTTGGCAGTGAATATGAACTTCCAATATGGCAACAAGATTTACAACTACACACGTCAATCTACCGATGCTGATGGTGCCTACGTTGGTTACAACCAGTTGTCATTGGAAAATAGCAAACAAGGTTGGACTCGTTGGCAAAAGCCAGGTGATGATGCTACTCACCCAAAAGCTATGCTAAAGGGTAACCATGGTTCGAACGAAGTATCGTCTCGTTACTTGGAGGATGGTAGTTACTTCCGTATTCGTAACCTCACCGTGGGTTATGACTTCCCTCAAGCTTTGATTAAGAAAGCGCACATGTCCAAATGCCGTATCTATTTCACGGCTGACAACTTGTGTACTGCTACCAAATTCTCGGGTATGGATCCTGAGGTTAGCTTAACTACTACTCAATACAACCACGCTGGTATGTACTCAGTAACTTATCCTGTAGGTCGTACCTTCCAAGGTGGTTTGGAAATATCGTTCTAATCTAATCGTTTAATCTGAAAAAATTGATATTTATGAAAACTGTTAATAAATTATTTATTGTAGTAGGATTGGCAGGTATCCTTTGCGGATGCAAGATGGACTATTTTCCTACTGATGAGCTATCAAGCGAAACCCTGTTGAAAGATGAAAAGGGTATCACTTATATCATGGATGGCTGCTATTCTGTGCTAAAAGACCAAGTGGAATATCTGGGTTATGCCAGCGGTAATGACTATTGCCGTCACTATTTCCAAATGGCTGAGTACCCTGGTGACAACACTTGCTTGTCGTCTCGTACTACCGACCCTCTGTATCAGGCATTAAGCTATACAATGACCGATGATTTGAAAAACGTAGGTACATTGTGGATGTTGGCTTACAAGGTGATTGGTATGTCCAACACCGTGATTGAGGCATGTGACAAAAACGGTAGCGGCTCTTCCATCAAGGGTGAGGCTTTGTTTATGCGTGCTTTGATGCACTTGCACATGGTGACTTTGTTTGCGAAACCTTATTGTGAAGGTCGCGACAACATGGGTGTGCCTTTGCGCTTGAAATCCGATGTTAACGAGCCTGTTACTCGCGCCAGCGTAGGTGAGGTATATGATCAAATTGCTGCTGACTTGGCAGAGGCTGCTACTTTGCTGGGTGAAAAATCACGTGGCAACGCAGGCTATCCTTGCAAAGCTTCGGCTTATGGTTTGCTCAGCCGTGTACACCTATACATGGGTAAATATTCCGACGTCGTTACGGATGTTAACAACGCCCTGAATGGTGGCCAATTCGAGGACTTCCTCGAGCCTAATGCTACCTTCGGTTCCTATTTTGCTAATGCTAAAACTTCCAAAGAGACCTTGTTCTGCATAGGTCACGAGGTTACCGACAACAAGGGTCAGGCTAGTGTAGGTTCTATGTACAACGCAGGTGCCAACACAGGTTGGGGTGAGGTTTATCCTAGCAACCCAATTCTGTATATGTACGAGCGTTATCCAGAGGATGTACGTTATACCGCGTTCATCAGCCCTACCTATCCCAAAAAGCAAAAAGCAGGTTTGTGGGTTTATTTCCCCAATCCTGAGTCAAAAGACCGTGAGATAGTAGGTGCACAAACGTTGGCACTGGTGCTGGATACGTTGATTGAGGGTGATGACACCACGTTCTATTTCATGGATGGTGCTACCCAATGCAAACTATACAAGAAAGATGGTATGCTGCCTGGCTCTGAATACAAAGAGTGGTATGTAATGTATCGTGGCGAAGAGTGCATGGCACGTGTACACCCCAACATGAAGACCCGTACTACGGACCTCAACCCACAATGGTTTGTGCTTAAGTTTGCTAACCAAGATGGTTACGACCAATTGAGCTCACCAGTTTATCTGCGTTGGGGTGAATTGGTACTGAACTTGGCTGAGGCTGAGTACCACAACGGCAATAAAGCTGAGGCTTTGGGTTATGTCAATATCCTTCGTAACCGTGCTGGCATTGGTGAAGAAGGTCAATTCTCCGAAAGCAAGATGCACGGCTATGCAGATGTGCTGGATGTAGTGCTTGACGAGCGTCGTTTGGAGTTGGCATTCGAAGGTCATCGCGTATTTGACCAAATACGTAACCATCGCGATATGGACCGCCGCTACCCAGGTGCTAACCAATGGGAAGTTGTGCCTTACAACCGCGAGAAACTGCAATATCCTATTCCATTTGCTGAGTGGAGCGTAAGTGGTATTCCTCAAAACCCCGGATATTAATGGCATATTTTTTGCAAAGAAAATATAATTATTAACTCAACAAATTCAAATCATTATGAAAAAATTCCAATTGATGATGCTAGGTGTTGCCACTTTGGCACTCTTTAGCTGCAAACCCAATGGTGGTTCCAGTTCCGAAGATCCCGATGATCCCGAAATTACCTTCAAAAGTCTGATTGATGTAGAAGACTACACAATAGAGGACTGGGCAGAAGTACCTTCTGAGTTCCTTACTAAAATCAAAGTAGAGGGTGAAACGGATATGGATGGTATCGACTCCATCTACGCTTATGCCGACAAGGTATATCTCAACTTGCTGGTATGGCCTCGTCTTGCCAGTCTTCCTAGCAAAGAACTTGTACCTTTCCACATCTTCTTGAATGCCGATGGCGACAACAAGACGGGTGGTTACACCGACTGGTTCCTAGATGGTAATGCTGAGTACCTTCTTGAGGGTTTCCTCTTCCAAGGTGGTCAAGCTACAATCTTTAACCCTGCTGTGTTCCACTGGTGGGGCGCTCTAGGTGGTGGTATCACCGACCAATCTGAGAAAAAAGGTTGGTTCTGGACCGATCCTTCTACTCCTCACTCTGCTGAAGATGGTTGGGGTGCTGATATCCCAACGGGTAGCATGCCTGTTGCCAACAGCCAAGCTTTGGACGGTAACAAAGTATTTGAGATTCAAATCCTTCGTTCGCTCGTTTCCAGCAACTGGGCTGATAAATTCGGCGTTGGTTTCGACATCGAGTTCGAGGATGCTTCTGCAGCAGCCGATGCTCCTTGGACTATGGTTGGCGTTCTGCCTAATCCTACCGATGGTGATGGTGGTCAGGTATTTGCTAAAAAGGCTGATGTTAAAATCGACCCAACTGATCGTCAATAATGTATAAGCATTTCAATATGGGTATTCTTGCGCTCATCATTGCTTCGGCAATGGTGAGTTGCAAGCCTAAACCTACCGAGGAACCTGATGCCCCCGGTACCCATCGTTATACAGAGTCAACAGAGGAATTCTGCAACCCCGAGCGTGGGTTCTTTATTCAGCAGTATTTCACAACGAAAGATCTAACGGAAGAACTTACTGTGGATAGAGTAAAAGCCGCACGTGCCAACCAAGAGTGGCACTACACCCTTTATCTCACGTCCTACTATATGACCGCCTACATGGACGGTGATATAGCGCAAGCTGCGCTCGACCGTTTGGAGCACAATATGTTGGCACTCCGTGAAGGTGGCGCAAAATGTGTGCTGCGTTTTGCCTACAAAGACAACTTCGCTCCCTCTTCTGCGCCTTTCGATCCTACTCCTGCTGTCGTTTCGCGTCATATCGAGCAAATCAAACCTTATTTGCAGAAATACGCAGACGTCATTCTCTGTATGCAGGCTGGTTTCATCGGCTCGTGGGGTGAGTGGTACTACACCACCAATTTCATCTACCAACCTACCAAAGACGAGGACTTTGAGCCTCGTTGGAAAGTGGCTGAACAGTTGTTTCAAGCCCTGCCTGAGTCGCGTCAGATATGCTTCCGCTATCCCGCTCTCAAACGTCGCTATATGCGTATGCACAGCTTGAACGAGAATCCTCTTGATTCGGCTTCTGCTCACAAAGGCGATATACGTTCGCGCTGGGCTGCCCACAACGATGCTTTCGTTTCGTCCGAAAACGACCTGGGTACCTATACGGCTGCTGACGACCGCACATGGCATAGTGCCGATACCAAGTATGTAGTCAATGGTGGCGAGAGTTGCGGTATGTACTATAGCGCACTGGCAGAGCGTGCTATCAAGCAACTGGAAGACTACCACATTACCTACCTCAACTCGGGCTATCTGCAAGCTATTATCGAGCAGTGGAAACAATCGGGCATGATGCCTGAATTCCGTCGTCGCATGGGTTATCGCCTAGTGCTAGACAAAGCAGTTATCACGCCAGAACCTAAGGCTGGACAAGAACTCACCGTAGATTTGTCTCTCCGCAACGTAGGTTTTGCTGCACCTGTCAATCCTCGTGGTGTGGAATTGGTGCTGGTGTCTGCTGCCAATCCTGCTGACAAGAAAGTGTATAAACAAAAGGCTGACCCCCGCTTTTGGTTGGGTGGTGAAGCTAGAAATGTGCAACTGAGTGCTATGTTGGATGCACAGATGCAAGGAGACTATAATCTCTATCTCAATCTGCCTGACACTTGCGCTACGTTGTACAACCGTCCTGAGTTTAGCATCCGCTTGGCAAACGAAAATATGTGGGAAGCCAAGACTGGATTTAATAAACTAGCTACTATCACAGTAAAATAAAACGATGACACGTACACGAATCTATATCATGATCACCCTCGGTTTTTGGCTATCGTCTTCTATGGCGATAGCTGAGAACTGGTGGGGGTTCACGGTTGGTGAGGGCCACAATCAGCCTTACACCACCTTCCGTCAATTTGACATGCGTTCCGAGGACGCTAACAACCAGTTGTCTCCTCTCCTCCTCTCTGACGAGGGACGCTATATTTGGACGGCCGAGCCTGTCCTCTTTTCCTTTGAAAATGGTCAGCCCGTTCTTCCTGCGGGCTTAAAGATATGCCAAGCCAAAGACGCTACCCTGCGTGGCGCGTATTTGGAGGCAATGCGTCAGTATTTCCCGGCATCTAACCTGATGCCCGATTCTTTGTTCTTTGTTCGTCCGCAATACAACACGTGGATTGAACTGATGTACAACCAAAACCAGGAGGATATTCTCCGTTATGCACATGCTATTATCGACAATGGCCTGCCTGCTGGTGTGCTGATGATTGATGATAACTGGCAACGCTACTACGGCAACTTCGATTTCAAAGCCGAGCGTTTCCCCAATCCCAAAGCTATGATGGATGAGCTCCATCAACTGGGCTTTAAGGTGATGGTGTGGGTTTGCCCCTTTGTTAGTCCAGACAGCCCTGAGGCTCGCGATTTGGATGCCAAAGGTTTCCTCTTGCGTGACAAAGACGGCCAAATGGCTGTGCTCCGTTGGTGGAACGGTGCTTCGGCTTGCTACGACCTTACCAATCCTGCTGCCCTGCAATCGTTTGTCAATACCTTGCACCAAGCGCAAGCCAAATATGGCATAGATGGCTATAAGTTCGATGCGGGCGACAACAACTGCTACGCTTCGGTTGCACTCGATAGCAAGTTCTCTACCGTAGATCACACCGAGTCCTATGCCCGTTTGGGTCTCAGTTTCCCTGTCAACGAGTTCCGTGCTTGCTGGAAAATGGGTAACCAACCTCTCGTGCAACGTTTGGGCGACAAGAACTATAGTTGGGATGCTGTTCAGTCGCTTATTCCACAAATGTGCGTGGCTGGTTTGCTGGGTTATACCTTTGCTTGCCCCGATATGATAGGTGGTGGTCAATGGACCTCGTTCCTCAATATTGCTGAGGATCAGTTTGACCAGGCACTCATTGTTCGTTCTGCGCAAATACATGCCCTTATGCCTATGATGCAGTTCTCTGTGGCACCTTGGCGTGTACTCAGCAAAGAGAACATGGCTATTGTCAAATCTGCTGCATTGCTACATACAGCCTTTGCTCCTTATATATACGCATGCGCTCAGGCGAGTGCGCGCACGGGTGAACCTATTGTACGCAGTATGGAGTATGCCTTCCCCCATCAAGGCTTTGCGAATTGCAAAGACCAGTTTATGCTGGGTGATAAATACCTGATTGCCCCTGTGGTGGACCAGCGTTTGGTACGCGAGGTACGTCTGCCTAAAGGCACATGGCGTGATGAACTGGGCAAGAAATACAAAGGTGGCAAGACTTATACTATTTCCGCTCCTTTGGCACGCTTGCCTTACTTCGAGAAAATAAAGTGATTTTACGTGTTTTTCCCGACGGCGAGCCGACGGTCGACCGACGGTCGAATGACACGCAGTCGAATCACGATACTATAATCTAACCAATAAAACAAACAAATTAAAATGAAAAAACTCTTCTTCTTTGCAAGTGCTATGATGGCAGCCCTTACCATGAATGCACAAACCGCTATCGTTATTGATGGTGACAACTCCGAGTGGGCAAACATCCCTATGGTTACCGAACCAGGTGCTGCTGGCAATCTGCTTAAATATGCCGTTCCTCAAGAGGGCATCAATGTAGGCTCGGGCAACGCATTTGCTGTGATGCTGCAAACGGCTAATACGATCACTGGTGCTGATCCTGTTACCATCTATGTAGATGCTGACAAGAGCAGTGCTACAGGACAACAAAACCCATGGTTTGTTAAATCCATGTATCGTGATTACGAAATGGGAATAACTGACACTGGTGATGGTATCACGGGTGCTGTTCGTGTTACCGATGCTGCCAATGGTATTATCGAATTGTCAATGCCTGAATCGGCATTCACCACTGTTCCTTTCGCAGGTAATTTCTGGGGCTACCTCTCCTACAATTGGGGTAATTTCTATGTACCCAATAGCCCCGAACCATCTGGAGATAACTGGCTGTGGAGTGAAACTACATATCAACCTACCGATGTGCGTCCATTTGCTTTTGCTGATATGAATGGTACACACCTGTTTAGCGAAACCTATTCTCGTCACCAATGTGTGGCTTTGGCTGACTCTATGAATTTCAGTGTATCAGGTGGTTCACAAGACGTCGCTTTCTGGTGCGCTTGGACGGTAGAAATCCCTGCAAATGCTAAATATCAAGTAACCGCAGATATGGTTTCCGCCGATGGCGCTTCTTGTGACCTCTATTTGGTAGATATCCCTACCAATACCGTAGTTGCTACGCACATGACACCTGAGACAGAAGCTGGTAGCGGTATTTGGGCTCCTACTGGCGAAACTGCCCTGGGTGAGTGGGATTTGTCTGCTATCCCTGCTGGCAAATATATGCTAAAGGCTATGAACCACGTACAATGGTCACACATGAAGTTATATAGCGTTAAATTGGAAGGTCCTGCTCTGCCTACTGGCGATGAGCAAATCCAAGCTGCTGCCGCTGCTCCTGTGAAGATGATCCGCAACGGTCGTTTCATGATTAACCACAACGGTAAGTTCATCAACGCTTTGGGCTTCTAAACCAAACTTAGGTATAGGGAGCTGACTACTCCCTATGCTTGCTAATCTAGAATATCTGGAAATGTCTGAAACGACTTGGAATTTCTGGAAAATCTAGTACTATTATTAACCAAAAAAAACAAAATTATTATGAAAAAACTTTTCGTTTTTGCTAGCGCTATTTTGATGGCTGCTATGGTTCGCGCTGACGTGAACATCAACCTGAACGATTTCCAAATCGAAGGTGATGAGGACTACACAGAGGCTATTGTAAACGGTGACGTACTAACCTGCACCTATGAACTAGGTGAGTGGGCTGCTGCTGGTGTTAAATTCGCTCTAGACAATCTTGAGGGCATTACCAACATCGTTTTCGATGTAAAAGGTCACGCTTATAGCGGTACTGGTGCTGATCCTCAATGGATTGCTTTCGTAGCTTATTTGAAAGACTCTGAGGGTATCCGTTGGTGGAATGAGGCTGCTGACTTGCACATCAGCGGTGAAGATGGTCTTGAGTGGCAACACATCGAAGTTATGCCTGAGGTTGAGTTGTGGACTGCTGACGCACAACACGCATGCGGTGACAAACCTTTCGTAGAGCTTGGTTTCATGGCTAACCCAATGTACATGGAGACTTCTGGTTTCGATTTGAAGAACGTTGTTGTTAAAGTTGGTGGTACTGGCTTGAACGAGATGAAAGCTGCTAAAGCTGGTGCTAAGAGAATGATTAAGAACGGTCGCTTCATGATTCAACTTCAGAACGGTCGTCGCATCAGTGCTCTAGGTGCTGACCTATAATTCTTCTCAATTCTTAGGTATAGGGAGCTGACTACTCCCTATACTTCCTACTGGACGTTACGTCTTTACTTAGCACTTCATTTTAATCTCGTATTATGAAAAAACTTCTATTGGCACTCAGTTGCTTTGTTGCTACGTTGGCTTTCGCCAGCACGAAATCATTTACAGTAGATGATGACACCGATTTCTGGAATCCAGAGCGTGGGTTCTACCACTATTCGTCTATCAATCTAGACGGATGGGGCAGCAGTCGGGGCGCATTAGACCAATGGTCCTTCCAAGACTGCCAAAACGACAATATGAGCCTCAAGTTCCGTTACTACATCATGGAGCATTACAACGATGGCTCTGCCATCGCCCAAGCCGACCTCAATCGTATCTCCAGCGATTGTGCTGCTGCACGTGCTGCGGGTTGCAAAATGATAATCCGCTTCACCTATGCCAATAGTGGCTATAGCGATGACAACAACTGGCATATCACCGAACCTACCAAAGCACAGATGCAAGCCCACATGGCGCAGCTCAAACCCATTTTGGCAGCCAATGCCGATGTGATAGCTGTAGTGCAAGCAGGCTTTGTAGGCATCTGGGGCGAGTGGTTCTTCACTTCTCGTTTTGGTAAAGACTGGTCCAACGCCAATGCTGTGAATGATCGCAACGACATCATCAACTCCCTGTTGGATATGGCTCCTGCCGACCGTTTCGTGCAGCTGCGTACTGTGCATTATATCACCGAATATGTCGGCAATGGCTCACGCAGTTACAATGGCCTCACCGACCAAACAGCCTTCTCGGGCTCGGCACAATCGCGCCTTGGCCACCACAACGATGCTTTTGGCGCGTCTGAGGACAACTGGGGCACGTACTACGACAAGGGTAATGAGTACAACTATCTGAAAAACATGGGACTATATGCCCCTCTCGGTGGCGAGTCTGCTGGTGGTGACTACAACTGGTACAAAGGCTCGCAAGCCATGTCCGATATGGAAAATCTACACTACGACTATATGCACGTAGATTACCACGAAGATTGTGTAGGTGCTTGGAAACGCGAGTACCCACAGGGCAGCTCCAAGTCCTATTTCGACATCATGAAGCGTCGCCTGGGCTATCGTTTCCAACTAACCAGTGCCACCATCTCCAACGAAGTGGCTCCTGGTGGCACGTTTAATGTGAAACTGTCGATGAAAAACTCGGGTTTCTCTAACCTCTACAACAAACGTATCGCCTATATCGTGCTGAAAAGCAGCACCAAAACCTATAAACTGCCGCTCTCTTCCGATCCTCGTCTGTGGAAATGTGGCCAGACCACATCTATCAACGAGAATCTGACCCTGCCAACCAATATCCCAACAGGCACCTATAGCATCTATCTCAGCCTGCCCGATATGTATGCTTCTATTGCCAACAACAAGGCGTATGCTATCCAGTTGGCGAACAAGAACATGGGTTGGACCAACGATGGCTTAAACGACCTCGGCATGACCATCACGGTAAAGAACGGCGCTGCCGATAGTGCTGACGAGCAGGGCGAGCAAGGTGGCCAACAAGGCGAGCAAGAACAGCAGAATGACGGCACCCACGCCACATCTATCGACTTTATGGCACTGGCTGCCCAATATGATGTCTACCAAACAAAAAGCACCAATGGTATTCAAACCGAACTGGCTGCTCACAACTACACTATAGCCTCTTCTTCTGATGGCGAAGTGTATTGGGACAACCAAGCTGGCGCTGACGGCGGTCTGGGTATAGACAACCCCAACGGCTCGCAACACCCTCTCTCCTTTTCCGTTCCCGCCAACTACAAAGTGACCATCACCGTAGGTACACTCAATGGCGACGGCAGTAGCAATACGGCTACGCTCACCATGAATGGTGGCACCCCAATCACCATCAACCAAAACACCACTACCGAATATACCACTACCGAAGAGACGCAGTTTGTGCTCACTTTCTTGCCTGATACCAAAGGTTGGTCGTGGAATCGTGTTCAGTCTATCACCATCCAGCCCCTGCCTGGTTCCTCTACGAATATTATCAACAGCGACCTAGTGCCTGGAATACAGAAATTTATCCACCGTGGTCACCTCTATATCCGTCACCAAGGCCGTATCTATAATGTCCTTGCCCAACCCCTCTAATCTGACATCTAAAATCTAAAATCTAAAATCTATAAGTTATGCGTAAAACAATCTTATTAAGCCTTTCGTTGCTATGTGCGTGCGCTTTGAGTGCAGCCACCAAGTCTTACACTGCGGATGATAACACCGATTTTGTCAACCCTGAGCGTGGTTTCTACCACTACTCCGATGTGCACCTCAAGGGTAATGGCTCGGGTGGACTCTCTACGGGTTCCGATGAAATAAAAGCCTGCCAAGACGACAATATATCGCTTTTGTTCCGCTATTTCTATCTAGATAGAAACGGTTACAATTCAGGTACGGCTATCACGCAACAAGACCTGAATATGATTGCCAATGACTTTGCCGTGGCACGTCAAAAAGGCATTAAGATTATTGTGCGCTTCTCTTATGGAGAAGATGGCTACAACGGCGATAACAACTGGTCATTCACCGAACCTTCCAAATCGGGCATGCAAGCCCACATGGCACAGCTCAAACCTGTTTTGGCTGCCAATGCCGATGTCATCGCTTGCGTGCAAGCAGGTTTCGTGGGCATCTGGGGTGAGTGGTACTTCTCCTCTACCTTTGGTAAAGACTGGTCTAAACCCAATGCGGTGTCCGATCGTAACGACCTGATCAATTCCCTGCTTGACATGACCCCTGCTGACCGCTGCTTGCAACTACGTACCATCCACTATATCACCGAGTATATCGGCAATGGCAATCGTAACTACAACACCAAACTCAACGATCAAACGGCTTTCTCGGGCTCCAATCAGTCGCGTATTGGTCACCACAACGATGCTTTCTGCGCCAATAAAGAAAACGATGGTAC
>JAKSNM010000030.1 GCA_024399785.1 Paludibacteraceae bacterium
GTATAGAAAACACTATCGTTTTCCCACGCTACAGATTCACCTTGTTCTTCTTCTTTGTAGGCCGCTATTTGCTTTGGCGCGCGTACTACGGTGGCGGTCAGACTCTCGTTACCTTGACGCTCCCAAATGAGGGCAAAGGGCTTGTTCTTGATAATCATCCATTTACCATCGGGTGTGATGTCGCCTGCGGTGCAATAATCAAAATTATCGCCACTTTGACCCAATTCCTGCACTTTGGTCAACTTCTGCACCGATGTACCATAGTTGGTGGCAAAGGGTAGTTTATAGAGTGTACACACACCGCCTTTAACCTTATCTACGATGTAGAACATCTGTTCGATGTTGTCATACATCAGCGTTTCGGTGTTGTGCGCGTTGTTGTCAGGATAACCGAATTTGATATAGTTGACAGCAATGTTTTTGCTACCGCTTGTGATGGTGGGTTCTTCGAAATAGTAGATGATATAGTTGTCCTTGAAAGCTAATTCATTGTCACCTACTGCCCCTACAAAAACATAGTTTTTGCTGTTGTAAATGCCTGTGCATATATCTTCCCAATCATCGCGGTCGGTGGTACCGCTGGTGAAAGTAAGGGTCATCATCTTCGTACCATCTGTCTGGATGGCTGTGATTCCCTTGAAACTTTTATTTTCGTCTCCGTGAATCCACAGATAGCCAGGGGTGGTGCGGCTGCAAGCCATGCCAGATACTTCTTTGATAACGCTTTTGTACGCTGTTCCACATTGGGAACGAGTAAAACGCGAATCTTGAGTCAATGAACCACCATTGTACTTGATAGAAGCTCCAAATACAGACATGGTCATTAAGGCCAGTGCCATTGAAAATATACACTTTTGCATACCTTAAATGATTTGCGCACGCACACGCGAGGCGATTTTATTGGAAGTTGCTGCGATTATCCTCAATCTCAGCTTGGTCTTGCACCAGTTGGATAGCTTGGTAAGGCAAGGAATACGCATAGCGCATGTTCATTTGCTGAATCAAAGCAGCATCATCCTCTTCGCCCTCGGCTACGAGTTGTTGACCAGGTACTAGCACATATACACCTTGCTCGCCTTTGATAGGAGCACTCATCTTGCCTGCTTCGGTAGCAAAAGCTGCACCAACTACAGCAGGTTCCATACCGGCATTGCCAAAACGTGCGCCACTCATAGCCACAGCTTCTGCTGTTTGTACAGGGACGTTAGCTATTTGGGCAGCCTCGTCTAAACTGCTGGCTTTGCTCAGCGCAGCAATCATTTGCTCGGCTTTTTTGTCACGTATCACCATAGCACGCAACTCGCTCTCTACTTCGCTTAGTGCGCGGTAGTCTCCATCGCTTGCCTCGCTAAGCAGAGCTACGATAAATTGGTCACCGCATTCAAATACATCACTCACATCGCCTTCGTTGGCTTCGAATGCCCAACGGACGATAGGACGACTCTGTTTCAACGGACTGATATTGTCTTGATTCTTAGTCAGGTTGTATGCAGGATATAGACGCATGCCATCTGCTTGAGCAGCCTCGCGGAATTGCATCTCGCTAGGATTAGCCACAATAAATTGTTTAGCTTGGTTATACAGGATAGAGTAGGTCTTAGACGATGGAGTCACTTTGCGCTCTACCATAGCAATTTTTACCTTTGGAGTAGCTTTGGCTACATCTACGCACTCTAGTTTGATTTCGCCCATACCTTGTGCTACCGTGAATTGCTCACCTTTCTTAGCCTTGAAAGCTTTGTCAGCAATCTCCTGGGGTAGCATAACCTCGGTATACCACATGGCCTCTTGCTCGTCTTGTCCCTCAATAACAGCGCGCAACTTCACAGAGTCTGGCATCGAATAGCCACACTCTACCAAACGTGCCATACGATAGGTGTCGTCAGCAAAAGTTAACTCCATGAAAGCATCTTTTTTGGCACCCTTGCCAAAAGCGAACTCTCTGTATGCGGCGGGGATGGTTTCCTCGGAATAGTTGCGAGCAGTGTACATCACATCTGAGTTGGTGTTTACCACCAATGCAACATCGTCGGTGCTCTTCAGCTCTTCTTCCACAGCTTGCATCTCTGCTTCTGCGTTTTTGAAATCTTCCTCAGAAGGTACGATAGCAAAACTGATGTACTCTATCGAGCGGTTAGGAGTCTGTTTATAGAGTTTCTTGCGTTGGTTGTATAGTTTTTTGATATCAATAGATTGTACTTTGATAGTAGAGTCAGCAACAGTTGCATAGGGTTGCATTACATATTGTGCATCTACGCTGGTTTGATTGGCCAGGAATTGATATTTGGCGTCAATGTTGTTGGCTGTAATAAGTTTTTGCAACAGGTCGGTATATTTCTCTTGCATACGAGTCAAACGGGTTGCGTTCTCCCAATACATCCAATATTGTTTGGCTTGTTTGAGATTGGCTGCTTGTTCCTCGTTCTCGGCATCTTGATCCAGCGAATGTAGGAAACGCACTAGGTTCTCGCGGCTGAATTGTCCTGTTTCATCGCAGAAGGCACGGCGGCTGCGGATTAGTTGGTGAGGGTTCTCACCAATGCACAGTTCGCTCAATTCCTCAGCAGTTACATCCATACCGATTTTTTCAGCCTCTGCGCGCAGAGTCCAATCCATCAGCATCATTTGCCACACTTGGTTACGAATCTGAGTTGCAGTCTCCTCGTCTTGATTGCTGCGCCCAGTCTCAATCTTATACACTTCGGTCAGTTGATCTTTAGCGGCCTCATACTCGGTGTAATGCACTTTGTGCCCTTGAATAGTGCCGACATATTCGCGACTGCGGTTGAAAAAACTACTACCTGAGTTCAAAAAGTCACCCAGGATAAATGCCAACATAGCCAATCCTACAATGACTAGCAGGATAACGCCATGATTTCTGATTTTTTGTAAAGTTGCCATAATTTGATTTAATATTTATAATTGAATTATTCGCAGTTTCTGGCTCGCTTAATTTCGTATAGGTAGATGTCTGTCACATTCCACCTGGGTGCAAAGTCACTGGCGCTGCCATACGAGAAAGCGATTTGAGTTCTCTCACTAATATAGTTGCTGATATTGATTACATTGGAGGTGTATCGTAGTGTCTTACCAGTGTTGAAATTAGGTATCTCTATATCGGTCCAGTTCACACCATCGGTCGTGATTTTCATCCGCAGATAATCTTGCACATTCTTGCTGGTCTCTTTGCTAAACACATACGCAGTTTGAAAGGACAGCCAGATAGTGTCTGGGTGAAATTTTGCCAAGTCATATACAGGTGATACCAACCATACTTCTGTTTCGGGATAGGCCCCTTGTTCACCATCTACTTGAGCTTGTGCACTGGTTACACCGCTTGCCGAGGTGTTAGCTCCCCATACTTGAGCGACACTCCCTTTTTTTACTTGCACGCTCCAGTGGTCTATGCCATTGGTAAACAACTCTGAGTAGTAATCTACTTCGCGCATAGGGTAGAGCATGTCGTTGCTGGAACATACCACATGTGATGCGCCTTTGCTCATCGTTTCTATGGTGCCGTTGTAGTTGTATATCTTGCTGGCCACTACCACAAAGTCACCCACCTGAATTTGATCCAACGATGTGAATTTGTCGCCGTTCAATCCCAGGGTTTGAAAGCAATAGAAATCAACGCTAGAGTTTGGACTGTCTTGCATATACCAACATCCATTGCCATAGTCGCGTATGCCCTCTTCGTGCTTGCTGGTATTGAAACTCTTTACCAAGCCTTTAATATAGTAAGTTTCCTCTGTGCTCGTGCCGCTGGGCAGGGTTTTTCCTATCGCGATGGCTTCGTGTACCGTGATGGCATTTGCGGGTACACAACACAGATCACTGCAATCCACCGTGTCGATGGTAAATACTTGCTCTTCTGGCCATGTGGGGTATTGGGTGGTGATGTTCTCGTTCTGCTGTTTGCAACCGCACAAAACGGCTATCACACCTGCCAACCCAAGAATATGTTTTTGTATATGCATGATTACACTAATTTTAGCGTGCAAAAGTACACTTTTTCTCGCACATACGCAAACTTTTTTATAAAAAAATAACTTTTTTCGCATTTTTTATTTGTCAATTCAAAAAATTGTTGTATCTTTGCACGATTTTTTTAATATATGGCTTATCCACAACCGAATCAAATGGCCCCTCGTCGTGGCCGCGTAGAAAAAGAAATGCCGAATAGAATCAACGACAAGATTCGCGGCGTGAGTCAAGTTCGCCTGGTTGGCGACAATGTTGAGCAAGGGATATATACCTATCAAGAGGCTATCCGTATTGCTGATGATCAAAATCTCGACTTGGTTGAGATTAGTCCTAACGCAGATCCTCCTGTGTGCCGCATAGTGGATTATCAAAAATTCCTCTATCAGAAAAAGCGCAAGGAAAAAGAGCAGAAAGCTAACTCGAAAAAGATTGAGATCAAGGAGATTCGTTTCGGACCTCAGACTGATGAACACGACTACCAGTTCAAGCTCAAACATGCCATGGAGTTCCTCAAAGAGGGCAACAAAGTCAAGAGCTATGTCTTCTTCCGTGGCCGCTCTATTTTGTTCAAAGAACAAGGTGAGGAGATTTTGGCACGTTTCTGTGCCGATTTGGAGGAAGTGGGCAAGGCTGAGTCTGCTCCTAAACTTGAGGGCAAACGCATGATTGTAATGCTGGCTCCTAAGGGCAAATAACATAAGATCAACATAACATGGTCGGGCGGTCCTAAGGCTACCGACGACCTAAAACAAAATATTAACTAAATACATTAAACAAAATGCCAAAGGTAAAAACTAATTCCGGTGCTAAAAAAAGATTCACTCTTACCGGAACCGGTAAGGTAAAGCGTAAACACGCTTACCACAGTCACATTCTGACGAAGAAGACCAAAAAGCAAAAACGTAATCTTGATCACGTTGCTATGGTCGACCAAACGAACATGCGTAGTATCCGCGAAATGCTGTTGCTGCGCTAAGTATTAACCACCAAAAAATTTACAGACTATGCCAAGATCAGTAAATCACGTAGCTTCTCGCGCTCGTCGCAAGAAGATCATGAGCCTCACAAGAGGTAACTTTGGTGGCCGTGCCAACGTTTGGACTGTCGCCAAAAACACATGGGAGAAAGGTCTCCAGTACGCTTATCGCGATCGTAAGAACAAAAAACGCACTTTCCGCGCTCTTTGGATTCAACGTATCAACGCTGCTGCTCGTCTTGAGGGACTCAGCTACAGCCAATTGATGGGTGCATTGAAAAAAGCAGGTATTGTCATCAACCGCAAGGTGTTGGCTGACCTGGCTATGAACCAACCCAAGGCGTTCAAAGCTATTGCAGACAAAGCGAAGAAAGCATAAACTTTTCTTTGCTTGTGACAAAAGAAAAAGCGAGTCTCATTCGAGGCTCGCTATTTCTTTGGCTATGGCCGTTTCTACGGCCTTTGAATTGGGCACTAGTGGTAATCTGAGATAATTGCCAATCAGCCCCATTTGGGCCAAGGTGGTTTTTATGCCACTCGGGTTGCCCTCTTTAAACAGCAACTCTACCATCTTGTCAAACCGTTGCTGCATCACAGCATCTGCTTCCCGCACAATCTTTCCAAATGCTTCGGGCCACGCATTTGCGGCTACACTAATCAGCCCTGCTCCGCCTAGTCGCATTACCTCGGCCGCCAAACCGTCGTCGCCACTAATCACCAATAAATCAGTCTCTTTGCTCATCCCAATCAGGTGCTCTATCTGTGGCAGATTACCGCTCGCTTCTTTTATACCTACCACTTTGCTTGGACAGGCTTCTCGTATGCGCATCACAGTCTCGGGCAACAGGTTCACTCCCGTTCTGCCTGGCACATTATATAGTATCACTGGCACAGGACTTGCTTGAGCAATCGTGGTGAAATGTTGATACAAGCCCTCTTGGCTGGGTTTGTTATAATAGGGACATACGCTCAATATGGCTGCGTAATGCTCTACCAGGGTGTCGTGCCACTGCTGCAGGTCCTCCAATACGTGCGCTGTGCAGTTGCCGCCAAGCCCCAGCACCAGAGGAATACGTCCCCCAATGTGATTCACAATATAGCGGCTCACTTGCTCTTTTTCCTCTCTTGTCATCGTGGCTGCTTCGCCCGTGGTGCCTAATACTACGATATAATCTACTGCACCTGCTAGCTGGTGGTCCAATAGCTTCCCCAATGCGGGATAATCTACCTCTCCTGTGGCGGTAAAGGGTGTCACCAATGCCGTGCCTAAACCTCTTAGTTGTTTCATTTGATGTGAAATTTTGCGCAAAGGTACTAAAATATTTGCATATATGCAAACTTTTTTGTAATTTTGCACGCTCAAGCGATAAATAATGCGTAAGATTTGGATAATAGGGCTGTTTTTGCTATGTTGTTCTCTAACTGGGTTGGGGGACAACTACCGCAACTATATCCTGGCGGGTCCGGATATGCGCCAAATCGATAAGCGTGGCAAACACTCCCTGCTGGTGTGCGCAGCCAATCTGGAGTATTATTTGGTCAATAACTTGGGTACAGGCTTCGGCCCTGACAATAAAAAAGAGCACGATACCCAGCGTATCAAGACGCGCAAGGCCCTTGCGCTCATCGATGCCGATCTATACGGTTTGTGCGAGATAGAGCAAGGCACGGCTGCCCTTAAGGAGATTTGCACTGACCTAAATGCTGCTCATAAAAATCGCCGCTATACCTACGTGGACAACAAAACATCCTCTGCAGCAGGCAGCTACACCATGTCCGCTTTTGTGTACGATTCGCTCAAGGTGCGTCCCATCGGTGAATGCAAAAAAATCAACACCGAGGTGCAGAATCGTAAGTATATGCAGTGCTTCCAAGAGCGCGCTTCGGGCGAGACGTTCATTTTCTCGATGAACCACTTCAAATCCATGTCGGGTGGGGGAGACTCCGAGTCACGCCGTGTGGCAGAAGCGCGGGCGGTGAACTCAGCCTATGATGAATATAAAATCTATTGCGACGACGAGGACCTGCTCATTATGGGCGACCTCAACTGCTACTACGGTGATGCGCCTGTCTCTATCTTGCTCAATAGTGGCGCTCGCACTGACTTGCATCGCTATTTTCATGCCGACTCCAGCTATAGTTACTGCTACCAGGGTCACTACGACTATCTGGACCATGCTATCTGCAACGTCACCCTCCTGCCGCAAATCACAGGCATGCAGGCTTTTCATTGCAATAGCCGCGAGTCCTATCGCTGTGAATACCAATATGGCGACACTACGCTCTTCCGCTATTCCGACCACGACCCTATCTTGGTGGGCTTGCGCCTCAATAGTGCGCTCACCAACGATATAGAGGTGGTCAACTATGGCGACTGCCTGCAAGTGCACTACGCCGATGGAGGCTATGTCCGCATCTACGACAGGTCGGGCAATCTCTTGCACCAAGAGGCAATAACGTGGGAGGATTATTCCGTGGCTTTGCCAGCCAACTACCACGGCTGTTATATCGTGCATGTGTTCTACAATGGTACCAATCGTATCCTAAAATATATTCGCCCATGATGGACCTGTTTTCTGACATAGACCAGATGGAACGCGACGAGATACTAGCCCTGCGTCGCGAATTGGATGAGGCCAATCGTCTCTACTATGTGGAGAACGCACCCACTATGTCCGACCGCGATTTTGATGCTAAGATGCGCCGTCTGCAAGATCTGGAGAAAGCGCATCCCGAGATGGCTTCTGCTCAGTCGCCCACTCAACATGTGGGGTCTGACTTGGCGGATGCTGCTGGCAGCAAAGGCGAACATTTTGTTCAGTTGGCCCACCGCTATCCCATGCTCTCGCTGGGCAATACCTATAGCAAAGAGGAAATACAAGACTGGGTGTCTAAACTGCCTGCGGATGTGGAGATCGTGTGCGAACTCAAATACGATGGTCTCAGTATATCGCTTTGGTACGAGCATGGTCGTTTGACTCATGCCCTCACCCGTGGCGATGGCGTACGTGGTGACGATGTGCTGCGCAATATACAAACCATCTCGGCTATACCGCAACAACTGGATGCGTCGCTTAGCCAGATACCTTTCCTTGAACTGCGTGGCGAAGTCCTGTTGCCTTGGCGTAACTTTGAGCGACTGAATCAAGAGCGCGAAGCCAATGAAGAACCGCTCTTTGCCAATCCTCGTAATGCGGCTTCGGGCACACTCAAACTGCTTGACTCCGATGAGGTGCGTCGTCGCGGACTCATCACATACCTATATTATATGTTAGGCGAGCAGCTGCCTGGCACTACCCACTATGAGCGGCTCACTCTTGCCCGCGACTGGGGTTTCCCTGTCTCCGATGCTATTCGGGTGTGCCACTCGCTGGATGAGGTGATGGATTTCATCGCTTTTTGGGACGTTCAACGTAAGACCCTGCCTGTAGCTACCGATGGCATTGTGCTCAAAGTCAATCGCCTTAGCCAACAGCAGCAATTGGGCTATACGGCCAAAACCCCTCGGTGGGCGATAGCGTATAAGTTCCCTGCCGAGAAACAACTCACTACCTTGCGTAAGATCACCTACCAAGTGGGCCGTACGGGTGTGGTTACTCCTGTGGCCAATCTGGACCCTGTGCAACTGTCAGGCACGATGGTTCAGCGCGCTACACTTCATAACGAAGATTTTATTCGTCAACTCTCTATCCAAGAGGGCGACCGCGTTTGGGTGGAGAAAGGTGGCGAGATTATTCCCAAGATCACAGGCAAAGAGTCCTCTTCTCTTACCTGTAGCAGCAACGCTGCGTCCTGTAGCGAAGCGTCCTCTAAACCGTTCCACTTTATTACCACTTGCCCCGAATGTGGCACTCCCCTGGTGCGTGTTGACGGCGAGGCTGCCTGGCGTTGCCCCAATACCTCCACTTGCCCTCCTCAACTCAAAGGTCGCATCGAGCATTTCGTTTCCCGCAAGGCGATGAATATAGACGGACTGGGTCAGGAGACCATCGACCTGTTGTTTGAACAAGGACTCTTGCACGACATAGCCGATATCTATTCCCTGCGCAAAGAGGACATAGCGCGTCAAGAGGGCTTTGGCGATAAGTCCGCCGAGAAGATCTTGGCAGGTATAGAGGCTTCGAAGCAGATTCCCTGGGCGCGTGTGCTGTTCGCACTGGGCATCCGCATGGTGGGGGAGACTACAGCAAAGAAGATTGCACGTCGCTTCACCTCTATCGAAACGCTCCAATGGGCTACGCTGGAGCAACTCACTGCTATCGACGATGTGGGCGAACAGATTGCGCAGAATATTATTGACTATTTCTTAGACGAACATAATCTCTCGCTCGTGCTGCGGCTGCGTCAAGCAGGCCTGCAATTCCAGGAGTCCCCTTCTTCCCCGTCTGCCACTGCTAGTCAAACACTCTCGGGCAAGACTATTGTTATATCAGGCACTTTCCTCCACCACTCGCGCGATGAGTACAAAGACCTAATTGAAATACACGGCGGACGCAACTCCTCGTCGGTGTCTGCCAAAACATCGTTCATCTTGGCGGGCGACAATATGGGCCCCGAGAAACGTAAAAAAGCCGAGTCCCTGGGTGTGCCTTTGGTGAGCGAGGATGAATTCTTACAAATGCTATGAGTATAAAACAATCTATATTTCGTTACATTGCCGCTCGTATGCCTCAGCGTCAGGTGGCTTATCTCGATTTCCATCGAGCCAATTCCATCTTGTTGCTCTACGAGTCTGAGTGGCAGGAACGCAATGCCGATATACGGGCTATTGCTACCCAATTGCGCGACCAGGGCAAACAGGTGGTGTGCTGGGGCTATGTCAAAAAAGATAAACCCCTTTCGCCCAATCTGCCTGAGAACCGTATGTTAGGTACCAAAGACTTCTCTATCTTGGGTAAACCCAAGGCGGAGATTCTGCAGTACCTGGAGCACCATCCTTTCGATGTGCTTCTCGACCTTACTACCTCTCCCTTGCTTTCGTTGCAGTATGTGGCTCTCTTTGCCCAAGCGCAATGTAAAATCGGATCGCAAAACACAGGCTTATACAACCTTGTTGTGCAGACCCCTGCTGATGCTACAGCAGACTATCTTTTTCAACAAATGCTACATTATATACAACTCATTAAAAGCGCAGACTAATGTTTGAACACAAAACTATTCGATGGATTGTGGCTATTCTTGGAGTAGCGCTGATAATCTACATTATCACTTTGCTCTTTGACGAGAGCGGACGCAGCGTGTTCCAAGTGGACCATCGGCAGGAGTATGTCACTACCTCCATCGATTCTACCATCCAGGTTTATCAGGTCAAGTCTCTATCCTCGTCCTCTTCAGATACGCTGGGCGTGGTGCAGATGGCCAATGTGGTTGAGGTGATGGACTCCGATTCGGTGAAACGCTACGACCTCTACCGCCGCCAGCAGGAGAAAGTGACGATTGACCTGGAGGAACACAAGGAGCATATCTTCTTCACTTGGGAGGACATCGTCGCCTATTTCCACGCGGTGGGAACTTTTTTCACAGACTTAATTAATCTTTTCAAGAAATGACTATACAAGAACGTTTATCCGCGCTGCGTGCGCTAATGCAACAACATCATCTGGATGCCTACATTATTCCTGGCACCGATCCTCACGCCAGTGAGTATATGGCTCCCCACTGGGCACAGATGCAGTGGATCTCGGGCTTCCTCGGTGAATCGGGCACGGCTGTTATCACGCTTGATAAGGCCCTGCTTTGGACTGACAGCCGCTATTATTTGCAAGCCGAAATCGAGCTGCAAGGCTCCTCTTTCACCCTGATGCGTGAGTCCGACATCGACTGCCCGTCTATCACCAACTGGCTCCTTGCCAGCCTCCACCACAATGCACAGATTGGTGTCAACCCAGAGCTGTATTCCATCAATGGCTACCGTACCCTGAAAGATAGTCTGCTGGTGGGCCACATGTCGTTGGTTTCTATCGATTTGATTGCTTCGGTTTGGACCCAGGATCGTCCGTCTATTCCTGCCAATCCCCTTTATATCTACTCCGATACATTTGCAGGCGAAACAGTAGAGTCTAAACTCCTGCGGGTGCGTGATACGCTGAAAAGCATGCGCTGCCAGGCTATGGTTGTGTCGGCCCTGGATGAGATAGGCTGGCTGCTCAATGTCCGTGGCTCGGATGTGGATTTTACGCCCTGTGCTATCGCCTACTGCGTGCTGGAGTTGGACCGTTGCACCCTCTTTGTCAATCCCGACAAAGTCGATGCCGAGGCTGCGGCTCATCTGCGCGCCAGAGGCGTCACCCTGCAACCCTACGAGGCGGTGTTCGACTACCTAAAGACCCTCTCCAACCAAATGGTTCTGCTGGACGGCAATCGTGTCAACGAGGCTTTATACGAATGTGTCCTCACCCAATCCCAGTGCTGCGTGACATCGCCATCACCTGTGCAAGTCATGATGTCGATTAAGAATGCTACTGAACTATCTGGCGAACGCCTCGCTATGCGACAAGACGCAGTGGCGCTGGTTCGTTTCTTCCGTTGGCTCGAGACCGAGGCACTCAAAACGCCACAAACCGAGATCACACTGGCTGAGCAGCTCCATCGTTTCCGTCAGATGGGCAAGAACTTCATGGATGAGAGCTTTGGTACCATAGCGGCTTGGAATGCCAACGGCGCTATTGTGCACTATGCAGCCAAACCCGACTCCTGTGCGCCTATCGAGGGCAACGGCGTGCTGTTGCTCGACTCGGGTGGGCAGTACCTCGATGGCACTACCGACATCACCCGCACCACGTGGATAGGCAATCCCAAGTCTATCTCGCCTACGCTCAAGCGCGACTATACTTTGGTGCTCAAGGGACATATCGCTTTGGCAAAGGCCCGCTTCCCACAAGGCACACGTGGCAACCAACTGGATGTGTTGGCGCACCAGTTTATGTGGCAAGAGGGCATCTCCTATTCCCACGGCACTGGCCATGGGGTAGGGCACTTCATGGGTTGCCACGAGGGACCGTCTAATATCCGTACCGACAACAATACCAACCCTATCTATCTGGGTCAGGTCTTCTCCGATGAACCAGGTATCTACCGCGCTGGCGAATACGGCATCCGTATCGAGAACCTGATTACTGCGCGCGAGGCTACTCCTATGGCTCGCACCACGGGTGAGACCTATCTGGAGTTTGAGACCCTCACTCTCTGCTTCTACGACACGCGCCTGATTGATCTGGATATGCTTACTGCTGACGAACGTCAGTGGATCAATGCTTACCACGCCCGTGTAGAGCGTGAGATCAGTCCACTACTTTCCGCCGACGAAGCCGAATACTTACATACTAAATGTGTTGCTATATGAACCCAAGTGAATTAAATAAACTCATCGCCCTGTGGTTTGAAGAAGATATCCGCGATGGCGATCATACATCTCTTAGTTGTATCCCTGCTACCCAAATGGGCACGCAGCAACTTATCATCAAGGCCCACGGCATCCTGGCAGGTGTCGAGGTAGCCAAACAGGTTATCCACTATTTTGACCCTGAACTGCAGTTCCAAGGCCTTATCTCCGATGGTGTTGAGGTCTATCCTGGCGACATTGCTTTTCGCGTTACGGGTAAGCAGCTCAGCCTGCTGCAGGTGGAGCGCACCATGCTCAATATCATGCAACGCATGTCGGGCATTGCCACCACTACCCATCGCTACCAGTCGCTCATAGCCGACACCCAGTGCCATGTGCTCGATACCCGCAAGACCACTCCGGGCTTGCGCTATCTGGAGAAAGAAGCGGTGCTCATAGGTGGTGGCATGAACCATCGTATCGGCTTGTTCGATATGATTCTGCTCAAGGACAACCACGTGGACTTTGCTGGCGGCATTGCTCAGGCGCTCACGCGTGCCCGCGATTATTGTAAGGAAAAAGGCAAGAACCTCCGCATCGAGATTGAGACCCGCAACCTGGATGAGATTCGCCAGGCGCTGGAGACGGGCATACCCGACCGCATCATGTTGGATAACTTCACTCCCGAGCGTACCCGCGAGGCAGTGGATTTCATCCGTGCATGGAAAAGCGATAAATACATTGAAATCGAGTCCAGCGGTGGCATCACGATTGACACCCTGCGCTCCTATGCCCTCTGTGGCGTAGATTTTGCCTCTGTTGGTGCCCTTACCCACAGTGTCCAATCCCTAGATATGTCCTTCAAAGCTGTAAAAGAATGAAACTAGAAGAAATAGTAAAACAACAGATCAAAGAGGCTGTCAAGAGCCTCTACCAAGTGGAAGCAACCGATGCAATGATTCAGTTGCAAAAAACCCGTCCCGAGTTTGAGGGGCAACTCACCCTTGTCGTTTTCCCCTTTGTCAAACTGGCCCGCAAAGCCCCTGCCGTCGTTGCGCAGGAAATAGGGGAATATCTCACCGATGCCTCGAAAGATCGAACTGCCGATTCCTCCATCATTAGCCGTTTCAACGCTGTTCAGGGCTTCCTCAATCTCTCTATTGCCGATAACTATTGGCTGTCCGTCTTAGGCGACATCGCCCAGGACGACCATTACGGTACCCACTCCCTCCCTTTGAGGGAGGGTACGGGGAGGGTCCCTTTGATGATGGTGGAGTACTCCTCTCCCAACACCAATAAACCCTTGCACTTGGGCCATGTGCGCAACAACCTCTTGGGTTATTCAATTGCTAAGATTCAGGAGGCTAACGGCTGGCAGGTAGTTAAAACCAATATCGTCAACGACCGTGGCATACATATCTGCAAGTCTATGCTGGCTTGGCTTCGTTTCGGCAATGGCGAAACACCCGAGTCCTCTGGCAAGAAAGGCGACCATCTGATTGGTGATTACTACGTTCGCTTTGACAAGGAGTATAAGAAACAGATCTCTGACCTCATGGCTACTGGCATGGATGAGGACACCGCCAAACGCGAAGCTCCGCTTATGAAAGAGGCGCAGGCTATGCTGCTCAAATGGGAGCAGGGCGACCCTGAGGTGCGTGCTTTGTGGCAGAAAATGAATAGTTGGGTCTATGCAGGTTTTGATGAGACCTACCGCCAGATGGGTGTGTCGTTTGATAAAATCTACTACGAGTCCAATACCTATCTCGAGGGCAAATCCGAGGTGGAGAAAGGTCTCCAATCGGGGGCTTTCTATCGCCGTGAGGATAACTCGGTCTGGGCGGACCTTACCAAAGACGGCTTGGACGAGAAACTCTTGCTTCGTCAAGATGGCACCTCCGTCTATATGACTCAGGATATCGGTACAGCCAAACTGCGTTTCCAGGACTATCCTATCGACAAGATGGTTTATGTGGTGGGCAACGAGCAGGAGTACCACTTCAAAGTGCTCTCTATCCTGCTGGATCGTCTCGGTTTCCCCTTCGGCAAGGAACTGGTGCATTTCTCCTATGGCATGGTCGAACTGCCTAACGGCAAGATGAAATCCCGTGAGGGTACGGTGGTCGATGCCGACGACCTCATGGCAGCCATGATTGCCGATGCGCGCGAGATTAGCAAGGACAAGGTCAATACCCTGCCTGATATCACTCCCGAAGAGGCCAACGAGATAGCCCGCAAGGTGGGTTTGGGTGCGCTTAAGTATTTCATCCTCAAGGTTGATCCTCGCAAGAATATGCTTTTCAATCCTGCCGAGTCGATTGACTTCAACGGCAACACAGGTCCTTTTATCCAATACACCTATGCCCGCATCCAGTCCGTCCTCCGCAAATCCGAGGAATTTACCAATTTACCAATTTACAAATTTACAAATTCTCTCAACCCCAAAGAGCTTGCTCTTATTCAACGTCTTGCCGACTACCCATCGGTAGTGCGTCAGGCGGGTGATGAGTTCTCGCCAGCCGTTATCTGCAACTATGCCTATGCCCTGGCGCAGGATTTCAACTCGTTCTACCACGACTATTCTATTCTCAACGAGCAGGATGCCTCCGTGCGTGCGTTCCGTATTCAGTTGTCTCAACAGGTGGCCAAAGTCCTTGCCGCTGCTATGTCTCTGCTCGGCATCGAAATGCCCGCCCGTATGTAATCCCATCTCTAAACAGCGAAGCGTCTAAACATCTAAACAGCGAAGCGTCTAAACAATGTCACTACTACTCATCATACTACTAGCTTTCCAGCCCACCGCCAACTACACGCGCTTGGTGGCGGACGCTTGTCTGACCAATTTCCGTTGCAACACGCGTCCAGGGGGATTTGATAAGTTCGACTATGTGTCGGGCTTGGTGGCTAAGGCTACTATTGAGGCGGTGCAGGCGCAGCCTGACTCGGCGTATGTTCTCCCGTGGTACGAGACCATACGGGATTACGGCAATCGTTTCTACGATTCGGGTTTCTCGCTCCAGCCCAACGACCTGGATATCCTCAATGCGTCTAAGCTCTATTTCGGCTTGCGCGATTTGGCGGCTTCGGGTTGTTTTGGTGCTGATTCCGCTACGGTGGCGCATTGTGATACGGCTCTCACGCGTGCGGCGCGCGCGCTGGCATATTATAAAAAGGTCTATGTTATCTCCGACTCTACATCGTTGGCTTTTTCCCACTCGCTTTTCTTTGCAGGGGGCTGGTGGCATAAACGTCAGTATGTCAACGAGATGTGGTGCGATGGCCAGTATATGGGCCCAGCCCTTTTGGCGCAACTCCTCTCGCGAGGCTATTCCTTGCCCGATACCAGCGACGAGGACGCTTGGGCGGACCTGATTCATCAGGTGGACATCACTTGGTTCCAACTTTGGGACCAGGACCAGCAGCTCCTCTATCATGCTTTCTCGGCTTCGCCTCAGTTAGACCCTAATTGGGCGGACCAGGACACCTTGTCTTTGCACTATGGTGTTAGTGCCGAGTACTGGTCTCGGGCGGTAGGGTGGTATTTCTTGGCGTTGATTGATATCCTTGAGGCGATGCAGCAGGCGCCAGCTCATCAGCAGTCTTATCTGGCTCCTGCTTACTATCGTTTGCAGGCTTATCTGCAATCGTTGGCGGCGGGTGTGGCGTTGCGTCAGGACACGGCTTCGGGCTGTTGGGCACAACTGTTGCAATATCCTGTGGGCTATCGGCCCGAGGGTTGTGCCGAGGCGAATTATCTTGAGGCTTCGGGTTCGGCACTTTTCACGGCGGGTTACCTCAAGGGCATGCGTTTGGGCTTGTTGCCTCGGCGCACCTATCAGGATTTGGCGGAGCGTGCTTTCCGTGGTTTGGTGGAGCAGTTCTTGGTCACCGATGTAGGTGATGGCAATTCGTTGGCATTGATTCATAGTTGTGCTTCGGCGGGCCTGTCCGACACGCGCAAGGGTGATGCGGCTTACTATTTGTGTGGCAAGGATGTCACGCGCATCACCACTTACACTGAGGGCAAGATCCTCGGTGCCTTCCTCCTCGCCGCCACCGAATACTCTCGCCTTTAATCTTTGTTTCTCATTTCTCATTTCTTGTTTCTCCTAGTTTTTCCTACCTCCCCTCGCTCGGGGTGTTCGATGCCCCTCGCTCGCTTTGCGCAGCCGATGAGAGTTGAATGCACAGCCACCCAATGCCGCCAGAGGTGGCAGTCATCGTGGCTGCTGCAATGAAACTCGAAGAGCGGAGATTGGTCTAGCGAGCGAAGAGTATGTGCCATTAAGAGACCGTGGCACCCACCATGGGAGGTGGGGTACAGGGAGCGCTTGGGGAGCGCGTGGTCTCGTATGGCATTTACTCTAAGCGAGCGTTTTGTATGGCATTTACTCCTCTCTAAACCTCTACCCAGCGAAGCGTCTAAACAGCACATAGTGCGTCTAAACAACCAAAATATGTTTTATAACATGTTTTTTTATTTGCAAAT
>JAKSNM010000031.1 GCA_024399785.1 Paludibacteraceae bacterium
TTCAGGTTATGAGCCTGACGAGCTACCACTGCTCTACTCCGCGCCATAAACACCGTCGTTTTTCACGAACGGGATTGCAAAAGTACAACTTTTTTTTGACATGACCAAATTTTTTGGCATTTATTTTCCTTTTTGCGTCAAAAAAGTGTTGTTTTTTAATCTTTCTGCCAAATATTCTTGTTCCGATTGACCAGGTGTAGGCACCCACTCTACTCTATCCAATAGTCCCAACTGAGCCAAATCCATTATGGTAGAGTAACCACTACGGCAGATTATCTTTTGAGCACCCATAAGTGCCTCCGTCAGAAGTTCATCCGACAAATACGGAACTTTTGTCAAATTGGCATGCGTCACCCGAGTAAAAGGTTCTCTCACCTTGCCCTGCACCACCAATGCAGGCACTCCTTCTTCTAGCAACCGCAACACCACTTGCTCTTCCAAAAGCGTTCGTTGGGGTTCCAGACCCGACAACAAAGCCACCGTGTGATATGTAGAACTGGTTGCAATCGGTCCATCAGAAAAACGCGACAAAGGACCTATGTATTTCACCTTATCACTTATGGTCTTTGGATGACCCAGCAGCCCCGACAAATTGCTTTCTCTATCGGCGTAATCGGGCACCCACACTTCGTCAAAACGATTATAAACACAGGCATGCAACTTGGCGACAAAGGGTTCTAGCCATTTCCAACCTTTCGGCAAACGTATCCACAATTGATGCGTAACATACACACTTTTCACATGCTCGTTTCTTAGTCCAAATCGATTATCTGACACCACCACATCAAATGGCTCCACCAGCAGCAATTGGTTCAACCTAGCCTCATCCTCTAATGAGAAATGAATCAATTGTGGCAAAGCTTTCAGCATAGCCCCTACCTGACTCTTTCCTTTACTATAACGCAGATTGAGCGATGCCAACTCTATTGTTCGCAAGTCAGGGAAATAGTGCTGCAGCCATATCAAACTCTCGCCATCGCCTCCTAGCACCACCTCATGACCCTGTTCAATATACCGACGCACCAGAGGAACACACCTTGTGGCATGTCCCAATCCCCAATTGAGTGGTGCTATCAAGATGCGCATAATCTCTACTTAAATCCAAACACAAACCACACCGCCAACACGAGGCACAATGCAGCCACAATATGATTCCAACGAATCTGCATATGAAAAGCCATAACCGAGAACAGCACAAACACCACCAAGGTTATCACCTCTTGTATTACTTTGAGTTGCATTAGACTAAATGGTCCGCCGTTACCTTCAAAGCCTATTCGGTTGGCAGGCACTTGCAAACAATATTCAAAAAAAGCAATACCCCAACTAAACGCGATTACGCCTATCAAAGGCAACGCCTTAAACCATGAGAACTCAGCCATTTTCAAGTGGCCGTACCAAGCCAATGTCATAAAGATATTCGATGCCAGCAACAATAAAACAGTATAAATCCCTTGCATTTTTCCTTATTTTAGTATGTGATTAATATGTTATTAGTATGTGATTAGTATGCTATTAATATGTTATTAGCGAACCGTGAGGCTATGGATAAGCGATGATCGTACGTTTGCGTTCATACCTTCCAACTCTTTTAGCAGCTCTGCCATCTTGGTGCGGGCAGTTGTTTTTTCAAACGGACAGGTTCTCACTTGTTTATGATAAGCACACAAGGATGCGTAGGTTTGAATATCCTGCTCATCAATACTCCATAATGGGCGAATAAACTGTATCGGCATCTTGTCCAATTGTAACATAGGCGGTAGCGACTCGCAACGTCCCTCATAAACCAGATTCATCAGCAAAGTCTGCAACACATCATCACGATGATGTCCCAACGCTATCTTGTTGCATCCCAACTCTTTTGCCACATTCAGCAAGGCCTTTCGGCGATACCAAGAGCATAAAAAGCAGGCATCTTTTTTCTCCTCACCCTCTATGCGTGTATCACGCACCACCAATTCCACCCCACACGCACGGCAAAAATCCTGCAAATAGCTTAAATCCGTCTGGTAATTACGTTCCTCCACACGCACGTGTACAGCCGTGACTTGAATTTTAGGAACGTACACACGCGCTTGCGCGCCTAGCAACTCCGTAAGCAACAAACTATCTTTGCCGCCACTCAGTCCTATCAACACATGATCACCATCCGCCAAAAGATGGTGTGTTGCACATGTATCATGAAAGCGAGCATTTAGAAATTTCCAAAGCTGTTCTTGCTGTTTTTGTTGATCTGTTTTTGCCATAGAAAGTGCAAAATTACATAAAAAAATGCACATAAACTAGAAAAAATACATTTTTTTTGCATTTTTCCGCTAAAAAATTTGGTCAAGTCAAAAAAAAGTAGTACTTTTGCACCCGCTTTGGGAAACAAAGCAGTGATCTTACTCTTTCTTAGAGGAGCAACAATGCGATGATAGCTCAGTTGGTAGAGCACGACCTTGCCAAGGTCGGGGTCGCGAGTTCGAGTCTCGTTCATCGCTCAATGCAGGACTACGTTCCTGCATTTTTGTTCTAAAGCCCAGGTGGCGGAATTGGTAGACGCGTACGTTTCAGGTGCGTATGTCGCAAGGCGTGCAGGTTCGAGTCCTGTTCTGGGCACCACGCGCAGGTGGTGAAATTGGTATACACGCTACTTTGAGGGGGTAGTGGTCGCAAGATCGTGTGAGTTCGAGTCTCATCCTGCGCACATTTCTTTTTTTTATGAAACAATTAATTGATACCATTTTGGTAACGAAGGCTCAGCAACTAATTGCTGCAGCCCGTAACGTGGTTATTATCACGCATATATCGCCCGATGGAGATGCCATGGGCTCATCACTAGGTATGAAACACTATCTCAACTCTCTTGGCAAAAATGCCATTGTAATAGTGCCTAATGAATTTCCCAATTTCCTTGCGTGGATGCCTGGTGCCAAAGAAGATTTGGTTTATGAGAAACAAACAGCCGAGGCAGACACTGCACTCAGCAATGCGGACCTTCTCATCATCACCGATTTTCAAGAACCCAAACGCGCAGGAGATGCCCTAGGTGCAAAGATTGTAGAAGTGGGCCAAACCAAACCTATCATCATGATTGATCACCACCTCTACCCTAGCGATATGGCAGACGTCACCATCTCCTATCCCGAATGTGCTTCTGCAAGCGAACTGGTCTATCGGTCGATTTGCCAAATGGGTATCATGGACATGTCGAGCAATCTCAACTTCGCCACCTGTATCTACACGGGTATGATGACCGACACTGGCAATTTTCAGTACAACAGCAACCATCCCGAAATGTATGAAATAGTTGCCCAACTACTACGGGCAGGCGTAGATAAAGACGCGTGCTACAATCAAGTCTTCAACCAGTTTCATGCTGGGAGAATGCGTTTAGTGGGCTATTGTCTATACCGCAAGATGCGTCTTTTCCACCAACACCACGTGGCACTCATAACCCTTTCTTCCAAAGAACTCAAACAATTCAATTTCACCAGTGGTGATGCCGAAGGCATCGTTAACATGCCTCTACAAATCAAGAATATCCACTATAGTGTTTTCATGCGCGAAGATGTAGATAAAATAAAATTGAGTTTTCGCAGTCAAGGCGACCGTCCCATCAACACATTCGCCCACGATATATACAACGGCGGCGGCCATAAAAATGCCGCCGGCGGTGAATACTACGGTCCTTTAACAGAGGCCGTTAAACTTTTCCTAACTAATTACGAGCAGTATTGCCAATAAACTTATACTACACCGCTAAAGCCCATAAAGGCCATGGCTAATATGCCTGCGGTGAGTAACGCAATAGGAGTGCCCTGCATTGCTTTGGGCACTTTATTCATGCTCAATTGCTCACGAATACCTGCAAATAGTACCAGTGCCAACGCAAAGCCCAAAGCCGTAGCGAACGCAAATAGTGTACCATTCAACAACCCTTCTGCTGGAGCACCTCCTGGCATTTTATAGGTACCATTAGCTACCAAAATAGCCACGCCCAACAAACAGCAGTTAGTGGTAATCAAAGGTAAGAACACACCCAAAGCTTGGTACAACGATGGAGATACCTTCTTTAACACAATCTCAATCATCTGCACCAATGCAGCTATCACTAAAATGAACAGGATAGTCTGCAAAAACTCTACACCCCACATCACCAATAGTTTTTGCAACAAATACGTCACTACCGTTGCCAAAGTGAGTACAAACGTAACAGCCGCACTCATACCTAGTGCCGTATCAATTTTCTTGCTCACGCCCAAGAAAGGACAAATGCCCAAGAACTGACTAAGAACGATATTATTGACGAATATCGCGGAGATAAATATCAAAAAGTAAATCATAGTCTTATTTCTTTAATAGTTTTTGAACCAAAGCCATAATATAACCTAAGCAGATAAATGCACCAGGAGCCAGCACAAAGATGAGAGCACCATATTGGCCATCATATATATGTGCTCCGAAAATAGCACCCGTGCCCAATAGTTCACGTATAGCACCTATTACTGTAAGCGACAAGGTGAAACCTAAACCCATACCCAGACCATCTATCGCACTCAGTCCCACATTATTCTTGCAGGCAAAAGCCTCTGCACGGCCTAGTACAATACAGTTCACCACAATCAGTGGAATAAACAAGCCCAAAGTAGCATAAATAGCAGGTACATAGGCTTGCATCAATAGTTGCAAGATACTCACAAAAGTAGCTATCACCACAATAAATGCAGGGATACGCACTTTGTCAGGTATCACATTCTTCAGTAGCGAAATCACTACATTGGAGCATACCAACACAAACATGGTTGCCAAACCCATCGACATACCATTTAGCGCACTTGTGGTAGTGGCCAATGTAGGACACATACCCAGTACAAGACCAAAGGTAGGGTTCTCTTTTAATATACCGTTGGTAAATGTTTTAATTGCATTATTCATTGTTTTCCTCCTTTCCTTGTTGTTGAGAAGCGCCACTCCAAGCCTCTACTTGTTCGCCTTGTTGGGCTTTCCAATCTGCATATGCACTATTCACAGCCTTTAAGAATGCACGCGATGAAATCGTAGCAGCAGTGATAGCATCTACATCGCCACCATCTTTGCTCACTGTGAACTGACCATTGGCTTGACGACCCACGATACATTGGCCTGGTTTATCAGCTTGTTTGAACCACTCTACCATGTGTGTACCTAAACCTGGTGTTTCCTGCTGTTCTAGTACTTCATAACCTAGTATCGTGCCATCATTAGCAAAACCTACCATAATACGGATAGGACCACCAAAACCATCAGCGACAGCCTCTATAGCAGTACCTTCTTGACCATTTAGCACGGCTATCTTTGCTGCATTTTGTGCAGCTATATTTTGTGCTTCAATCTGCGCTTTCGTTACCATATAGACACCTGCCAAACCAGCAGCAGCCACTAGGGTAATAGCCGTAAGAGAGAGCACCATATTCTTAAATGAACTTTCTAATTTTGCCATAACTTACAAATTTACAAATTGTTAATTTACAAATTATTTTTTCACCACTTCTCCGAAAAGTTTCGGACGAATCTTATTAAGCAATGGTACAGTTGCATTCATAATCAAGATAGCGAACGACATACCTTCAGGATAAGCACCCCAAGTACGAATTACCATCACGATCAAACCAATTCCGATACCAAAAATCACTTTGCCCCAGTTGGTCATAGGTGATGTTACATAGTCGGTAGCCATAAAGAACGCACCTAACATAATACCTCCAGTAAGAAGAGTGTAGAGAATATACTCGTGTGAGCAGGCGAATCCTTCGGGAGTGGCTATCCATGCAAAAAGAGCAATCGTAGCAAGGATACTAACCGGTATATGCCATGTGATTACCTTCATGCAAATCAAGAAGATACCGCCAGCGAGCAATGCTATTGCGCTCACTTCACCGAGCGAACCACCCATAAAGCCAAACAAAGCATCTTTCAAATCAGGCAACTGACTTACCAAATCAGCATTACCTTTTACAATCTGCTTCATGGCAGCCAATGGAGTTGCACCTGTAACTGCATCAACATAACGACCTGCAAAGCCTTGAGGCAGAGGCCAACTAGTCATCTGCACAGGATAGGCGATCAGTAGGAACACACGACCTACCAACGCAGGGTTAAAAGGATTTTGTCCCAATCCGCCGAAGGTCATCTTACCTATACCAATAGCCACTACTGCACCAATCACTACTAGCCACCAGGGCAAGTTACTAGGCAAATTAAACGCCAACAACAAACCAGTCAAAATGGCGGAACAATCGCATAAAGTTGGTTTCTGTTTCAACAAGAATTTAGCAATCAGCCACTCCACGAGGCAGCACGCTGCTATGCTAATTAGCGTTGTAATCAAAGCTCCCCAACCGAAAGCAGCCAAGGATACTGCATAAGCGGGCATCAAGGCAGCTATCACCAGAAGCATGTTCTTGCTCACACTATCGCCACTATGTGCGTGTGGAGCGGGGGCAACAATTAATTTATTCATATCTATAAATCTTAAATTCTACAATGTAACACTTATTTTTTTGCTGCTGCACGCGCACGCAGAATACCACCTACGGTAGCCTTGCCTTGACGCACATAATCAAGTAACGGACGATGGCTTGGGCAGGTGAATTGGCAACAACCGCATTCTATGCAGTCCATCACATGATGGTCTTCCATCTCGCTCCACATCTGCAATTCGCTTTGACGGCTCAACAGATAGGGTTCCAAGCCCATTGGACAAGCGCTCACACATTTACCGCAACGGATACAATTCTCCTCTATGCCGCGACGGCTCTCCTCTTCGGGCAAGAACAACAAACCGCTCGTACGCTTGTGCGCAGGCATATCAATATTGTTCATTGCGCGACCCATCATAGGTCCGCCACCTATTATCTTCCCTGTGCCTTCTGGAACACCACCTGCCAGTTCCACCACTTGGGTTAGTGGTGTACCGAAACGGACAAGATAGTTACCAGGCTTAGCAACTTGCTTACCAGTCACTGTCATCACACGCGAGAAAAGCGGTTTATGTTTTTGCACAGCTTCATATATAGCATATATCGTAGCCACATTATCTACTACCGCGCCTACTGAGATAGGTAGTGCGCCACTAGCCACTTGACGATTAATGCACGCATCGATCAGTTGTTTCTCACCACCTTGAGGATATTTCAACTTCAATGCTTTTACCTCTACGCCTAGTGTTTTTTGTGCCAACTCCTGCATACGAGCTATTGCATCGGGTTTATTTTTTTCAATACCAATCACAGCACGATTGATACCCAATGCACGCATCACGATCTGAATACCAATCATGATTTCCTCCCCATGTTCTAGCATCAACTGATGGTCACATGTTAGATAGGGTTCACATTCTACGCCATTCACAATCAGCACTTCTGCCTTTTGTCCTGGAGGAGGGCAGAGTTTTACATGTGTAGGGAAACAGGCTCCACCCAGACCTACTATACCAGCTTTGGCTATACGGTCAATTATCTCTTTCGGTTCTAGATTGCACTCACGAATCACATCTGAACTGCGATCAATTTCCTCTACCCACTCGTCGCCTTCCACATCAATAAAAATGGCAGGCATGCGCAAGCCCCAAGCATCGGTAGTAGCATCTATTTTATTCACTACTCCAGACACACCCGAGTGTACATTGGCGCTCACAAAACCTCCCGCCTCGGCTATCAATTGGCCCACTTTCACCTTGTCTCCTTTTTGCACAATTGGCTTGGCAGGAGCACCAATATGTTGTGCCAGAGGAATAATGGCTTGTTTAGGCAAACCGCACTCCACTATAGGTTGATGTGCCGAATAAATCTTATTATCTTTTGGGTGAATACCACCCTTTTTGAATGTATTCATAATTTACACATTTATAAATTAATTTACTAGTTTACCCATTTACGCGTTGTGCAAACAATGTGGGAACACTGCTTTAGGAGTTTTTAGTGCTTGTATTTGAGCAGCTATGGCGGGATCGAATTTCTCATCACCACCCTCAGCAGCAGGAGTTGCTTGAGCAGTTGGAGCAGCTGTTTTGGCTGCTTTAGTCAAACGCTCTGGGAAGCCCATACCCCATAATGCGCCTGTAGGGCATTGAGGTTCACACTCGCGGCAAACCACACATTTGGCATAGTCAATATATGCCACATTGTTCGTTACGGTGATAGCCTCTTGTGGGCACACTTTGGCGCACAAGCCGCAGCCTATACATGCATTTGCACAATTCTTCTTGGCTACAGGACCTTTGTCTTGGTTCATACATTTCACCACCATACGTTGTCCATCAGTGCCTTTGTAGCGCAACTCAATAATATGACGTGGGCATGCTTTCACGCACTTACCGCAACTAGTACATTTTTCCTCATCTACTTCTGGCAGCCCCGTTTCAGGATTGATATGCAGAGCATCAAAAGCACATGCTGCCACACAATCTCCGCAGCCTAAGCAACCAAAGGCACAACCCGATTCGCCCACGTACATGCTGTGCATAATAGCGCAAGAGTGTGCGCCATTATACTCGCTAGTGCGGGGACGAGCATCGCAACTGCCGTTGCAACGTACCACAGCCACTTTGGGCTCACCAGCTACAGCAGCCAATCCTAAAATAGCACCTACTTTTTCCATCGTGGGTGCTCCACCTACTGGGCAAAGAAGACCATCTAATGACGAAGCTTTGGTGCAAGCCTCCGCAAATGCTCTACAGCCAGCCTGACCACAACCGCCACAATTGGCACCTGGCAACACTTCCTGCACTTGATCGATGCGAGGATCTTCTTCTACCTTAAATTTCTGAGCGATCAAATACAATAGCACCGCAGCTACTATACCTGTAATTCCCAGAACAAGCAAAGAAATAACAATCAAATTCATACTATATTATTTTTTTAATTTGTAAACGCTCAAATCTTTGGTTTGCACAGCCATAGCACCACATAATATATGCCCACGATGGCTAAACTTATGCCGCCTATCAACATCTCATCCCAATGCAATAGGCTCATCACGATAATTCCGACTGATAACACGAGAAAAGGTAGTATATAACCTAGCAGCAATGCTTTCCAACGCTGACGGCGCGTAAAGCACTCATCCACCGTCTGCACGCACCTATCTTTTAGGGCACATGCTACACACGCTTCCGCCATTTTATCTGCACTATCAGACATATCTGCACAAATTATCGCACAAAATTATAAATAATTTTCGACATAAACAAATTTTTTTCGCTTTATTTGCGTAAAAACAATACTTTTTTTTGTAGGTTCAATTGTTTTTTGTACTTTTGCGTGCTAATTATATATCGAATTTACTATATGCCTAGAAGATCTATTCGACCCAACCACAATTCTGTTGCCCAAGCTCATAATGCGGTGACCAGGTACTGGGACACTCTCGCGAGTGATGGCCGTGCCCGTCTCATCAGTGGTATTGTTTTGCTTACCCTTACCTTGCTTATCTCGCTTGCTTATATTAGTTTTTTCTTCACAGGAGCAGCAGATCAGGACCTTATTGAACTTTCTCACTCCGAGCGTTTGGAGCATATGCCCTCCTTCCAAAACTGGCTAGGGCTACCTGGGGCTTACATTGCCCGTGCAATGATAGATAGAAGTTTCGGCATTATGAGCGTGCTGTTTCTTATCATGGGTGCCTTATATGGGTTACAATTGGTTCGAGCTATTGATATCAAATGTTGGAAACTCTTTTTCTGCTCGGCTTTTTTGCTGATTTGGGGTTCAACAACACTAGGATTTATCCAACTCTTCGTTGGACGCAATCTTTTTTTCCGTCTAGGCGGCACACACGGTGAGTGGTTAGCCACACTGGGAAACAATTATATGCAAGCTATCGGTATGTCTATCATCTTGCTCGTTACACTAGTGGTCTTTCTCATCATCGTTGATAAGCATTTTATTGAAAAAGTGCAAAATCTTTGGTTCAACCTACAAGCCAAATTACATCGTCAGCACCCCGACGCTCCTCAAGACGATGTGCCTACCGAACCTATTATTCTCTCTACTGCCGATTCTGATCCTATTATTATTGAGCAACCCGAACCAGAACCTATCATTATCGAGGAGCCTGAGGTAGAGCCTATCATTGTCGAACAGCCCGAGCCTGAACCTGAACCCGTATCCGTATCCGAGAACACGGCACTAGACATTGAAAAAACCGAGGCAGTGGAGACGGTAGAAAACAACACCGAGGCTATACTGGAGCAATTAGGTCCGTACGATCCTCGTAAAGACCTGGAAAACTATAAATTTCCTAGTCTCAACTTACTCAAGGTATATGACAACGAGACGGCTCCTGTTATCGACAAAGACGAGCAGCAAGCCAATGCTAATCGTATTGTACAAACCCTACGCAACTACGATGTTGAGATCGAATCCATCAAAGCTACTGTCGGGCCTACCGTCACCCTTTATGAAGTAGTGCCGAAAGCTGGTACACGTATTTCAAAGATTCAGTCTCTAGAGAACGACATCATGCTCTCGCTATCGGCTATCGGCATACGTATCATTGCTCCAATGCCTGGCAAAGGAACAGTGGGTATAGAGGTACCTAACGAGAAGCCTCAAGTTGTTTCTATGCACTCGGTTATCGCCAGCAAGCGTTTCCAAGAGGAGACCAAGATGAAACTTCCTATTGCGATTGGTCGCACCATCACCAACGAAGTCTTTACTTTCGACCTTGCCAAGACGCCACACTTGCTTGTAGCGGGTGCCACAGGTCAGGGTAAATCGGTTGGACTGAATGCTATTATCGCCTCTCTTATCTATAAAAAGCATCCCGCAGAGTTGAAGTTTGTGTTAGTGGATCCCAAGATGGTAGAGTTTAGCATCTATAAGCCTTTGATTCGTCATTTCATGGCAGCTATGCCAGACCAGGAAGACCGTGACATCATCATCACCGATTGTCAAAAAGTGATTAATACGCTCAACTCCCTTGTTATCGAGATGGAGGACCGCTACTCACTCCTGGCCGATGCTAATTGCCGTAATTTGGAAGACTATAACGAGAAGTTCAACTCACGCCATCTTAACCCCGCCAAGGATGTGGAGAATGTAGTCACGCATAAAATGCTTCACCATAAGTTCCTGCCTTATCTTGTTATCGTGATAGACGAATATGGAGATTTCATTATGCAGGCAGGCAAGGAGGTAGAACGTCCTATCCAACGCCTTGCCCAGAAGGCTCGTGCTGTGGGCATGCACATGATTTTGGCCACTCAACGTCCTGATGTTAAGATAGTGACGGGTACCATCAAAGCCAATATACCTACCCGTATTGCTTTCCGTACCCAATCCGTAGTAGATAGCCGCACGGTGCTGGATGCCAAGGGCGCTGACCAACTGATTGGTAAGGGTGATATGCTCTATTCGGGCGGAGGTAATTTGACGCGCATCCAGTGTGCCTTCATCGATACGCCTGAGGTGGAAGCCCTTGTGGATCATGTTAGCGCACAGCAACATTTCCTAGAGCCTTATCAACTGCCAGAGTACGTACCAGAAGGGCAAGAAGATGCAGCAACACCAGGTAGTGTGGACATGAAACGTCTTGACCCCATGTTTGCCGACGTAGCACGTTATGTAGTGAGCAAGCAAGAGGGATCTACATCACGTCTGCAACGAGTTTTTGAAATAGGTTATAATCGTGCTGGCAAACTGTCTGATCAACTAGAAGCCGCAGGAATAGTAGGACCCAACAAAGGTCCTAAAGGACGTGATGTACTAATTCAAGATTTAGAGTCTTTGGAAAACCTACTCCAATCACTTGGGGCATAGTTTTTGTAGATTGTAAATTGATGATTTAAGATTGACGATTTATGAAACTACTTATTTTACTTACCGCCTTATCTAGTCTGCTGACGAATTTGGAGACCAAGACCTTGCAGTCAGATATATCTCTCACCATTCAGGCCGAGGGGCAGGCTGCACTCACTTCGCCAGGCAAATGTGTGATGCAAGGTAGAAAATTTCGCGGTACCGTACGCGGCTACGAAGTAGCGTACGATGGTTCTACACTCTATTTCTACGACCCCGACGCCAACGAACTCACTCTCTCGCACCCAACTGCCGAAGAACTACTCAGCACCAATCCCCTACTCTTTGCTCAATCTATGGCACAAGTCAGCACGGTCAAAGAGACGGTCAACAAAGATGGTACAATCACAACCATTACGCTCGTGCCTAAGGGTACACCTGCCGAGCAAATGAAAATCACCCTGAAAATCAAGGGTGACATGCCGTTATCCGTTGAGCTAAAAGAGCCACATGCTACTACCTCTTTGCGACTAAAAAATCCACAATATATCACTTCTACACCCGATTTTCATTTTACCAAATCTGGTGCTTTTATCAATGATTTACGATGACTACCACTTCATGTCTAATTATCGGTTCTGGCCCTGCGGGCTATACTGCTGCCATCTATGCAGCGCGTGCTAATCTCTCACCCGTACTTATCGAGGGTCCCCAACTAGGTGGCCAACTCATGATTACCACTGAGATAGAGAATTTTCCAGGCTACCCCGATGGAGTAGAGCCTTTTGTTATGATGGACGATTTGCGTCGTCAAGCAGAGCGTTTTGGTACCCAATTCGTCTCGGGTGTAGTCACCAAAGCGCAACTAGGTGTCAACGGACAGCCCCACCATATATGGGTAGAAGATACCGATGAATACATGGCTGACTCTATTATTATCGCCACAGGGGCTAGTGCTAAATTTCTTGGCATACAGTCCGAGCAGGATTACAAAGGCAAAGGTGTCTCCGCTTGCGCTACCTGCGATGGCTTTTTCTACCGCAACAAAGTGGTAGCCGTAGTAGGAGGTGGTGACACAGCTTGTGGCGAGGCAGAATATCTTGCAGGGCTGTGTCAGAAGGTTTATCTGGTAGTTCGTAAACCATTCCTGCGTGCCAGTAAAATCATGCAAGACCGCGTGTTTGCCAATCCCAAAATAGAAGTGCTTTTCGAGCACAACACACTCCGTCTCACAGGCGAGAACAAAGTAGAGGGAGCTGATTTGGTTTATAAGCAAGGCACCTTAGAGGAGCAACTGCATCACATTGACATCAATGGTTTCTTCCTCGCTATTGGGCATAAACCCAACACCGACCTCTTTGCTGATCAATTGTCACGCGATGCAGAAGGCTATCTGACCTTGCAAGGCGATGCCCAGCAGTGCTACCTGCCCGATGGCATCACACCTGCTTTGGGTGTGTTTGCAGCAGGCGACTGTGCCGACCCGCACTATCGACAAGCCATTGTTGCTGCTGGCTCGGGGTGTAAAGCAGCTATTGAGGTAGATAAATATTTGAAATCACGCGGGTAAATACTTTTCACTATGAAACACCTCACCACATTGGTGCTCTGCACCTTATCTTTATTCGCGTGCGCGAGAGACAATAAACAAGTCATCACCTTGGAGCAACTGCCGCAAGCAGCACAGCAGACTATTGCTACTTATGCAACTGACGAACCCGTTGTGATTATCATCCAAGAAAACGACTTATTCGACACGGACTACGAGGTACGTTTTCACAATGGCAACGAGTGGAAATTTGATGAGCAAGGACAAATCGAAAGTCTGGATAACGCAATGCAACCTCTTCCTGCCACTATGCTGCCTGAGCCACTCGTAGCGTATGTCAACCAACACTTTGCAGGGCAGAGCATACGTGAATATAGTGTCGATAGACGCGACTATGAAGTCACGCTGATGTCAGGCATTGAACTAAAGTTTGACAAATCGTTCCGTCTGTTAGAAACGGATATCGACTAATAACAATAAATGATTGGCAATCGCAAACTTTCTGCAAATTTATTTGCATATATGCGAAAAAAATTGTAATTTTGCGCGATTTTTTCGTGTATGTAAAATCACCTATTGGGGATAATTGGTTTTGACAGCAGGTAGAATAGGTATGTAAGCATGCCGAGCATGGACAACGCTCGTTAATCGGGTCCAAAAGCTTTAACTGGCAACACAAATGTAGCTCTCGCTGCTTAATCTGAAGTATAGTAGGATTACTTTTACCTGATGCTAGGCATCGGGGCGAGACGTCACTCTAAGCCTCCGCTTCGCGGCTGAATAGATATAGTGGCGCAGAAATAGCGAAGATAGTCCTTGTGGGCTGCGACATAAGGATGAAAACTAAGCAGCTAAGCCGTTGGTTGGTGGTTTGGGTCTTGCCAATGGTCGAAAATCAAAGCCAAGATAAGCATGTAGAAAGCGTATTGATTCCTTGTTTGGACGCGGGTTCGACTCCCGCTATCTCCACTCGTCGGAGCAAACCTCGCCAAAGAATGAGCCTTGCTCATTAAGGGTTCGGTTGCCCCTCCTCTCTCCAAAAAGCAAGCTTTTCGGAGCCTCAAAAAAGATTATGCAAAACATTAGAAATATAGCTATTATCGCACACGTTGACCACGGAAAAACAACCTTGGTTGACAAGATGCTCTACACCGCCAAAGTGGTGCAAGAGTCCCGCCAAGAAGGTGTGGAAAACAAAGAGTTAATCCTTGACAACAACGACCTGGAGCGTGAGCGTGGTATTACCATTCTTGCCAAGAACGTAGCCATTGAGTACAAGGGTTATAAAATCAACGTGATTGACACTCCGGGCCACGCAGATTTTGGTGGCGAAGTAGAGCGCGTGCTCAATATGGCAGACGGTGTGCTGCTATTGGTCGATGCCTTTGAGGGACCTATGCCTCAAACCCGTTTTGTGCTGCAAAAAGCGTTGGAGCTCAACCTCAAACCTATCGTAGTGGTGAATAAAGTAGATAAACTCAACTGCCGTCCCGATGAAGCACAAGAGGCCGTGTTTGACCTGATGTGCAACCTCAATGCTACCGACGATCAATTGGATTTTCAAACCATCTATGGTAGTGCCAAGAACGGTTGGATGTCCACCGATTGGCGCAAACCCACTACCGACCTCACTGCTCTCATGGATGCTATTATCGAGTATATCCCTGCGCCCAAAGTGCTGGATGGTACGCCCCAAATGCTCGTTACCAGCCTTGACTACAACCCATATGTAGGACGTATAGCAGTTGGACGTGTACACCGTGGCACATTCAAAGACGGACAAACGGTGACCCTCGCCAAAAAAGACGGTTCGATGGTTAAGACTAAAATCAAGGAGTTGCATACATTCACAGGTATGGGCCATGTGCGCACCCAAGAGATGTCTTCGGGCGATATATGTGCTATGATTGGCATAGATGGCTTTGAAATAGGCGACACTATCTGCGATGCCGAGAACCCCGAGGCACTCAAACCTATTGCCATAGACGAGCCCACTATGTCTATGACGTTCACGATTAACGATAGTCCTTTCTTTGGTCAAGATGGTAAATATGTCACCAGTCGTCACATCCACGACCGTTTGATGAAGGAGTTGGAGAAGAATCTCGCCTTGCGTGTAGAGGCCAGCAGCACCGACTCTAGTTGGCGTGTGTCGGGACGTGGTGTGTTGCACCTTAGTGTCCTTATCGAAACCATGCGTCGCGAGGGGTATGAGTTGCAGGTAGGTCAGCCTCAGGTCATCATGAAGACAATAGATGGCGTAAAATGCGAGCCAGTAGAGCAACTAACGGTGAATACGCCCGATGAGTGCTCGGGTAAGATTATTGAGTTTGTCACCATCCGCAAAGGCGAAATGACCAAGATGGAGTTGGTGAACGACCGTGTGCAATTGGAGTTCACTATCCCCAGCCGTGGTATTATGGGTTTAAGAACCTATGCGATGAACGTGAGTGCTGGTGAGGCTATTGTGGCACACCGTTTCTTGGAGTACCAGCCATATAAGGGCGATATGCCAGAGCGCACCAACGGTTCATTGATTGCTATGGAAGGCGGCACCGCTTCGGCATACGCTTTGGATAAACTGCAAGACCGCGGACGTTTCTTCATTGATCCGCAAGAGGATGTCTATGCAGGTCAGGTAGTAGGTGAGAATGCCAAGGACAATGATATTGTCATCAATGTGGTGAAGGCCAAGAACCTAACCAATATGCGTAGTAAATCAGCCGATGACAAGGCCGTTTTGCCTCCTGCTATCAAGTTTAGTTTGGAAGAGGCTTTGGAATATATCAACGAGGACGAGTATGTAGAGGTAACTCCTCACAACATGCGTATCCGCAA